>DASXMV010000156.1:0-4105 GCA_036495465.1 Candidatus Udaeobacter sp. | reverse complement strand
TGCCCAACATCAAATTCGCCCGAAACGGCGCGTTCAACCAATTGCTGAATTTCGCTGATCCTGCCCCAGCCGCAGGCCTTGTATTGAAGTAATTCAAAAGCGCTGCGTCCGTTGAGATCGCCTAAATTCCGAGCACCGATTACTCGGAGCACATTCGCCAATCGCCTTGTTATCGGCAATTCGTTAAACGGGAGATGGCAAATTGATTCCGGAATGGCAAATCTGCCTCCGTCTTCGTGCATCTTTCGGGTGATCAATTCTCCGCTTGTCGCCGCGGGACTATGCAGAGGCGTGTGCAAAGCGTGTACGAAACCGCGCTGATGACCGTTGCGAGACCGATTCCCATTGGAAAACTGCGCTCGTCGCGTGAGCAAGTCGAGTTCGTACAATGTTTTTGGTCCACAATTTCGTTCCCATGCGAAATCAACCACCTTCCGTCCATGTAAGTCGCCGAGCACGTGGATGCCGAATCGTTCCAGCATTGCGCTGAGACGCGCCGAGGGTTGACACGCGACTAATGGTTGATCGCGAACCCCCGCGGGAATCTCAATCGCTTTCGAAAATGAATGGAGAGCTAACGCCGGCATGCCTGTTTGGTTGGTCGAATTCCTGTTATAATTACAAAATTGTAATCTTTGGCAAGAACAAATTTTGGACACGCCAAATATACGGTTTCCTCTTTCCCGACTGATAGCCGTCTAATTAACGAATCCTCTAAGGAGAGAACGCCTCGACTACTGGCGAAAATAATGAAAGAGAACCTATGAAAACAAAGACGCTATTCCTAACAGCAGTGATCGGTGCTGGCCTCGCGTGCGGCGTGGCGGCGCAGGCGGCAAACCAACCTGGGGAAATGGTTTCGGTGAAGTCACTCCCCACATCCGTGCAACAGACAATTAACCAAAAGGCCGCTGGCGGAGAGGTCGTCCGGGTGAAAAGAGAAGACGACGCCAATGGCAAGTGGAACTACGAGGTCGTTGTGCGATCGCAGGGTAAAGAATGGGGATTCGAAGTCGATCCGAATGGAAAGTTAGTCAAGACACAAAAATAACTGAGAATTCCGGCTTGGAACTTACGGCATTTTGGAGTTCGCCATCTTGCAGCGCTGGGTTTTGGGTAGTTTAGGCTCGCTTCGGAAAATTGAGACTTACGATGGTGCCGTGACCGATCTCACTTTGAATCCTGGCGGTGCCACCGTGGAGATCGAGTATCGACTTTACCAAAGCCAGGCCCAAGCCTGCTCCATCGGAGCCGCGCGATGACTCGGCGCGGTAAAACCGATCGAACACGCGCGGCAAATGTTCCGGCCCTATTCCTGAACCGTTATCGGTAACGGCGACCTCGAAATCCGTCGCATGTTCGCTAAGAGCGATTTCAATAAAACCGTTCTCGGGAGTAAACCGCAGCGCGTTATCGACCAGATTGCCCACCGCGCGCTCAAACAGGGCGGGGTCGGCAGAAATCTCTCCCTCCCCGCTGCAATTGATCGCGACACAGCGATCTTCCGCGATCGTTTCGTAAAACGCAGCGATTTTTTCTACTGCCACGCGCGCGTCAAATCGCTTCCGCTCGACCGGTTCGCGCGCGGCATCGGCTCGCGCAACGAAAAGCAAATTGTCCACAATGCCGGAAAGTCGCTCGCATTCGCCAATGGCGGATTCAATTGTCTCGCGATACTCGGCTGGGCTGCGATCGCGTGACAGAGCCACCTGTGCTTCCCCCATCATATTGGCGATGGGAGTTCGCAGTTCGTGTGCGAGGTCGGCAGAGAATTGGGAAAGCCGTGTAAAGGAGTCATCAAGTCGCTTGAGCATTTCATCGAAAGCGATAGCAAGCGGCTGAAGTTCGCGTGGCCAGTTCGCGGGACCCAAACGTTCGTCCAGGTGCGTCGGCCCAATTCGTTCGAGCGAACGCCTCATTTCCTCCAATGGACGCAGACCGCGCCGGGTGACTGGAATCGCAATCAGAATAGAAGCGAGAATGCTGCCCGAAAGCACAATCAGAGCTAAAAGACCAAACCGCCTTTCGACCTGCTCGTCACTAGAACGATCTTGAGCGACCTGAATTGTAAATGGCTGGCCATTTGCGAGCGCGCGTCTTGTCGTTAACGCAAATGATTTCCCGGCCACTCGATATTCAGTTGGCACTGAAATTTCGTGTGAAGAAGGCGGGGGAAAAACGTTTGTAGGTAACAGCGTGTCCATCCCGGTTGTCTGTCCGACGATCGCGCCTGACGGATCGATTACCCGCACCAGAAACGGAGCACGCTCCCGATTACCTGTCGGGTTGATCTCCGCATGGACTGCAGCCAATCCGCCGCTTTGTTGAAAACTCCTTTGCAATACATCTATTTTGTCAGCGAGCACGGCGTTGTCTTCCGCAAAGGCGTGGCGAATAACGATCCAGTAAAAGACACCCAGTCCGCACGCGAGCAGGAGTGCAGCAGCCAGCGTAAAAAGCAAAATGAGCTGCGAGGCAATGGAGCGCGGCTCAGGGCGCTTTGAGAACATAACCCATGCCGCGGATAGTGTGGACCAGTTTGCTCTTAAACGGATCGTCCACTTTTGCCCGCAAGCGACGCACTACCACGTCGACCACGTTTGTGTCGGTTTTGAAGCCTATGTCCCACACATGCTCGGCGATTTCGTCGCGCGAGACTACTTCACCCACCGAACGAGCCAGGTGGGCGAGCAGGAGAAACTCTTTTGGGGTGAGATTCAACGGAACACCGCCTCGCTCGGCGCGTTGATGGCGCGTATCGATTTCCAGATCGTCGACACGTAACTTATCTCGACGCGCAGGGGTACGACGTAGAAGGGAACGTACGCGTGCTAGCAACTCCGAAAACGCGAACGGCTTCACCACGTAATCGTCCGCGCCGAGCTCCAGACCTTTTACGCGATCGGGCACGCTGTCACGGGCGGTCAGAAAGATTACCGGTGTCTGGATCTTGGCCGCGCGCAATTCTTCGACCACAGCCCATCCGTCCTTTTTCGGAAGCATGATATCCACAATCAGAAGGTCGAATGTGCTCGCACGCACCGCAGTCAGCCCCGCCTCGCCGTCAGTCGCGAGATCGACAACGAGACCGGCTTCGCGCAGGCCCTTTGCTAGAAAGGCGGCCGTTTTCTTTTCATCCTCGATCACCAGAATTCGCATAAGGCCGATAATCCCCTCGGGTTTTACTTAAAGTTCCGCTCGTGCTCCAGCGCGGATTCTAGAAAGCATGAGCGAGAGCAAGAATGAGAGCAAGACAAGAAGTGGATAAATCTATGTGGCAACTTTGTCTTGCGCCGGTGGCAAGGCGATTACCAGCCCGGCGAGAAGAAATGTAATTGCCGCCGAGAACAGGCAATAGCGGCAATAGGCGTGCAGGAGGAAGGCCTGAACATAAAGGAACCAGAGGGTAGCCAGAAACATCGCAGCGATAGTTAGAATGAGAAACATCCGCGCGCGTCTATAGCCAAACCCTGCGAATGTAGCGAACATAAACACGCTAAAATAAGCCACCGCGCCAAACAAGGCCACGGGCATTCCCGCTACCCTGGAGTACGCACTCCCCAGAACTCGGAAGCAATCCGGTGATCCGCCGCAGCCGAGTGTCTCTCCCGTTAAGGCCTGCACCGAGAGGTAAGTTGCGTCTGCCAGCCCCACCAGCGAAATGATCGCCGCAACGACATAAATGATCGTGCGAAATCGCGCTACGGTCATGTCTGCGATTTTTTCTCCAGCGCAGCGTTGATCTCGGCGCGAATGCCCTGCGGATTCTTATCTTTCTGCTCCACCGGTTGATTATTGATAAACAGAGTTGGAGTCGTCTCTATCCCGAGTGACTGGCCACGCTTGCGATCGGCTTCGACTCGTTCCCTGGTCTTTTCGCCCTCCATGTCTTTTTTGAACTTGTCGAGATCGAGACCGATCGTTCCAGCATAAGATTCGAACAACTCGCGAGCGTTCGGAGCTTTGCTCCACGTCTCCTGTTCTCGATAGAGGACGTCGTGCATCTCCCAAAAATGTCCCTGTAGCCCCGCCGCTTCCGCGGCCAGCGCGGCTTCCCGTGCGTGCTCGTGCATCGTTAGCGGAAAATTCCGAAAGACCACGCGCA
>DASXMV010000155.1:0-3184 GCA_036495465.1 Candidatus Udaeobacter sp. | reverse complement strand
TGTCGGTGCAATCAATTCTCTTTTCGACATCACCGAGCGCAAGCGCGCAGAGATGGCAGCCATGCACCTGGCCGCGGTATTTCATTCGTCGCATGACGCGGTCGCCGCAAAGACTTTGAAAGGGATCATCACCGACTGGAACCAAAGCGCCCAACGCATTTTTGGATACAAACCAAAAGAAATTATCGGCAAATCGGTCCGGACTTTGATTCCCAAAGATCGGCAAAATGAAGAACAAGAGATTCTGCAAAGAATTTGCCGTGGTGAATCATTGGATCACTATGAAACGGTTCGCCGCCGGAAAGATGGACGGCTGATCGATGTTTCGTTGACGATTTCGCCGATCAAAAACCCGAAAGGGGAAATTGTCGGCGCGTCAAAAATTGCTCGCGATATCACGAAACAAAAACAAACGGAACGACGCCTGTCTGAACAGGCGCGACTCCTCGATTTAACGAATGACGCAATCATCGTCCGTGACGATCAAGACCGGATCGTTTATTGGAATCGCGGCGCCGAGGAAATGTACGGCTTCTCAGCCAGGGAAGCGCTCGGAAAAGTTACGCACAAACTCTTACAGACGGCGTATCCGGAAAATCTTGCAAACATTCGAAAAAGATTGGAGCGCGATAATCATTGGTCGGGTGAATTGATTCATACTCGAAAGAATGGTGAAACTGTTACCGTCTTGTCACGGTGGAGTTTGGACCGGGGTGCGCCCGGACAACGTGCGTCAGTTCTCGAAACCAACACTGATGTCACGGTGCGCAAACGCGCAGAGCAACAGCAGCGCGCACTCTATCGATTTGCCCAACTGCAACACATGGCCACAAACACTGGCGCACTTTATGAAGCGGCGCTGGAGGCGATTCTTTCCGCTCTAAGCTGCAATCGCGCGTCGATTTTGCTTTTCGATCATGAGAACGTGATGCGCTTTGTCGCCTGGCGCGGTTTGTCAGAAAAATACCGCAAGGCCGTAGAGGGTCATTCGCCATGGAAACCGGGGGAAAAGAATCCCAAACCTGTTTGTATAGATAATGTCGATGTTGCCGATCTTCCGAAGCCCTTGAAATCAACCATTCGAAACGAACGCATTCGCGCCGCTGCATTCATTCCGCTGGTCAGCAGTCAAAAATTGATCGGCAAATTCATGACCTATTATGACGCACCGCACGTATTCACCAACGACGAGGTGAAATTGGCGGCGACGATTGCCACCCAGCTTGCGCAGGGGATTGAACACAAACGCGACGAAGAAGCTCTGCGCGATTCGGAAGAGCGACTTCGCGCGATTGTAGAACAATCGAATGCCGGAATGGTGCGGTACAGTCTCAAGGGACGGATCCAATTCGTAAATCCCAGATTTTGTCAGATGCTTGGCTATAAAGAATCCGAGCTGCTCGGCAAATCGGTCCGCGAAATCACATATCCCGACGATCTTGAAAGAACGACCCATGCATTCGAGAGCGCCACCCGAAAAGGTGCGTCGGCCGAACTTGAAAAACGCTACGTCCGCAAGGACGGCTCCATTATCTGGGTGAACGTTTGCGATGCGCCGGAACGCGATCCGGTGGGGAGATCCAAATTTGTTGTCGCTGTAGTCGTCGATATTACATCGCGCCGACAAGCGGAGGACTCCCTGCGACAATCGAAGGAAGCATTGGAGGAGATCGTGGAGCACCGCACGAAAGCCTTAAGCATGGCGAACGCTGAATTGAGTAACGAGATCCAGCGCCGCAAGGGCTTGGAAGGTGAAATCCTTTCTGTCAGTGACAGGGAGCAACAACGACTCGGCCAGGAACTACATGACGGACTTTGCCAACACCTTACGGCGGTCGCATTCATGGCCCGCTCAATCGCCATGCGGTTGAAGAATCATCGCGTCATCGAAGTCAGTGACATCGACAAAATTGCGCAATTGGTGAATGACGCTGCGTCCGATACTCGTGATCTTTCCCGCGCTTTGCATCGACTCGATGTTGATTCAGCCGGACTCGTCGATGCGTTGCAAGATTTGGTCGATCGAGAGATCTGGAAAACACCCTGTCGATTGGAAGTCAGCCCGTCGTTCCGCATCGAGAACGATAGTGCCGCTACACACCTCTATCGCATTGCACGCGAAGCAGTCATCAACGCCAACAAGCATGCGCAAGCCCGGCAAATCGTGGTTAAGCTGGAGAAGGCACGACAGGAAATGGTCCTACGTGTCATTGATGACGGTATCGGCCTGTCAGATGAACTGAAACCGAAGCAAGGCCTTGGTTTTCACATTATGAATTACCGCGCGCAATTACTGGGTGGTCGTTTCGACATCGAGCGACCCAAAGGAGGTGGAACATGTGTGTCCTGTCATTTCCCAAACCTCGCACCCGCCTCTGGTAACACGAACGGAAAAGCGAATGGTCAGACGCTCCAATGAAAGGTCCGAATCGTTGATAATCTAAATTTGTCGCATCTGTTACGCCGGTGAGCGGCGAAGTATTAACCAGAAGGTAAATCGATGACCCGTCGCGCGGAAAACCCAATACAGACAAAAAATCATTCAGCTACTTCGAGAAAGATTGCTGAAGAAGGTACAGACGAAACCTGTACCACGCGTTCGACGAATCAAAACCCGCGATGCGATGAGCCTGAGGCGAAACGGATCGTGATTGTGGACGATCATCCGTTGTTTCGAAAGGGCTTGGAGGAAATGATTCATTCCGAAGGGACGTTCGCTGTCTGCGGGGAAGCGGGAACTGCCGCGGAAGCAATGGGAGTGATTCGAAAACTTCATCCCGATCTGGTGATCGTTGATCTTAGCTTGCCCGGTGCCAACGGTATTGAGCTGATCAAAAATATACGGGCAGAATTTCAAAAACTCCCAATCCTGGTTCTCTCGATGCACGATGAATCGCTTTACGCACTGCGAGCCTTGCGTGCCGGAGCGGAAGGCTACGTCATGAAACATGAAGCCATGACCAATGTGATTCAGGCGATCCGCGAGGTTTTTAACGGCCGGCCTTATCTCAGCCCCGCCATGGCTGCGCAGGTGATTACAAAATTCGCGCATCGTGATTCTGAGGACGAGACGGATGTAGTCGAGAGACTTAGCGACCGCGAACTTGAAATTCTAGAATTGATAGGCAAAGGCAAGGACGTGCGAGAGATTGCCAGGCTATTGCATCTCAGCCCAAAGACAGTT
>DASXMV010000154.1:0-26479 GCA_036495465.1 Candidatus Udaeobacter sp. | reverse complement strand
TTTCGCATTCGGCTGCTTCGCGGTTTCCCCAATGACAGAAGCAGTCACTCCTCCGCCGGATGGAGGCTATCCCGGCGGCAACACGGCGGAAGGGGCATCAGCTCTGCTTAGCCTCACCGGCGGCACTTATAATACCGCTGTTGGGATATATTCGCTCCTAAGCCTGACTGACGGCAGCTTCAACACGGCCGTTGGTGCTGGGACGCTTCTTCTTAACGTTGCGAGTGAAAACACCGCAATTGGGGCGGGAGCACTCTTCAGCAATGTGGGCGGGAGTTCGAACACCGCGACTGGATCATTCGCGCTTTTTAACAATACTGGTACGGCCAACGTGAATCCGGACGGAGTTTTCTTTGGCAGCTTCAATACGGCCATTGGTGATCGAGCCCTGTTTAACAACTCCAACGGCAACACCAATACAGCGATCGGCGCTGGTGCACTTACTGAAAACACGACTGGCAACAGCAATACAGCCGTAGGCATTTCGGCGCTCTCGCAGAACACCATCGCCGGAGACAACACGGCGATTGGAGCCGTTGCACTTTTTAATGACTCGACCGGATCCCAAAATACGGCCACCGGTGTGTCTGCTCTTTCCTCCAACACGAGCGGTGACCGCAATACGGCGACAGGTTGGCAAGCCCTGTTTAGCAATTCCGGCTCTAACAATAATACAGCCGACGGTTTTGAAGCCCTGCAAGGCAATACAAACGGCAACAACAATACCGGGATCGGTTTTGACGCACTCCAAACAAATACAACCGGCAATGCCAATACCGCCGTTGGGGCCAACGCATTGAAAGGCGCAACTGGTTCAGGCAACATCGCCTTGGGCGAGAGTGCTGGGATCGCTGTTCTCGCGGGCAATGACAATATCCATATTGGAAACGGCGGGGCCAATGCCGATACCGAAACCATTCGCATTGGCCTCCAGGGAACCCAGACGCAGACTTTCATCGCTGGTATTCGCGGGGCGACAACCGGAGTTGCGAATGCCGTCAACGTGCTAATCGATTCGAACGGTCAGCTAGGCACAATGAATTCCTCACGCCGTTTCAAGCACAAAATCAAAGCCATGGAAAACGACAGCGAATCCATTCTTTCGCTAAAGCCGGTGACCTTCTGTTACAAGAACGATAAGACTGACACATCCCAGTTTGGTTTGATCGCCGAAGAGGTCGCCGAAGTAAATCCCGACCTGGTGGTGCGCGACGAGAAAGGCGAAATCTTCACTGTGCGTTACGACGCCGTGAACGCGATGCTACTGAATGAGTTTCTCAAAGAACACTCCAGACTAGAAGAACAAGATCGTAAGATTCAGAAACAGGACGCAACAATCGCTCAATTAAAGAAAGACGTGGAAGGTCTTGTCGCTCATCTCAAGGAGCACGACTCAAAAATCCAAAGAGTGAGCGAACAAGTTGACTGAGCGATCCGGAAGCTGGCGGGACTCGATGTAGCCATGGCCCTATGGGCCGTCGCTCATTGTAGTAAAAGGCCGATCTTACTAACCGGCCGCAGGCCGGTGGCTACCGAATAGGCTCAATAGATGTCTTCGTCGGATGTGTAACCGGAGTCGCCACGGATAGACCGTAGACGGGCACGGCTCCCCCACTCTGATTCCGGTCGAGTAATCTGCCCCAGAGTAATTTTCACAAGCCATGGTGCGGCTGCCAACGCGCCGATGGTAACGAGCGCAATCGCTGCTGCCTGGCGAATCGAAGGTTTGATTTTGTCTGCCATTAATATACCGACGCCGATTCCAATGGCAGTACGAGTGACTGCAAGCAACGGATCGATTGGCAGTTGCTCAGACGTTTTTGACATGGATATCGGGAAAGACATCGCCTACCATATACGTAGCGTTTGGGAAAAAGAAACGGCTATTTTCGCAACTCGAAGGATCCTCCCATTTTGCATCGAACATGCCCAATCCGATATACGCGCTGATCCTCGCCGGCGGAAGCGGCGAACGCTTCTGGCCGTTGAGCAGACGTCGGCGCCCCAAGCAACTACTGCGCCTCGTTTCCGACAAGACTCTGCTGGAGGAAACGCTCGGTCGCCTTGAAGGCCTTATTCCGAACGAACGCATTTTGATTCTCACGAATAGCGAACAGGAAAGCGCAGTTCGGAAACTCCTCTGGAATTTTCCAAAGGAAAACATCATTGCCGAACCGGAAAAACGGGATACAGCTGCAGCGGTTGCGCTTGGGACCGGCTGGGTCGTGGCGCGCGATCACGCAGCGACGATGCTGGTTCTACCTGCGGATCACGTGATTTCGAACCGCGCGGCTTTTCAGGAGACGCTCGCCCTGGCTTCTGACGCGGCCGAAGAGACAGGCGAACTTGTCACTATCGGGATCAAACCAACCTGGGCTTGTCCCGGATACGGCTACATCGAGCAAGGCAAGCCGGTTCCCTTACAAAAATACCAAAACAGCGATTCAGTTCGCCGGGTCGTGCGGTTTCGTGAAAAACCTAATCTCGATCTCGCGGAATCATTTTTGCGAAAAGGAAATTTCCGATGGAACGCCGGCATGTTTGTCTGGACGGTGCCGACAGTGCTCCGTGAATTTAACCGGCACGCGCCAGAGCTTGCAGATTTCATCTCGCAACTGCGTGCACCGAAGAATTTCGAAAGCGCTCTGCGTGAACGCTTCGGTCAACTGCCACGGATCTCCTTCGATTACGCGATCATGGAAAAGGCGGACCGCGTCCTTGTCGTGGAGGCCAGTTTCGATTGGGACGATATCGGAAGCTGGAGAGCGGTCGCGAATTATTTCGAAAAAGACAAACGCGGAAACGCCGCCAATTGCGCCATTACCGCACTCGATTCCAGCAACAACATCGTTTTCGAGGAAAGCCGTGGCACCATCGCGCTACTTGGGGTCCATGACCTCATCGTTGTCCAAACAAAAGATGCCTTGCTGGTCTGTCACCGGCACGAAGCTGAGAAAATTAAGAATTTGATCGGCAAACTCCCTCCAGAGTTGCAATGAACCAACGCGCGATGAATCCAATTTTGGCCCTCGATTTTGGCCGGGTGCGCATCGGAGCAGCAATATCCGATGAGTTACAATTGCTGGCACATCCGCTGGAAACTATTCCGGCAGACAAGAACACATTGTCGCGGATAGCTGAAATCGTTAGCCAAAAAAAGATCGATCACGTCGTAACTGGCGTCCCGCGCCAGATGAACGGCCAAATCGGAGCAGCGGCGACTGAAGTGCTTGAGTTCGTAGAAAAGTTGCGTGCCATTCTGCCATGCCCGGTGGTTACCTCCGATGAGCGTCTAACCACCGTCGCAGCCCACCGGGCATTGCGTGACGCGGGCAAGAAAACGCGACAGACTCGGGCTTATGTCGACCAAGTAGCGGCTCAAATGATTTTGCAGAGCTATCTGGATCGACGCGCTGCAAATGCAGAACATGAATGATCGGTGATGTATAAGCAGCGATCTCTGCAACCGATCACTATTCAGTGATCACCGGGATTTATTCCCATGTCGCGCCGACTAAAACTTGTCATCGCGTACGACGGCGCGCTGTTTGCCGGATGGCAAAGCCAATCTCATCGCAACACGGTTCAGGACCATCTGGAGAACGCGTTTGAGCGGATCCTTGGCAAACGCCTGCGCGTTCACGGCGCCGGGCGAACAGACGCGGGCGTGCATGCGCTCGCGCAATGCGCTCACGTAGAACTGTCCAACGATCGCTTGTCGGCTGCCGGTTGGACCGAAGCGCTCAACGCACTGTTATCTCCAACGATTCGCGTTCTTCGCTCGCAATACGTGTCGGATGATTTTCATGCCCGGCTTTCGGCGAAAGGAAAGATTTATCGTTACAGAATCTGGGCAGCTCCTGTCCTGCCGCCCTTGGAATATGGTCGAGCGTGGCATATCCGACGTCCTATCGATCTTAAAATGTTAAAACGAGCAGCTACGCATTTTGTCGGTACTCACGATTTCGCCGGTTTCGCCGCCAATCGTGGCAAGCCCGAGAAGAGTACTGTCCGGACGATTCATTCGATACAGGTCCGGCAGAGAGGACCGTGTATGACAATCTCGTTCGACGGAGACGGGTTTCTCTACAAGATGGTTCGCTTAATCACAGGTTCTCTTGTGAAATCGGCCTTCGGCAAAATCCCGATAGCGGATATCGCTAAACAGCTGGACTTCGGTCGAAGAGGCTCCGGTCGTTTTGCGGCTCCGGCTCAGGGATTATTTCTGGTTCGCGTGCGCTATTGATCCTAAAGACGGACAATTGTTTTACGCTGAATTAAACGATTGGCGCCGCGAGCTTCCAGCGCGCCAGACGAAAATGCAACGCCGTTGCCAGGCAACCCAAACCATAGCGCACGCTTCTGTGAAAATTAATCGATGACGCTTCTGGCATATAGCGGGCCGGACAGGTCACTTCGCCGATGGCGCAGCCGAGCGCGATGATTTGCGCAAGGATCTGATTATCAAAAACGAAATCGTCAGAGTTTCGTTCCAACGGCAGGCGCTCCAGTAATTGCCGCGAAAAAGCGCGATAACCGGTGTGATATTCCGAGAGCTTCGCCCCGATGAGAATATTTTCTGTAAGCGTCAGAAACCGGTTGGAGACGTACTTCCACAAAGGCATTCCGCCACGGAGCGCACCTCCGCCAAGGATACGAGAACCAAGCACGCAGGGATAAAGTCCGCTCGCTACCAGCGCCGCCATCGCCGGGATAAGCTGAGGCGTGTACTGATAGTCGGGATGAATCATAATGATGATGTCCGCGCCCGCTGACAATGCGAGGCGATAACAGGTCTTTTGATTTGCGCCGTAACCGCGATTTTCTGGATGCACTTCTACCTGGACGCGATCCAACGTGCGAGCGATCGCGACGGTATCGTCACGACTTGCATCATCCACGACGATGATCAGATCAACAATTCCCTGGGCCATCACTTCGTCGTAGGTGCGTTGCAAAGTGAGGGCAGCGTTGTAAGCGGGCATTACCACCACAATTTTCCGGCCGTTCAACATCGTCGTAAAAGCCGCATCATAAATTCATTCTGAACGAACGAAGAATCCCCGTTTGCTTTTCGCACCAATAGACAGAGATGTTTCGCTTCGCTCAATATGACACACCAGTTATAGGTCTCCGAATATCCGCTTAACCGACAGCTTGCAAACACCATGATTGTTTTTCACGACGAACGCTGCCTGCAATATTCGGCACCAGTACATCCTGAGCGGCCATCCAGAATCGCGCGCACTGTCCCACTACTAAAGGAGCGACATCCTGACTGGAAATGGCGCATTCCCGACTCTGCCAGCGAAGCGGCGATATTGCGGGCGCATACGCGCGACCATTTGGAAAAGATCAGGAACCCAAGGCGTGACTTTGACGCAGACACGCCTGTCTATCCAAAGATTTACGATCACGCTTTGCGTGCTGCCGGCGCGGCGATCGAATCGGCACGGACAGCGTTGGGGGGCGAGCGCGCATTCAGTCTGATGCGCCCGCCTGGACATCACGCTACCCGAGATCGGGCGATGGGATTTTGTTATTTTAACCACGTCGCGATCGCCGCGCTCGATGCGCTTGCTGCTGCCGGAGCCGGAGGTGCAGACCAACCGGGACCATCGATCCCGCAGACAAAGGTACGCGTTGAACGCGTTGCGATTTGGGATTTTGACGCGCATCACGGCAATGGGACCGAGGCGATCGTCGCCCACAACCCGCAAATCGCGTTTGCATCCATTCATCAGTTCCCCGGTTACCCTGGAACGGGCACGAAATCCTTTGCAAATGTTATGAACTATCCAATCGGTCCGGGAACCCCGCGAGATCATCATCTCGAGGTGGCCAGACGGGCGCTGGATAAATTGATCGAATTCAAACCCGATTTGCTCCTTGTGTCTGCAGGCTTCGATGCGTACGCGCATGATCCGCTGGTGCAGATGACGCTCGAACATGAGGATTTTTCAACGTTCGGGAAATGGCTGCGGGAAATCGACATTCCTGTCGCGACGATCCTGGAGGGTGGTTACAGCAACGAACTGCCAGAACTGATCGATGCGTTTTTAACGGCTTGGGGCTCGAAATAACAGCCCGGCAAACAAATGACGCGCCTTACGGCGTATCCCGAGGTGTCTCGATCATCATCCTCAGTTTAACTGCAACATTTTCGACTTGGGAGTATCTGTGTTCATTTGCTCTGGATTCGACAGCAAGCACGCCGCAACGGTGAACATTTTTGAAGTCGCCGTAAGGAAACTTGTATCTTCGTTTCGTGTTTTCGGCGTAGCGATCGTCGATCCCCAAATGCCATTTGGCATATTCGCTGAATCCGTGCACACGGATAAACTCGTTCTCGTCGTCTGTTGAAGGGCGATGCTCGCTCCACGCGCCTTTGCGATCCGCGACGAAATGCCCTTGTTTAATCAGTTGCCGGGCAAATACAAAGGCGTCCTGGTTCAACTTGATCTGATCGCGCGGTTGAGCGGGCGTCGCGCCGATTACGCAGAGCAAAATTGCAACCGTAATAAAAGAACGGCACAGAATTTTTACACTGGTCGCTTTCAACCGCATTGGCAGAAAGGTTTGCCTCCGACCCAGAAGTAGCAAACAGTATCCGCTTCATCGGGCCGTAGCACAGCTTGGTAGTGCGCTTGAATGGGGTTCAAGAGGTCCCGGGTTCAAATCCCGGCGGCCCGAGAATTATTCGGCTATGAATCAGGCCGTTCTGTAAACACGTCGTCTGTTGTGGCCTCGGAATCGCTAATCCGAAGATCGAGGGCGAGGACGAGAACGAGGAGGAATTAGTTATCATGCTCAGCGCCGGAATTGTTGGTCTACCAAACGTCGGGAAATCGACGCTTTTTAACGCCGTCACGCGCACTCACAAGGCGCCCGCGGAGAATTACCCTTTCTGCACGATCGACCCGAACGTGGGTGTCGTAATCGTGCCTGATCCGCGTCTAGATAGCATCGCGGAAATCTCGCATTCCAAAAAAATTGTCCCCGCCGCGGTTGAGTTCGTCGACATTGCCGGACTGGTCAAAGGAGCGAGCGCAGGCGAAGGGCTCGGCAATCAATTCCTCCATCACATCCGCGAAGTGGACGCGATTGTGCAAGTGGTGCGCTGTTTTGAGGACAGCAATGTCCATCATGTCACCGCAACCATCGATCCAATTCGAGATATTGAAATAATCAATACCGAGCTTGTACTGGCCGATTTGGCCTCGCTTCAAAAAAAGCACGATCGATTACAGAAAGAAGTGCGGAGCGGTGATAAAACAGCAAGGAACGAGAACGCCGTCATCGAAAAGCTATTACCTCATCTGGATGCGGGTAAGCCGGTTATCACCGCGGCGTTGACGCCGGAGGAAAAAGAGGCTGCTCGCAATTTCTTTCTGCTTACGTCAAAGCCAACGATCTTCGCCTGCAACGTCGCAGAATCTGATCTGGCGACTGTAGCCGCCGGCACTGACCCCGATTACAGCGCCGCAAAGTACGTCGCGGCCGTTCGCGATTACGCGCGGCACCATTTCGCGACTGAGGCAATCGTTATCAGCGCACAACTGGAAAGTGAGCTGGTCGACCTAAGCGAACAGGAGGCGCTGGATTATCTTCGGGGTTTGGGCGTCGAGGACACTGGCGTGCACGGGCTCATCCGGGCAGTTTATCATTTGCTGGGGCTGCGCACGTTTCTGACTACCGGTGAAAAAGAATCGCGGGCATGGACCATCCACGCCGGCGACAAAGCGGCAACTGCCGCCGGAACCATCCACTCCGATTTCGAGCGCGGTTTTATCGCAGCGGAAACGATTTCCTACGATGACCTGATTGCAGCAGGATCGCTGGCGAAAGCTCGTGAATCGGGAAAAATTAGGCTGGAAGGAAAGGATTACGTCGTTCGCGACGGCGACGTGATTTCTTTTCGGTTCAATGTGTAAGCCAAAGGATCGTCCTTACTCTTGCTCGTAGAGAATACGGCCGCAATTCTCACAGCTCACGATCTCCTTCCCGGCCCTGACACTAGCCGCCGTGGCGCTTGTCACTTTCATGTGGCAGCCTGTGCAAACTCCGTGCTCGATTGCGACCACTGCGGCGTCGCCTTTGCTCTTAAAAAGGCGTTCGAAACTGCCAAGCACATCCTCGTCGATCTTTGCGGCCAGGTCCGCCCGTTCCTTGGTCAATTCTTCCAACCGCGACTGCAAAGCTTTCGATTTTTCATCGAGATCGGCTGTTTGCCGTGCAATTGATTCCCTAACCCCGGTTGCCTTCTTTTCTTCTTCTGCCAGGTCGATCTTGACCTTGTCCGCCTCTACCATCAGTTCGAGCTCGTCATCTTCGATTTTGCGAATTTCATTTTCGTACCGCTCAATTTCATGTCCGAGCGCCTGAAATTCGTCGTTCTTCCGGGTTTGATACTGTTGAGTCTTGAAACGCGTGATGCCATCGGTGCGTGTTCCCACATCGAGTTCCAATTTCTTTCGGTCCACCTCAATCTGACGCACTTTTTGTTTCAAACCGTCGACTGCGCTTTCGGTTGCGGCCAGTTGGGCTTCGAGATTCTTGCGCCGCAGCGGAACGGTCTCTATTTCAGCCTCGATTTGCCTGATCTTCTGCTGTCGATCTTGGAGGATAAGAAGTTGTTCCAGTTCAGAATGCACGCGCGCATCAACCTATTGATTTGGCGGAGCGCAGTCAATCGCCACAACCGCCCCTTCGTGGCCTGCAATTATTGAGGAACAGCCCGTTCTCCTTCTTCAAAGGCTTCCAGAACCTGTTGGGGTCGTGCTCGTACGGCGATATTTTCGGTAAGGTTCACCCAGCGAATTGTCCCTGAAGAATCAACGAGAAATTCCGCCGGACGCGCAATGTCCGTGCCTTTGGGTCCGGCACCACGATGCAGCAGATCGTAACGTCGAATCACTTCCGCTTTAGGATCGGACAGGAATGTATACGTGTAGCCAAGTTTTTGGCGTTGGCGTCGATTAATATCGGGCGGATCCACGCTAATGGCGACGACTTGAATCCCGCGCGATTCCAGCTCTTGCAGCCGCTGCTGAAAACTCCGCAACTCGGAGTTGCATAATGGTCACCAAAAACCGCGATAAAAAATCAGCGCGACAGCCTTCGATCTGGTGGTGAGATCACGAAGGGAGACCTCCTTCCCGTCCTGATCCAACAACGTGAACTCGGGCGCCTTTTGTCCAACTCGCGGCGCTCCAGTTGAAGGCGGCACCTCCCGTAGCACATAGAAGAACACATAGGAAAAGAACCCGAACATACATATTCCCAGTATTGCTAAAATTGGTCCGAGGATTTTGCCGCGATAAACCCGCGGTTTGCCAAATGCTCGAAAGAGACCGACCACAAGCAAAATTCCGCCTATCGCAAATAACAAAAAATTTGCCCACGGGAAATCACGGGTGACAGGGAATTGCGCGAAAAAGGCGTAACTGAGAAATCCAGCCAGCAAGAAAAGAAAGCCAACCCAAAGTGACCAATTCCGGTTTTTCTTCACAGCAGTTGCACTCAAGTTCGGGCTGCACCGTTAGCCAGCCGCCAGATCCAACGATATAGCAGCGCCGCGATGACTACAAAGGCCAGACCGCCGATGATTTTGCCGGCAGTTTCAAATCCAGGACCGACCAATGCCAGCGGTGCGGCTACGCCGGAGAACGCGACGATTGCAGAGATGACAACCAGGATAACGCTCTCGCCGACGATCAAACCCGACGCGAGGAGTACGCCCAACTGCTTCGTCGCCTCCGGTCGCGGGCTGCGGTCGGCCTGCTTGTCGAAAAACCATCCAATCACAGCGCCAACTACAACCATAAGAGTACTCGCCGTGGGCAGATAGATTCCCAGTCCTACCGCTAACGGCGGCACACGCATGTGACGTGTTGTTCGCGCGAGGATTTCATCAAGCAGAATAATGAAGACCCCGATCAATCCGCCGGTTCGAATCAGGCTCCAATCGATATCGGCGGCGATGACGCCTTGTGCGAGCGATGAGATTAGTCCTGCCTGAGGCGCTGGCAGTGGATTCGGACGTAGCTCGGAGCCGGCCGCTCCCATGAAACCATAGGCATGATTCATCAGATCAAGCACTGGCGGAATCACGACCGCGCCCGCGATGACACCGATTATGAGGGCCACCTGCTGTTTCCATGGTGTCGCATCGACCAGTTGGCCGGTCTTAAGATCCTGCAGATTATTGTTTGCAATTGCGGCGACGTTGAAGATCACAGCGGTTGTGAAAAGCGCGAATGCCATCAACGCCTTACCCGAACTCGGCGAAACGTACGGTTTCACGCCGAGCACGAGCAGCAACGCGGCGCCAATCACCACCAGAATTCCAATGCCGGACAGTGGACTGTTGGAGGAACCAATCAGACCCGCCATGTATCCGCAGACTGCCGAGACAAAGAAGCTCATCAAGACGATGTATGCCACGCCCCCAATAGTGAGCGTCACCACGTGCGCGCCGAGACCGCTCTCATTACCAAAATAAGCGAGAAGCCAGCCTATCGGCAGCATGCACACCAACGTGACGAGACCAACAATACCGATTGGGATGTCGCGTTCGGTAATTGGCAGCGTGTCCGCCTTGCCAGCTTTCCGTGCGCGCGAAGCAGCCATCGCGCTGGCGAGACCACTCGCAACGGGCTTTACCAGCTTTAGCAATGTCCAGATCGCCGAGACGCCGATGGCACCAGCGCCGACGAAACGCACCTTGCGGCTCCACGTAGCTTGTGCCAGCGCGCCGGCAGCCGTCGTCACGTCCTGCGCAAGGGCAGAGTAATGCGGCACGCCCCAGCCCCAGCCAATCACTGCGCCTATGAGCATCGCGATACCCACTGACAGACCAACCAAATGGCCGATCGCAAGTAGCAGGAAGGACAACGAGAAATCAAACCCGCTCACAGCACCATTGCGGCCGATTCGAAAGGTCTGCGCGACGTCGGCCGCGAACATTTGCGTCGCAACAACGATTGCAAATACAGCTGCAACGATCGATCCCCATAACACGGCCAGCAGACCAGCGCGTCCATGTTCGACGTCGGAAGCATTTTTGCTGTCACCTCCGCTCCCAACCTTGAGTACTTCGGCGCAGGCAACGCCCTCGGGGTACGGAAGGTCCGAGCCAGTTACTAGCGCACGACGGAGAGGAATTGAGTACATCACGCCGAGAATGCCGCCCAACGCGCAGATCGCGAAAGAGATCCAAAATGGAAATCCAGTCCACCAGCCGATCATGATCAGCCCCGGCAGCACGAAGATAATTGACGACAGCGTGCCGGCTGCGGAGGCAACCGTCTGCACAATGTTGTTTTCCTGAACGGTCGCATCTCGGAAACTCCGCAGTATCGCCATTGAGATCACGGCAGCTGGGATCGATGTGGAAAAAGTCAGACCGGCCTTCAGACCGCAGTACACATTAGCGGCGGTCAAAACCAGCGTGATGATCACGCCTATGATTATTCCGCGGATGGTGAGTTCGACGCGCACAAAAAACCCAGAATAGTCTGGAGTCGCAGAACGGGTCAAGATGCATGCCCGCCCTCACACACGGAAAATTCTCGCCGCTCCGATCAGAACATCTCTACGGGCGAGCGTTGGACGCTTAGAGGAGTCGTCTGTCTTGCGCCTTCTTCTCCCAGGACGGCAACACGCAGCTCCCAAATCTCATCGTTGATCTTGCGAAAGGTTCTTTCAGAAAATTCGTCGGGTGGTGTAATTCTTTCTTTGAATCGTGCGACGCTTTCCAACGCGTGATCGATTTGATCCGTTGGCGACTCGGCGAGGAATCGTTGAACGTTCTCGATTTCCGGAATGCGATGGCAGATCATGGCCATGTCGTTCCCTGCCGCGATCGCCAGGCGAATTGTATCCTCAAGCCGATACCCGATAAGGATCGCGCCCATGTCGAGATCGTCAGTCATGACGAGACCATCGAAACCGAAATCGTTGCGCAATAAATCGGTAACAATTCGGCGTGATAAGGTGGCGGGCGTCTTTTCTGCTTCGAAGCAGGGATACCAACCGTGACAGATCATCATGCTATCCACGGCTTGGGTGAATTGACGAAATACGGCCAGCTCATTCCGGTCCAGTTCTTCGCGGGTGCGATCGATTCGCGGCAATTCATAATGCGCGTCGGAGCCCGCAGCCGAGTAACCGGGAAAATGTTTACCGCAGCTGGCAATCCCCTGCTCTCTCAGCCCGGCATTAAACGCGGTGGCATTTCGAACAACCTGCTCGACTGTTTTTCCGTAACACCGTCCGCGAAGCGAGTTTTCTGCATTGTCATCGAACGAAATATCCAGCACCGGACAGAGGTCGAGATTGAAACCGAAAAGACGCAGCAATCGGCCTGTGATATCGCCATGAAGTCGGATGAGCTCGATGTCGTTCCTGTCGCGCAACTGCTGGGCATTCGGCGGTTCATTCCCAATTAATCGGAGACGTGAGACGCGGCCGCCTTCCTGATCAATTGTGATGATGGGGTCGATGTCACTTAAATCGCGCAAATCGTCGATCAGTTTTCTGAGTTGCGGCGCACTTTCGATATTGCGGCCAAATAGAATAAATGCCCCCGGTTTCACTTTCCGGAATAACTTCGCTGTCTTAGCGTCCAGCTCCTTCCCTGGCACTCCAGTCATGATTAATTGGCCGAGGGAATCGGTTTTCATTGGCGGCAAAGAGTAACGCCCAACGCTCAACATTCAATGTCCAACCCTAAAGGATGCTTTTGGTTGAATGTTGGGCGTTGAACATTAAGCATTGTGTGTTGAAAAAGATCGCAATCTACGGCGGTACGTTTGATCCGATTCATCACGGCCATCTTATCGTTGCGCGCGAGGCCCTCGAGAGACTCGAACTCGAGAAAGTAATTTTTATTCCCGCTCGGGTGTCACCGCTTCGAAAGTCCGCGCCGATTGCGAGAGACGATTTACGATTGTCGATGATACAAGCCGCTATCGAAAACGAACCTGGATTTGCTGCGGATGATTGCGAACTGCGGCGGCCGCCGCCTTCTTACACCATCGATACAGTTGAGCAAATCAGGCACCAGATGGGTGACGCAACGATTTACTGCCTGATCGGCGAGGACAACGTCGGTAACCTTACAAAATGGCGCCGATTCGCCGACTTGGAAAAGATGGTTCGCTTTGTTGTTCTTGATCGCAGCGGCCAGCGACCCAGCCATATCTATCCCATTATTCGCCGGAAAATCGATATTTCTGCGACCGAAATCAGAAAGAGAGTTGCCATCGGTCGATCGATTCAGTATTTCGTACCGGCGGCAGTGGAAGAGATCGTTCGCCGCGAAAAACTTTACCTGGAGTAACGGAAATAACGCCCGAACACCTAGCTAAGGAGTGCGCCGAACTCGCCTCCAACAAAAAGGCGGAAGACATCGTCGTCTTGGATTTGCGCGCGATTTCGACGTTCACAGATTTCTTCGTGCTTTGCTCGGCGACATCGGAACCGCAGCTCAAAGCGATCGCAAACGAAATTGAAACCCGCTTGAGAGAAGACCATTCCATCCGACCCGTGGCGGTTGACGGATTTCCGGCAAGCCAGTGGATCGTGCTGGATTACTTGCAAGTCGTTGTCCACGTCTTCCACCGGGACAAACGATCTTTTTACAGCCTCGAAGACCTATGGGGCGACGCTCCCCGTCTTGAATGGGAAACGGCGGGTGCGCGCTGAATCTGAGAAGCAGGCAATCGCGCCTGCTTGAGATTCCTCACGGACAGGATTGTCTGCGTTACTTCTTCGGCGACGCCGCGGGGCTCGGTGCTTTCGGCGCAACTGCAGGGGCAGCGGGCGCAGGAGTCGCAGACGCCTTGGCATCCAGCAGTTCTACTTCAAAGACCAGAGTCGAATTCGCAGCGATATCCGGGCCAACAGACCTTTCGCCATAGGCAAGGCTCGAGGGAATAAACAATTGGTATTTTGAACCCACTTTCATGAGCTGAAGCGCTTCAGTCCATCCGGGAATAACACCACTGACCGGAAACGTCGCAGGTTGTCCCCGCTTATACGAACTGTCGAACTCGGTCCCATTGAGAAGGGTCCCGCGATAATTCACCGTCACCGTATCGGTCTTCTTCGGTTGCGCCCCGTTCCCTTCTTTCAAGACTTTATATTGCAACCCGCTTGCCGTGGTTTTTACGCCATCTTTCTTTTTGTTCTCGTCGAGAAACTTGGTCCCTTCCGACTTGTTTTTCTCCCCTGCTTCTTTCTGCTTTTGTTCCATATCTTTTTCAAACGTCGTCATCACTTCCTTGATCTGATCAGGGTTCAATTGTGGTTTTCCGGCGAGGGCGTCCTTGATGCCGGCAGAAAGCATTTCGGGACTGATATCAATCTTTTGCCGGCCCAGATTGAATCCAATTTGCAGCCCGATGCTGTAGCTGACTTTGTCTTTCTGGTCCTTGAGCTGTACCGATTTGTCTTGCCCAAACAAAGGCAATGCAAGTAAGGATGCGCTGAAAATGACGATAAGTTGTTTCATAAAAGGTGTTCTTCGCGGGGATCCGGTTAAATTTGTCGCCGCGGAAACTGCGACGCTAATAGATAAACGTCGCCCGTCAAGAACAGAGCGAAACTGGCAATCTGAGGGCTCGCGCTTGCTGGCCCCGCTCGTTTTAGCCGCACTGATTGCTTTTCTACCCAAGCCCGTCCACGCGATCACTCTCTCCCACGCTGACGTCCTGAAAATCGGAAAAAAAATCTGGCAAAACGAATGCAACGGCACGATTGCCGGCCTCACTTCGTGGAACCAAGGTGAAGACTTTGCGTCATTGGGCATCGGTCACTTCATCTGGTACCCCAAAGGTCAACGCGGACCGTTCGAGGAAAGTTTTCCCAAGGTGGTGAGCTTTATCTCAAAGCGCGGTGCGAAACTGCCAAAATTACTTCTCGGGACCGCCGACAAGCCATGTCCCTGGAACTCGCGAACGGAATTTCTTCAAGCTCAACACTCCACGGAGATGAATCAGTTGCGTCAATTCCTTACCGATACGATCGATCTACAGGCGGAATTTCTTTTGGCCCGCCTGGACGCGGCACTGCCGAAAATGCTCGCCGAAGCGGCGCCTTCCGAAAGAGCCAATGTACAGGAACAATTCGAGCGTCTGACGAAAACTTCGCAGGGATGCTATGCCCTGATTGACTACGTAAATTTCAAGGGAGAAGGCGTTCTGCATACCGAACGGTACCAGGGCCAGGGCTGGGGGCTGCTTCAAGTCCTGGAAACCATTCACGGCACTTCGGAAAAGGGTGCGGTTGACGAATTCGCGCGCGCAGCGAGTTCGGTCCTGACTCGACGGGTCCAAAACTCTCCGGCCGGCCGACACGAATCGCGATGGTTATCGGGTTGGATTCGGCGCGTAAACAGTTACAATGGCGGCTAATTTATGCGAGTTCCGACCTTGATTCGATTGGCCTTAGTTGCCGCGTGTGTGTCTTCAGCCAGCGCCCAATTATTCCACATTGGACCGAAACCACGACAGCCGAATGCTACGCCGCCACCGATGCGAAAAGCGACAACCTTCATTCAGAGACAATCACCACTGAAGGTAAATGAATCATTGCTCAAAGAAGCCACACCGGATAATACGCGCATCGCAGTGTCGATCCCGAAACAGCGAGCCTATCTGATGATTGGAGACCAGGTCGTGGCGGACGGTCCGATTTCGTCTGGCAGGAGCGGACACGAAACTCCCAAAGGACATTTCACCGTCATGGAAAAAGACCCCAATCATCACTCCAGTCTTTACGGCGACTTCGTTGACAGTTCCGGTCGTACAGTGCGCGCGGGGGTCAGTGCCAACAGTGATTCCGCACCAAGCGGAACGCACTTTGCCGGTGCGTCCATGAGATGGTTCCTTCGCCTCACCAGCGAAGGCGTCGGGATGCATATAGGAATCTTACCCGGCTACCCGGCGTCACATGGCTGCGTCCGCGAATCTGTTGATGGGGCAAAATTATTTTACGACCACGTTAAGGTTGGCACGCCCGTATATGTTGGCGATTTCTAAATCCTTAAAATTTGAGTGGTTAAGTCTTTCTGTTTTGGCTACCAATCAATTTTCTGCGTAGCAGTTCCAATGCAGCTTGCGTTGCAATTTGCTTAAAAGTTTCGCGGTCGGTAGGAAAAAATAATCTTTTTGTAATTATTTCGTCCGGAGCGGCCGCAGCGATATAAACGGTCCCGACGGGCTTTTCCGGAGAACCGCCGCCCGGTCCCGCAACCCCGGTCGTCGCCAGAGCATGATCGGACTTTGCGCACATGCGTGCACCTTCGGCCATGGCGCGCGCGACCTGATCACTCACGGCACCATATTTCTCAAGCAGTTGCGGATCGACATTCAACATGTCGATCTTGGCCTGATTCGCGTAACAAACGTAGCCCGCGAGAAAAACCTCCGATCCTCCAGGAACATTCGTAATGCGATTGGCAAGCAGTCCTCCAGTACACGACTCTGCAACAGCCAACGTCTGATGGCGTCCGATCAACAGTTTTACGATCACCTCTTCCAGAGTTTCATCTGCAGCAGAAAAAATCGAGGATCCCAGAGTCGACGTAATAATCGCGTCGGCCTGTTCGATCGCCTCAGCTTTTCCAACAATGCGGACTTCGGCTTCACCCGGGCGCGCGCAATAACCAAGCTCGATTCCCGGAACCGCCAGCACACGTTCGCCAATGGCCTCTTCGACCAGTGACTCACCCTTGTCGGCAATCTTGTAGAGGCGCCGCTCGACCACAGCCGAAGCTGGAACGATTGAGCGCAAAATCGGCATGACGGATGCCTGAAACATTGGCTGAAGCTCGCGAGGAGGACCCGGCAACAAAAACAGATGCGGCGATTGAATTTCTGGATTGATGTTTGCGCGTAAGTAAATGCCAGGCGCACTGCCATTTTGGTTCGGCAATACCTCTTCGCCTGAATGAACGTCAGCCTGCCGCGCGATACCAGAAGTCCATTTAAGTCCGCGCACTCGAAGTCTTTTCTGAAGCGAAGCCAGCAACTCCGGAGATTGTCGCAGCTCCAGCCCAAGCAGGTCGGCCACCATTTCACGTGTTATGTCGTCGCTGGTCGGGCCAAGGCCTCCCGTCACAAACAGGACGTCGCAACGTGGAAGCAATTCGGCCAACGTCCGTCGAATTGCGTCCGAATCTGGAACTGTTCGGCGCTCTTCGAAGCGTAATCCCAGGGGAAAAATCTCGCGCGCGATGAACGCGAGATGTGCATCCTGCACGTCGCCGAGCAGAAGCTCCGTGCCGGTGTTAACCAGGGAAACACGCATAGCGAAGTGAAACGTAAAAGAAGTTACAAGGAGCGGATCGCCTGGCTGGCGTTATGACCTCGCGACCGCTGAGCAACGTAGCTTTAAGGCTATAATTGCGCGGCCACGTGCGGCTCACGCCGCGCTTTTGTCCTGTTTCTTGCGAATAAGTGGAAGCTTTTTGCCTTCCACTACTGCGCGATTGATCGTGACCTCGGCAATATCTTCCCGGCTCGGCACATCGTACATAATATCGAGCATGATCCGCTCGAGCAAGGAACGAAGAGCGCGCGCGCCGGTTCCTTTGGTCACCGCCTGGGCCGCCAATGCACGCAAGGCATCCTTGGTAAGTGTTAAACGCACGCCTTCCATTGAGAAGAGTTTCGTGTACTGCTTGACCATCGCGTTTTTTGTTTCAGTCAAAATCGCGACCATTTCTTCTTCGGTAAGCGCATCGAGCGAGCTCACGACCGGCAAACGCCCGATAAATTCGGGAATCATTCCGAAGGCGAGCAGATCTTCCGGTTCTACATGGCGGACGGCTTGTTTTCGCAGCGTCTCTTCAACTTCGAGAGTTGGGCTGCCGAACCCCATTACTTTTTGACCGATGCGTTTTTGAATAATTTTGTCGAGGCCTATGAATGCGCCGCCACAAATGAAAAGGATCTTCTCAGTGTTGACCTGAATATACTCCTGATGCGGATGCTTGCGGCCGCCCTGGGGCGGAACGTTACACGTGCTGCCCTCCAAAATTTTCAAGAGCGCCTGTTGCACTCCTTCGCCTGAGACATCGCGAGTAATGCTTACGTTGTCAGTTTTGCGGCCGATCTTGTCGATTTCGTCGATGTAAACAATGCCGATTTCTGCCCGTTTCACGTCGTAATCCGCATTCTGAAGCAAGCGTAGAATAATGTTTTCGACGTCTTCGCCAACATAACCCGCCTCAGTCAGCGTCGTCGCGTCAGCGATGCAAAATGGCACGTCGAGAATTCGCGCCAATGTTTTAGCCAGGAGTGTTTTCCCTGAACCAGTGGGTCCGATTAACAGAATGTTACTCTTCTCGATCTCAACGTCAGCAAACGGATCCGGCTGAAACGCCGCAGAGGCGTCGGCTGGCTGCGCAGCTTGCAACACCCGCTTGTAGTGGTTGTGCACAGCCACCGATAACGTTTTTTTCGCCACCTCCTGACCGATGACATACTGATCGAGGGCGCGCCGGATTTCCGCCGGCTTAGGCACACGAATATTGGAGGATTGCCGACGTGCATCTTCGTTGAGCTCTTTATCGAGGATGCTTTTGCAGACGTTTATGCAACTATCACAGATATACACCCCGGGTCCGGCGATCAATTTGCGAACCTCCGCATGGCTCTTGCCACAAAACGAGCACATGGTCAGGTTGGATGCGCGAGCCATATCTTTGAGACGCTTCTCTATCCTCCGATTTTGCGCGGCAAAGCGGTTTCGGCCACCTCCACCGACCGGTCTGCGGAGGGAGAAACCGCCCCATCGAGTAGCTTCACCTCCTTGCGAGACTTAATCACTTCGTCCACCAACCCGTACGCCTTGGCTTCCTGGGCGGACATATAATAATCGCGATCTGAATCAACCCGGACTTGTTCTTCAGATTTGCCGGTATGCTGCGCGATGATTCTAATCAGGCGCTTTTTCAGCTTGAACATGTAATCGACCTGACGCTCCACGTCGCTGGCCGCACCCTGCGCGCCTCCGGAGACTTGATGGATCATGATGTCGGAATTTGGAAGCGCGAAACGCTTACCTTTAGTGCCTGCGCAAAGCAGCACCGCAGCCATGCTCGCGGCCATTCCGAGACAATAAGTGGTCACATCGCACGTGAGAAACTGCATTGTGTCATAGACCGCAAGACCGGCCGTGACGGAGCCGCCTGGAGAATTGATATAGATGTTGATGTCTTTTTTGGAATCCTCCATCTGCAAAAAAAGCAACTGAGCAATGACCAGATTGGCAATGTGATCGTCCATCGGTGTTCCGATGAAAACGATTCGGTCTTTAAGCAGGCGCGAATAAATGTCGTAGCTGCGCTCGCCGCGGCCGGTCTGCTCGACGACCATCGGGATCAGCACCTGTGAAAGATTTTCGTTCGATACACTCATCATTTTTCTTCTTTATCAGCGGGTTCTTGCGCTGCCTCGACGCTAACATTCGCCTTAAGGAAATCAAGAGTCTTGCCCAGCAGTATCTGTTCCGCGAACGCGTCCAAACCGTCGTGTTCGTTCAATTCCTTGCGGATTTTTTCCACGGAAACGTTGTACTGCGCGGCCTCTTCACGAAGCCGCGCGTTGATGTCGTCCCCCGAAACCTTGATGCTTTCGCCCTCGGCAATACGATTCAAAATAAAGTTGGTTTTCAAGCGGTGCGCAGCAAGCCCGGCGGCGCTTTCGATAAGCTCCTTCTCCTTGTCCTTCAACATCTCATCAGTAACACCGCGTTGCCGGTTTCGTTGCACCAAGTCAGCCAAAATGCGACGCGTTTCGCTTTTGAGTAGAGGAGGAGGCAACTCAAACTGGATCCGCTCATGCAGGTATTTCATTACCTGCCCTTCTTTTGCTCGTTCCAGTTCATGCTCCTTCTCGTGCCTCAGATCGTGTTCGATCACGTGCCGCAGATCGGCAAGAGTTTTCCCGGGGATCAATTTAGCCGCGAACTCATCGTCCAAAGCCGGAAGGACTTTCTGTTTAATCTCAAGGAGCGTAACATCATAATTTGCCTGCTTTCCTGCCAGTTCCTTAACTGGAAAATCCGCCGCGAAATCGACGGTTACCGAGCGCGTTTCGCCCGGTTTCTGACCCATCATTTGTTCGCAAAATTTCGGCAGGAAATTACCGGGGGCGAGGCGCAACCAGAATTTTTTTCCGCCACTAAGGTTCTTGCTCGCCTGAGGCGCAATTTCACTGATCGGTTTCCCCTCACTGGACCCCTCAAAATCGACGACCGCAAAATCGTCCATCTCTACTCCCCGTTCGGGGACATCCACGAAGTCGGCGGACTGATCGCGCAAACGCTCAATCGCCGCATCGATCTCCGATTCGGAAATCTTCGTCTCTGGCAATTGCACCGGAATGTTCTTGTATTGGGGCAGTTCAAATTCCGGTGCGGTAACAACGGTCGCGCGGAACCGCATCGACTTGTCGTCGCCGAGCTGTACGTTTTCGATATTAGCGAGCGAAGCCACGCGCAACTGTTCCTGTTCGATGGCCTCATGGTAACTCTTCGAGACGAGTTTTTTGGTCAATTCATCCTGAATTTCCTTGCGAAACCTCTTCTCGATGACCGCACGCGGCGCCTTACCTGGTCGATAGCCCGGAATTTTGGCGAAACGCGCAAAGCTGCTGGCGATGGCATCCCACTCCTTGGATACTTCCTCCGGCGGTAATTCAATTTGCAGCGTGGAAACGGATCCCGGCTGCTTTTCAACTTCGACCTTCATAAAGTCACTGTAACGGCGCACATCGAGCGCCGCAATTTATCGCCAAACCGGGCCCTCCCGTCCGTCGTGATTTATTTTTTTGTAAACGCAGTGAGCTGCGTCAGCGCGCACCGCCATTCTCCATTGCGCTTCACAAAGACATCTGTGGACCGCTCGTGCGTTGTAAATTCCTGTCCCATGAATTTTCCTTTCGAGCGAGTGAGCGCAGTCACCACAGCGCAGTCTCCATACGCGCGGACTCGCATGTCATCGGATTCCATCAGCTCATGCGTTAGAGTTCCTGATTCGATCACCCCAAGAAAGCGCTCTTTATCAATGATTCCGCCATCGGCATTGATGATGATCCAGTCATCGGTAACAAATCGTTCGATTGCTTCCCGATGATTCGTGGTGATTGCATCAACAAATTGGTTCGCAACTTTTAAGATTTCTTCTTCCATTTGTTTTGGTTTCTCTGCGCGTTTAGCGGGATTTTTCTCCATGGATATAAACTCCATGCGTCAGTGGAATCCCAAACCAATACGCCAATTCGCGATAGTCTGCGCAATCGAACATCGTGAAGTTGGCGAACTTTCCGGGCTCGAGTGAGCCAATCCGATCGCCTCGGCCTAACGAATACGCCGCGTTAATCGTCGATGCTGAAATTGCTTCCCCCGGCGACATTTTCATATGTGTGCACGAAAGCGATAAGATCATCGGCATACTCGAGGTAGGCGATGAGCCAGGATTGAAGTCAGTGGCAATCACAACGGCAAGGCCGGCCTCGATCATTTCCCGGGCGCGAGGATAGCGGGTCAATCCAAGTGCATAGACCGAGCCGGGCAATAATACTGGTTGAACGCCCCCAGACTTCAATGCTGCAATACCGTGCTCATCGCACCTTTCCAGGTGATCTGCCGTTGTGGCTTCCACTTCGGCCGCCAGGTTTGCCGCGCCCGAATTACTGAGTTGATCAGCGTGGACCCGCAGTTTCAGTCCAAGCTTTTTAGCCGCGGTAAGAAGCCGCCTCGATTGTTCGATATCGAAGTAGCCGCACTCGCAGAATACGTCGCAAAATTCAGCTAGTCTCTCCGAAGTCACCTGCGGCAGCATCTCGTCAATAACAAGATCAAGATATTCGTCGACATGCATCTCGCGGGGTATTGCGTGTGCACCGAGAAATGTCGGAATGATTTCCAGTGACGTCTCCTCACCGATGCGTTTCATAACTCGCAAGATTTTCAGCTCGTCTTCGAGAGAGAGGCCGTAGCCTGACTTGGCTTCAACAGTGGTCGTCCCGCAGGACAAAAACCAGTCGGCATGCTTTTTTGCTTCGACGACTAGCTCCGCTTCACTGGCTGCCCGCGTCTTTTCAACCGTTGACCAGATCCCGCCCCCAGCTTTCGCGATTTGCTCGTAGGTGTCGCCACGCGCGCGACGCTCGAAATCGTCCAACCGATTTCCGGCAAACACCAAATGCGTATGTGCATCGACAAATCCAGGAAGAACTACTTTTCCGCGAGCGTCGATAACATCGGCACCGCCGGACTTATTCTTGATTTCATCGCTCGCGCCAACGAGCTCAATTATGCCGTCGCGTATCAGCAGTCCGCCATCCGGAATAATTGCCAACTGAGACAATTCGGGTCCCACTCGGGGCCGCCTGGGACCGGCCAATGTGACCAATTGCGAAGCGTGAAGAACAGCCAGTGACTTCACGATTTGGTTAACTTGCTCTCAACAGCCTTGCTGATTTCCTTGAACTTCACCTCGGAGTCCGCGCTCACATTTCTGACCCTGTCGATGAGTGCGGTCTTGAATTTTTCATCTTTCAACTGCGCTAGATTGATTCGCACGTTCAGTGCCGCGCCCTCGATACATGCGCGAGTCGCCAATGCTCCCACACCGACATCGGAGACAGAGGCAGGATTTCCTTTCTCGGCCATTTCAACGAGCAACGGGTAAGACTTCGACGCTGTCTCCATGACCTTCAGCGGAATTTCAGCGGCATATTTGGTTGCCTGCTCGATCGCAGCGATCCGCGCAGCCTTTTCCTCAACCGATTCTTTAGGTAGCCCGAATGCATTCATCACCTTGTTGAATGCGGCGGTATCCTTGTCCACCAAGAGTAACAATTCATCTTTGAGCTGCTGAGCCTTCACTGCCCAGTTGCTGAAGTATTCGAGCTTATCGTCCCAACCACGTTTTCCTGCGGACAAGTTCGCAACCATTCCGCCTAACGACGCGCCTAGCGCACCCATCAGGGCTGCGACGGAGCCCCCGCCGGGCGCCGGCGAATCACTTAGAGTCTCGTTGCAAAATTCGCGGAGATTCATTTTCACCAGAGATTTCCCGGAATCCGCAGCCTCGATTTTGAATTCAATTACCTTTTCTTTTGGGTCGAAAGGTTTCAGTTCGCTCAAGCCCATCGACCGAATAGCGATGTCGATCAGTTCCTCCTCTGAAGCGCCTTCCGACCATTGTTGCTTATGGAGAAAATAACGGCCTGCATCAACCAGACATTTCTTTGGCACCATGCCGACGATCTCAGAGCCAGTCACCCGCAAGCCACGTTTGGCAGCAGAGTCGAAGCAGGCATCGAACGCCACGTGTAAGGGCGTTTCTTCAATATCGGTCAGGTTCATTGAGACTTGCGCAATACCATATTCCTTCACGAACCAGCCGATTGCCTTGACGTGCTTCAGCATTCCCGGAATTCGTACGGACTCGCCTTTGGCATCCAATACCGGTTTTCCCCATGGCGTTCCGTCTTCGGTCTGCACTCGCCCTTGTTCCCGAACATCAAATGCAACGGCGTTCGCGCGCCGCGTGGATTTCGTGTTCAGATTTACATTGTAAGCAACAAGGAAATCGCGAACTCCGACTACAGTTCCTCCCGATTTTTCATTGAACGTGGCGGCCCCAAAATCCGGCTTCCATTCGGGCTGCTTTATTTTTTCAAAAAAGCCTTCGTATTCACCTGCGCGAATTACCGATAAATTTGAGCGCGACTTTTCTCTCGCTGCTTTTTCGTACAAATACACCGGAATTTTCAATTCATCGCCAACACGTTTTCCCAAACGATTTGCACAGGCAATTGCTTCTTCCCAGCTCACGTTACTTATTGGAATAAATGGACAAACGTCTGTCGCGCCCATGCGCGGATGCGCTCCTTTTTGTTTGCGCATATCGATCAACTCCGAGGCTTTCTTAACGGCGCGAAATGCCGCTTCTACAGCTGCGTCAGGACTACCAACGAAAGTCACCACAGTCCGATTGGTGCTCGCACCGGGATCGACATCCAAAAGCGAAACACCGTCCACAGATTCAATCGCATCGGTGATCTGCCGAATGATGTTTTGATCGCGCCCTTCGGAAAAGTTCGGCACGCACTCAATCAATTTTTGCATGGCTCAGAGTTGGTTAGCAGTTCTTCCTGTAGCGGTGCTCTACTACCACCGCAAATTTTGGCGAACAGCACAGGATGGTTTAAAACCGTGGGGTTTTGGCAGAACGTAGGCTGCCATCTTAGCGATTTGTGGCTAGAAACACATCCTTACGGGGAAACCTTTCAAACAACGAGGCCGGAACGCCAAAATTCGTCGCGAGAACATCAAGCGGATTGCCTGCAATCCACGCAGAAAGATCAATTGCCTGGTAAATTCCAGTATTAAAACCGATCAGGATACGGCTCGCCTTGCCCCCCACGTTTTCAATCGAGTGCCCATAGCCTTGTGGGATATAGGCGACATCGCCAGTGCGCAGTTGTTCCGTGCGAAATCGACCGTGGGACGCGAACATTGTTACACTGAGATCGCCATCGACCACGTATTGCCATTCGTCGGCGGTTGGATGCCAGTGCAGTTCGCGCAACGCGCCGGGTTCAAGATCGAGAATTACGCCAGTAATAGTCGTTGAAATTGGAAATCGTGTTGAATCGACGCGCCATTCGCGGCCACCTTCGAAAATCGCATGCGGCGCACCCGCGAGCATTCGAAACTTGTGCGTTTCTGGTGGCGAGACGCGCGGACCCTCGAGATTTTCCGGTATCGATTCCGGCGGAACGCTACCTCGAGCAAAATATACCTCCTCTTTTGGAAAGCGATCGAACGTTGACTCCGGAACACCAAAATTTTTCGCCAGCAGCGGCTTGGGGGTATGCCCGATCCAATCGGTGATGCTGAACGTGCCAAATTCAGAGAAATAACCGTTATCAAAGATCAAAATGAAATGAGTCGTTTCATTGCCGAGACACTCGAGCACATGGGCATGGCCGCGCGGAAAGTACCAGATATCGCCGGCCTCGAAGTCATTCGTTTCGGTTTGACCAGCCGGGTTAATCACTGTTGTGCGAACGCGACCTTTGAGAACGAGCGCCCATTCCGCGGCTGTCGCGTGCCAGTGAAGTTCACGCATTACGCCCGGCTCCAACTGCATTGACACACCAGCAATTCCTTTCGAGATCGGAAGCTGTTCGACAGTCGCTTCCTTGCCAAAGCTATTTCCGAGAACTTTCCCTGTGGACTTGTCCAACTCGAACTTGAAAGTCGGCAATTCTTTCCCGGACAATAGGGGATCCGGCACATTATTTTGAAAACTCAGATCGCTCATAGGTAGCCTTCTTAAAGATCACTCTCGCGATGATCAATTGAAAACCTGACTACTAGCGAACAATCAGTGGCGTCCGCGGTAGTACCCGCGACAGCATGCCGTGCTACCTGGTAGTGCGATTCGAGGCGGCGGCAAAGCTTGCCAAAAGCGTTGCTAGTACAATCCCAGCGTCTCGACGGTTGGCTCGTCAATGGCCCCGCTCACAAGCAATCCCTGGTCACGTTGGTAGTTTATAAGAGCGGTCCGCGTCTCGACGCTAAGCGACCCGTTTATTGCACCGAAGTAATAACCCGCTTCTTGTAGAGCGCCTTGAACGTTAGCGATCACCTGGTCCGGCAGCAGATTACCATAGGTGTAGATCGGACCATCGTAATCGTAGTAGCTATTATACGGATCGTAACCCCATGCCGGATACCAATAGCCGGCGTCCAGGAAATAATAACCACCGGTCACAAAGACGATGGTATTGCAATGTTGTTTCCACCAATCGCGATTGTGCCATTCGTGCCAATTGCGACGGAGAGCATCGGAATAAGTGGAATGACTCTTCCCAGTTTCACCCTTTAACCTCGCCTTATGCTGCCTTACCTGACCATTCGCCAAATCACGCGCGGTTGGTTCCACACTGTCGTTTTTTGCAACGGTTTGTGCGTCGATTGTTTCCAAACCTTCCGAAATCGCTGGCTTCGGCAACCCCATGGTTCGCTGTGGATCGTCTGTTTTAGCCGCGGCCTCAGAATCCATGACCGGTGGCGCGGTCTGCGCGATTTCGCGCCGAGATGTTACCTCTCCATTTGACTGAGAACTGTAGGGTCGCGGGTGCGGAATTTCCATTGCTGCCACAGCCGGGTTCACCTCTCGATTGGACCGCGAATAGTTCCCCAGAAAATTCCTCGGCTGGTTTTGAATTTGATTTGGCGCTGGTCCAATCGGCCGCTGACCAATGTTCGCGGGGCCACGGTAAGGATATTGTGGATTGTTTGGATGCGCTTTCCCTGGTCGAACATTGCTACCCGAAGCGGCGCGACGAACGTTTTGAGGTACCGGTCCGTTGGTTTGGCCGGTACTGGTGGAATTCCCAATCGCAAGCATCGCAACCAACCAAACAAGCGGGAATCTTAACAG
>DASXMV010000153.1:0-2856 GCA_036495465.1 Candidatus Udaeobacter sp. | reverse complement strand
ACCACTGGTTCGGTAACAGTGTTCTCGAAGCCATCGGCGATTTTGATCGTTCGATTTCGGAGATGAAACGCGCCGTGGAATTGGATCCGCTTTCCATCCCGATAAATGGCGACCTCGGCGTCGCTTATTATTATGCGGGGCGCTACCCGGAAGCGATCGCGCAACTTCGCAAGGCAGTCGATCTCGACCCGAATTCTTATTACATCCATTACAACCTCGGCGAGGCCCTCCAACTCAGCGGTGATCTGCCCGGCGTGATTGCCGAATACGAGAAAGCGATTTCGCTGGATGACGATCCTTACGTGCTCGGATTGCTCGGACATGCAAAAGCATTGGCTGGTGACCGGGATGCGGCGCTCAAAATCTTGCAACAGCTCTCCAAAACAGCCCGCTATCTGCCCGATTATTCCGTCGGTTTGATTTATCTCGGCCTCGGCGACAGAAACCAGGCAATGGATTGGTTCGAGAAATCGTTCGCCAAACGCCAGCCCGATCTGAACACAATTCGGTTCGATCCAATGCTCAAACCGCTTCACGGCGATCCGCGTTTCGACGCCCTGGCTGAAAAAATTTTGCCGGCGCGCGAACTCCGGCACCTAGCGAAATGAAGATCGACCACTTCTTCTCCGAGCTAAAACGACGGAATGTTTATAAAGTAGCGGTCGCCTACATTGTGGCCGGCTGGGCATTGGCCCAGGGAATCGCGCAGGTTTTTCCAGTCTTCTACGTTCCGAATTGGGCAATTCAATTAGTCGTTGTTTTGATCATCATCGGTTTTCCGGTGGCCGTGTTGCTAGCCTGGGCATTTGAGATCACACCGCAGGGAATCAAACGAACCGAAGATGTCGATACTACGCAGCCACATTCAATCGGTGGCGCATGGATCTACATAGTGGTCGTTGGCGTGCTTGTGTCGGTCGGTCTGTTTTTCCTTGGGCGCTATTCTGCCGGAAACGCAACATCTCGACACAGCGAAGCAGCTATGGCGAATTCCCAAAAGTCAATCGCCGTTCTGCCGTTGGTTAACGAAAGCGGTGATCCTCGCGACGAGTATTTTTCTGATGGATTGTCGGAAGAATTGATCGCAGCTCTGGCTCAAATCACCGGGCTGAAGGTGATCGGTCGCAGCTCGTCTTTTCGGTTTAAAGATTCGAAAGAAGAACCGAAAACGATCGGTAAGCAGCTGGGCGTGAGTACGCTTCTGGACGGAACAGTCCGTAAACAGGGCGACCGGGTGCGGATCGTGGCCCAACTCGTGAACGCCGCCGACGGCATTCAGCTGTGGACGCGGACGTTCGATCGCGAACTGAAAGATATCTTCGCCGTTCAGGAAGAAATCGCCAAGGCAGTCGCCGACGCGCTGAAAGTAACTTTGCTGGGATCAGATACCGCGCAAAGAAATACGCCCAAGAACATCGAAGCGCATAACGCATATCTACAGGGACATTTCCATTTTCAGCGTCGGAATCTCGAGGACTACCGTAAAGCTGTCGATTACTTCGATCAGGCGATCCGCCTCGACCCCGATTATGCTTTAGCTTACGCGGAGCGCTCCGAAGCGTGGACTTTTATTGGAGACCTCACCGGCCGACGTGAGCCGGCGTGGTCTAAGGCACGCAGCGACGCGGAAAAGGCCGTCGCAATCGCGCCAGGGCTGGCCGAGGCGCGCGCCGCTCTAGGCTGGGTTCGTTTTTTTATTGATTGGAAATTTGCTGAAGGATTGAGTGAACTGAAACGCGCGAAAGAACTTTCTCCCAGCAATCCCACTGCTAACGATCTGCTGGCGCGGGTAATTGTTTATCTGGGGCAACTCGATGAGGCCGAGCGGCAGGCTCGACAGGCGGTAGAACTCGATCCCCTTTCCGTGATAGCGCAAGGCAACCTTGCCCGAGTCCTTTTATTTGCCGGAAAACTGGACGAATCGGGCGTGGCGGCGCGCAAAGCGACGGAATTGCAACCGACCGCTGCGGGCAGCCATCGATGGCAAGTGACCGTGGCAATCCTGCGTGGTGACGGCGAGACGGCGTTACGCGAAGCTCAGCTGGAGCCAGATGATGGATATCGCCGCTTCGAGCTAGCACTTGCACAACAGATCCGCGGAGATCGTCCGGCGGCTGACGCGGCTTTAGCGGACCTCATCGCAAATGGACGAAATCAGCTGGATTACCAAATCGCCGAGGTTTACGCTTGGCGCGGCGAAACGGACAAGGCCTTCGAATGGTTGCAAATCGCCTACGAGAATCATGACACGGGAATTCTCAGCCTCTTGATTGACCCACTGATGCGCGGTTTGCGCAGCGATCCCCGTTACAAAAGCATGGTTAAAAAAGTAGGTTTACCAATGCCGCAATGATCGAACGCAAGTCCTCTTTTTTTTCGGAGCTCAAACGGCGCAACGTTTACAAGGTTGCGATCGCCTATGCTGTCGTGGCCTGGCTCCTGGTTCAAATCGCGACGCAAGTCTTTCCGTTCTTCGAGATCCCGAACTGGGCGGTGCGCCTGGTGGTGTTGATCTTGATTGCCGGTTTCCCGGTCGCGCTGATTTTCTCCTGGGCGTTCGAGATCACACCGGAAGGAATCATTCGCGAAACCGACGTCGAGTCTGATAAATCGATCACGCATCATACCGGTAAAAAAATCGTGGCTGTCACGATCGTGCTGGCGATCATCGCAGCCGGGTTGCTGGCGTTTCGGTTGTTTGGTCCGAAATTGGTCGCGCCTCGACAAAGCGAGGGAGCCGCAGCCATTGGGGAAAAGAGCATAGCTGTGCTTCCTTTCGAGAATCTTAGCGAAGACAAAAGTAACGCTTACTTCGCGGAAGGTGTGCAGGATGAAATTCTGACACGCCTGGCGAAA
>DASXMV010000152.1:0-13851 GCA_036495465.1 Candidatus Udaeobacter sp. | reverse complement strand
TACATCGGGATCGAGGAACAGCAAAAATTATTACGGGCGATGGCACACGAGCAGGTCGTAGCCATCCTGAACGAAATGTCGCCGGACGATCGCACGGCGCTGCTGGAAGAAATGCCAAGCGCAGCGGCGCGCCAACTGATCCGTCTGCTCACGCCGGAAGAGCGTCACGTGGCTACGGCTCTGCTCGGTTACCCGGAAGACAGCGTTGGCCGCTTGATGACACCGGATTTTATTGCCGTGAAGGAGGATTGGACTGTGCAACACGTGCTTGATTACGTACGCGAGTTCGGTCGCGACAGCGAGACGCTGAACTTTGTTTATGTCGTCGATGACCGCGGCAAGCTGATCGATGACGTGCGGATGCGTGAGTTTCTGCTCCGGCCGCTTACGACGAAGGTGAGCGAAATTCGCGATCAAACCTTCGTGCCTTTGAATGTAACCGATTCGCGGGAGGACGCGCTGAATGTTTTCCGCAAATACGACCGCGCCGCGCTCCCGGTGATCGATTCAAGCGGCGTGCTGGTCGGCATAGTGACGGCCGACGACATGCTGGACGTCGCGGAAAAGGAAGCCACTGAAGACATCCAGAAACTTGGCGGCACCGAAGCGTTGGACGAGCCGTACACAACGATTCCGTTTCTGCGGATGGTAAAGAAACGCGCAAGCTGGCTGATCATTCTGTTTCTCGGCGAAATGCTGACCGCAACCGCGATGCAGGGTTATAACAGCGAGATCGAGAAGGCGGCAATTCTTGCGATGTTTCTGCCGTTGATCATCTCCAGTGGCGGCAATTCCGGATCGCAAGCGACGACACTGGTAATCCGCGCGATGGCTCTCGGCGAATTGCATTTGCGCGATTGGTTTCGCGTCGTGCGAAAAGAATTACTCTCCGGGGTTGCTCTCGGCCTGATTCTGGGAACCATCGGTTTTTTCCGAATCACGCTCTGGCAATACTTGCACATTTTTGATTACGGAAAATATCACTGGTTGGTTGCGTTTACCGTCGGTGTCGCGTTAGTGGGAGTGGTGATATGGGGAACTCTGAGCGGCGCGATGCTTCCCTTTTTACTGCGCCGTTGCGGCCTCGATCCAGCGGCGTCATCGGCACCGTTCGTTGCCACGCTGGTCGATGTGACGGGCCTGGTAATTTATTTCAACGTGGCGTTGCTCATTCTGCGCGGCACGCTGCTTTAGCCGCGAGCGCTGATCGCGGCCAGCGATTGCCAACCTCCAGGATTGCCGAGGCCAATCCAATCGGCTACAACGGAGGAAAGACATGTTGTCGATCCAAAAAATCTTTGGGCGCGACGGAAAGTTCTACGACTTACTCGAAAAGAGCGCTGAAGAGGCAGACGCAAGCGTGCATCATTTGATCGCGCTGCTGGAGCGGCTCGAAAAACATGAGTCGCCGCAGAGCCTGGAACAGTTCATCCTCAGCCGTCGCAAGGACAAAGAAATTACTCAGGAGCTCACCGAACAGCTTTGCAAGACCTTCATCACGCCTTTTGAACGCGAAGACATTCAGGCGTTGGCCGGCGCGCTTTATAAGATACCAAAGACAGTGGAGAAAATTGGTGAGCGCGTCTTGATTTGTCCGGAGGACTTGCATGGCCGCGATTTCCGTAAGCAGGTCGAACTCCTTGATCAGGCGGCGGAAACAGTGATGGCGATGGTGAAACAATTACGCAAAGGCACCGATGCGGCGACCGCGCGCGAGATGAATGCAAAACTGCAGTCGATCGAGGGCGAAGCCGACAAACTCGAACTGGATCTGTTGCGCGATCTTTACCAAGGCGACTACAAAACGAAGCAGGTCATTTTTCTGCGCGATCTTTTCGGGCTGATAGAAAAGGTGATCGATCGTTGCCGGGACGCGGGCAACATCATCCTTGAGGTCGCACTGAAGTATTCGTAGCCGGCTGCTCGCGACGGCGATGTTTACATTCCTCATCGTCATAATCGCAGCGCTCATTTTCGAATACAGCAACGGCTTTCACGACGCCGCCAATGCCATTGCGACAGTGGTCTCGACCAAGGTCCTGACGCCGCGCCAGGCCATAGCCATGGCTGCATTCTTTAATCTCACTGGGGCGCTCCTGGGCGGCGCGGTGGCCGCGACAATAGGCAAAGGTCTTGTGGACACCAACGTGGTCACGATGCCAACCGTTCTTGCCGCGGTCGTTGCAGCGTTCGCGTGGAATATGACTACCTGGTGGTTCGGTCTGCCTTCCAGCTCGAGTCATTCGCTTATTGGCGGACTTTGCGGAGCCGCGCTGGCGACGGCGCACGGCCATTGGTCAGTCATAAAGTGGAACGTCGGCATTTGGCCGAAAGTCGTCGTGCCAATGATTACGTCGCCACTCGCCGGATTTATTTTTGGCGGGCTTTTGATGTTTTTGCTTTTCGCCGCGCTCCATCGCTTCACGCCGCATTCTGTGAACACGCTATTCGGCAAGCTGCAAATTTTTAGCGCAGCGTGGATGGCGCACAGCCATGGCTCAAACGACGCGCAAAAAACGATGGGCATTATCGCGCTTGCCCTCTTCACGGGTACGAAAGCGGGCAGCTTCGATCATTTGCCTGGTCCACTGACTTTTTTACGGACTCCGACGTTCATTCTTCCCGTGTGGGTCGTTACTGTGTGCGCGCTAACCATGGCCTTCGGAACAGCCGCAGGTGGCTGGCGCATCATTCGCACCCTCGGGCATCGGATGGTAAAACTCCAACCCGTGAACGGCTTCGCCGCCGAGACAACTGCTGCGGTGATCATTCAAGCTGCCAGCCATTACGGGATTCCTCTCTCCACAACGCACGTGATAACGGCGTCAATCATGGGCGTAGGCGCAGTGAAACGCTTGAGCGGCGTGCGATGGACGGTTGTCGAGCGGATCATATGGGCGTGGATTTTCACATTGCCCGCAAGCGGACTGATCGGCTATGCGCTGGAGCGCGTTTTAACTGCTCTCTAAGAAAAGGCAACAGCAGTGTGTGTAGCGAGCGGCTGCATTCGTCTCGCTTCGAAACGGCTTCAGCTGCCGTCTATTTTCGCACCTCGTACCGAAGCGCCACCGTGCCGCTCTTGTACGCTTTGACCTCCGTCAGATGCAGGGCGACATCCCGGTTCAGCTTGTCGAAGAATGGGATCCCCTCACCAATCAAGACCGGCAGGATCGAATAACGAACTTCGTCGGCTAATCCGAGACGAAGGCATTCGCCTGAGAGCGCACCGCCTCCGACGAACCAGATGCTGCGGAACGCCGGTCGCAGGCGCTCATTCACGAACTGCGTAAGATCGCCTGAATAAAATTCGACCGTATCCCGGTTCCGCGGCAGTTCGCGATGAGTCAGGACGAAGACGGGTTTGTCGCCGTACGCCCAGCCAAAACCCTTGGCCTCAAAACTCAGCGCTGTCTCATATGTTCGCGAGCCCATGACGTAACAATCGATCGTCTTGAGGAACGCATCGATAAATTCGGGGTCCATGGTCTCGCCGCTTGCAAATTCGTCCGAAGTCTCAAGCCAGTCGACGCTCCCGTCCTTTCGAGCGATGAATCCGTCGAGGCTCGCCACCATGTGAATAGTTACCTGAGAATCAGTGTTCGCCATCGTTTCGCTCTATCTAACGAGAGTACGGCCGGGGTACCGGCTACAATTTATCCAGTTCCCTGATCACTTTTTCCATGCCGCTGACTACCAGCGTGAACCGATCGTAATCGAGCTTATCAGGCGTGTCGTTGGCCGAATGATAATAAGGATAACGAAACGGCGCGGTGTCGGTGACCATGATGCCAGGATAACCGTTCCGCCAGAATGACCATTGATCGGACCAACTGACACCGGGAACAAAGCCCGGAAGGGCCGCACCTTCTGATGGAATGCTAGCATGTTTGCGAAAGAGCCCGATGACGCGTCGGAGCAGAGGTTGTGAACGCAGGTTACTGACAAAGCCAATGAAGTTCCCGACCTTCGGATAAAAAGCGCCCAGAACTTTGGACGGATAGACTTGTGAGTTTGGCGCATCGGAAAAATACCCGATCGTTTCGAGGCTGATCATCGCGGAGATTTTGTCGCCGCGCGCTTTGCATCCTTTGGCGTAGATCAGGCTTCCCATTTCGCCGGATATGAAATAAGGCGGCTCTTCGTTCACAAACGTCACGAAACGCATGGTGTGTTCAGTCTGTTTGCCAGAAAACCGTCGCGCCAACGCGAGCGTTGCAGCGACACCGCTTCCGTTATCGTTTGCGCCCGGCGAACCAAGCACTGAATCGTAATGCGCCCCGATCAAAATAATCTCAGGGCGCCTGCCCCGAATTTCGGCCTCGATGTTAGAGCAGCTTTGCCCGCCTATTTCGTAGCTGTCACGTCGCGGCCGCAAACCGGCACCTGAAAAAGACTCTTCGATGAAGTCAGCGGCTGCATTTAGTTCCGCGTAGTGCGACATATTTCGTTCGCCGATTTCACCGGCGAGCTTTTGCACGTCATCGCGAAGCTCTTCGCGTAACACCACCTCATCAGGAGACAGCGTCCTTTTCTCCGAAATGTTTTTTCCAGGCATTCTCATTCCAAACCACCAGAGTAACGCCAAAGTCGCGACGATGGCGATGAGAACGCGAAGTGCGCTGAAAAGAACGCGTTTGATCCTCACGCGATCTTTCTTCGAAATCGCAACGCGCAGAGAGTAAAAAGAAGGTTCGACATCAAAATGAGAATCAAAAGGTTCTGCCAGTATTCGAAGAAATTTGCTCCTCGCAAAATAATGGCGCGCATCAGCGCAATGAAATAGGTCGTAGGAAAAAGCGTGCCGAGCGCATAAAAAATCCACGGCATGGTTTCACGTGGAAAAATGAAACCGGAGAAGAAAACGCTCGGCAGCAGGAACACCATCGACATCTGCAACGCCTGCATTTGGTTTTCGGCAAAGGTACCAATGAGCAAACCGAGGCTGAGCAACGCAAAGACATACACCAATGTTGAAAACAGCATGGCCACGATGTTGCCCTCGATCGGCACGAAAAACACGAACCGCATCACCCCAAAAAGAACCATGGCCATCGCCATCCCGATGCACAGATACGGAACCAGTTTGCCGAGCATAAGGCCAGCAGAGCTCAGTGGACTAACGAGCAACTGCTCCAGCGTTCCGCGCTCGCGCTCGCGGACCAGGGCCATGGCTGTAGCCACTGTCGTCCCAATTTGAAGTACAATGCCGATCACGCCCGGAACATAAAAGTTCGGCGCACGCATTGCGGGGTTGTACAGCATTTGTGGCCGAATATCGATGGGCACGCCCTGCCGGCCTGTCTCGCGCAGAAGCGATTCCACTGATTGAGTCAACGCCACGCCTAACCCAGTGTTGAGAGCCTGCAGCGCCGTCGTGGAATTGGATCCATCAACAAGTAGCTGCACCTGCGCCGAGTGACCTGCGTTAAGGTCACGGGTAAAGTTCGGCGGTATTTCCAGCGCAGCGTAAGCGCGGCCCTTGCGCATTTCGCTTTTCAGTTGGTCCAGGCTTTGCACCTCTCCCACAACCCGAAACGTCTCTGTGTTTACGAAGCGATCGATCAAAAGACGACTCTCAACGGTGCGATCTTCGTTCAGAACCAGCATCGCCATGTGTTTCACATCGTTGTCGAGCGCGTAGCCAAACGCGACCATCTCGATCAACGGAGGAAAAAACATGAAGAACAGCGTCATCGGATCGCGCCAGACGATGATGAATTCCTTAAAGAGAATTGCGCCGAGGCCGCGAAAATATTTATGTTTCATGATCTTTCTTGGGTCATCCCGAGTAGAGCCAGGGACCTCGCAAAGGCCGTTTGATCACACAAAGGAAATTTGCGCAGCGTGCACATCTTATTTGACCTCTCTCACTTGTTCATTACGCGGCTTTCTGTCGTTCGGATGCGTGCTTGGCTGAAAGCTCGACAAACACATCCTCCAACGAAGGACCGATTTCGTGAATCTCGGGGTGCATCACGCCAACTTTCTGCAGTTGTTCTTCGATGTGGGTACGCTTCACGTCATCTTCGACCAGCAAATGCATTGATTGACCAAACACAGTTGCGGTGCGTACGCCTTTCATCTGGCGCATGGCTTGCAACGCTGTCGTCACGTGATCGCACGTCACGTCGAGCCGCCGTGTTCCGGGCGGATTTACTTCTGGAAGCTTCTTCAGTTCATCCGGTTCCCCACACACGATCAACTTCGAAAGATAAATGTAACCCACGTGATCGCATCGCTCGGCTTCATCCATGTAATGGGTGGTCACGAATAGCGTCATGCCTTTGCCAGCGAATTCGAACAGCAAATCCCACAATTCGCGTCGCGCGACAGGATCGATGCCGGCAGTCGGCTCATCGAGAAAAAGGACGGTCGGCTTATGCATTAGCGAGCACGCCATGGCCAGACGCTGTCGCCAGCCGCCGGAGAGATTCGAAGCGCGCCGATTGAGGTAGGGCTCCAAATGCGTCGTCGCGATCATTTCGTCGCGACGCTGGTTTAATTCCGTCCCGCTTAAACCGTAAAGTTTTCCCGCAAAGATGAGATTCTCATTCACGGTCAACTCGTCGTAGAGCGAAAATTTCTGCGACATGTAACCAATCATCTCTTTGATAGGCTCGATATCCCGCACAACATCATGACCACCGATGCGAGCCGTTCCCTCGGTTGGCTCCAGAATTCCGCACAACATCCGGATCATGGTTGTTTTCCCAGAGCCGTTCGGGCCAAGAAAACCAAAGATCGATCCTTTTCCCACAGAAAATGAAACGTGATCGACGGCCGTGAATGTACCGAAACGTTTCGTTAGTCCGTTTACTTCGATCATCGGCTCGATGACCTTTTCAGCCACTGTGAGCGGCGCATCCTTCGTGTTCTCCGTACTCATTCGAGCTAATCAATTCATTTCACATTAGGAAAATAGACATCGGCTGCCATCCCAGGGCGTAAGCGATCGTCGCCGCTGGGCAGCCGAACCTTGACTCCAAATACTTGTCTGATCCGGTCCGCAACAGTTTGCACATTACGGGGGGTAAATTCGGCTTGTCGATTTATCTGCTCCACCACGCCATCGAAATCCTTGCCTGGAAAAGAGTCGACCCGAACCCGAACGTCCTCGCCCAGTTTAATCAAGCCGAGCCAGGATTCCGGAACATAAACACGCACCCAAAGATGCCCGGTCAGGATGAGCGTGGCCGCTTCACGATTTGCAGGCAGCACGTCGCCTATCTTTACGCTGAGCACTTCAAGAATGGAATCCGCCGGGGCAACGACCTGCATCTCTGCTAACTGCGCATCGATGTCGGCAAGTTGTGCGCGCGACATGGCCACACGCATTTGCGCCGCCGCGACATTCTTCTCCTGCGTTTTCGCCGAGCTGTCGGCCCTCTCAGCGTCACTTGAAGAAACGACCTTTCGACCGAGCAAATCCTGCTGGCGCTTCGCTTCGTCCTGCAGGAACACCAACTGTGCTTGCTGCGCGTCCGCGTCGTGGACTGATGTGTCGATTTGTGCCACGGCAAGGTCGCGACGAGCTCGGAGCTCTGAAGCATCCAGTTGGAGGATCAGTTCCCCATCGCGCAAGTGATCGCCTTCCCAATGGAGGATTTTTTCTACGCGCCCTCCGGAGCGCGGTCCCACGTGGGCTTCGTCCACTTCGATGGTTCCAGAGACCGCCTTACCACGACCGCCGCAACCAGCGAGAAAGAGAACCAGCGCTAAAGCTTGCGCCACGCGCATCAGTTCCATCAGCCGGCGACTCTTTCGGCAGACAAACCGATTCCCCCAGACGAATGACGTATTCATGTTTTCCGACCTTTTGCCGTCAGTGCACCTTCGAGAACAATCTTAAGGATTCCGGTGTACCCTTCTTTCGGGACCATCCCAAGTTCCTGAATCTTCTGCGGATTCATGATCGATTGAACCATCGCCAGCAAAATTTCGATGATCAGTTTGGACGGAACATCTTTGCGCACCATTCCCAGCCGTTGCCCATCGGAAAAGAATTTTCCCATGTAGCGTTGGATTAACGCAGCTCGCCGGCGCTCGACTGGTTTGAAGATCTCAGGCGCTTTCTGACGCATATCGCGCACGAACGGGGGCTTGATCTCTTCCAATTCGCGTTGCGTGCCAGCCAGCAAGTCGCGCAAGGTGGCCTGGAAATCGCGCGGGTGCGCACGCGTCACTTCCTTTAGCGTCGCCTCGACATCTGCCAGTTTATCGGCCAGCACAGCTTCAAGCAGATCGAACTTGCCCGGAAAATGTGTATAGAGAGTTTTCTTGCTCATGCCGAGTTCCTCGGCCAGATCGTCCATGGTGACACTACGGAATCCGTGATTGAAAAAATGCGCCCGAGCGGCATCGACAATTCGCTGCCTATTTGGGCCGCGGGTTGGGGGGCGCGGTGACGATTTGTGTACCCGTTTCATGTCCGCGGCAGTGTTAACACAATCAGGAAACTAATCAAGTATATTTGGTTTCCATAGCCAGCTCCTAGCTGTTTGAGCATTCCGCGCTGCCTGGAATCCACGATTGACGTAACCTGATACGGATTGAAGCTGCTCCTTTATACGAACAGTGAAATCGAAATCCGCACCAATGAAGAAATCACGATACCTGGATCATATTGATTTGCGCGTGAACGATCTGAAGCGCGCTCAGAAGTTTTACAGCAAGCTGTTGCCAGCGCTTGGGTTTGTCCGTGACCGTTCAAGCGGACGGTGGGGAATCTTCTATGCCGCTGGCGGGAATAAGCCGGAAGCGTTCTTTGGCTTTACTCAGAATCGTCGGCATCAGCCCAACGATACCCGGATCGCTTTTTGGGCCGATAGCCGCGCGGAAGTTGATCGACTTGCCCGTCTCGTGCGCAAGACCGGCGGAAAAAAAGTGGAGGGACCGCAGATCTGCTCTCAATACAGCCGTGGATATTACGCCTGCTTCTTCGAAGATCCCGATGGCAATAAACTCGAAATCTGTTGCCGGGAAAATCCGATCGTTACCGGGTGACAACACAATATTCGACATAAAACCTTTTCTGTTAGGCTCGAACGTTTGCGACGATTTGCGCGCGGGCGTGGCATACCAAAGTTCGTAATCAAAAATGGTGTGGCCACGGAAATGGCGCAGGAGTGGAAGCACAGAAAATACAGTTGCTGCTACGATGAACGCCCAGAGTAATGCGCGAATCGCTCTCGGATCGTTGAATCCGCGGCCGAGCGCCCCAGGCTTTGTCGGTGGCGCGGCTGACTGCTTCACGCGCTGTTCCTACTACTCGCGATCGGCGGACGCGCTTTGTGCCAGTCAGTGCTTTGCTCGTAAGCGTGCGCGAATTGCAAAATGCGCGTTTCGTCCAGCGGCTTGCCTAGCAACTGCAAACCAATCGGCAACCGACACCCATCCATCTCCGCAAACCCGCACGGTACACTGATTCCGCAAATTCCAGCCAGATTCGCAGCAATGGTGAAGATGTCGGCCAGATACATTTGTAACGGATCCGCTGTGCGTTCGCCCAACTTGAATGCCGGCACCGGTGACGTCGGCGAAATCAACGCATCAACCTGCTCGAAGGCTTTTGCGAAATCCTGCCGGATCAACTGGCGCACTTTTTGCGCATGCAAATAATAGGCATCGTAATAGCCGGAGCTTAAAACGTAAGTTCCGAGAATCACTCGTCTTTTCACTTCCGGACCGAATCCTTCCTCACGCGTGCGGACATAAAGATCCAGCACGTCGCGGGGATGTTCGGCTCGATATCCATAACGAACGCCATCGAAGCGAGCGAGATTGGCGGAGGCTTCCGCCGTCGCCAAAATATAATAGACGGCCACTGCATAATCGGTATGAGGCAGCGAAACTTCGATAATCTCTGCGCCCAGCGAATTTAGTTGTTTCACCGCAGCGTCGATCGCAGCTTTTACCTGTGGATCGGTCCCTTCCACCATGTATTCCTTCGGCAAACCCAACCGGACGCCGCGCAAATCGTTTCCGAGTTTTGCGGAATAGTCAGGCACCGGTTCGTCGAGAGAAGTGCTGTCCTGCGGATCGTGACCCGCGATCGCGTTCATGACGAGCGCGGCATCCCGAACCGTTTTCGTCAACGGGCCGATTTGATCGAGAGACGAGGCGAACGCGACAAGACCGAACCGCGAGACTCGACCATAAGTCGGTTTGAAACCCACGACGCCCGAGAGCGCCGCGGGTTGCCGGATTGAGCCGCCAGTATCACTACCCAATGCACCGAAGGCTGCGTCCGCGGCGACCGCTGCCGCCGAACCGCCACTGGATCCCCCCGGAACGCGCGATAAGTCCCACGGATTTCGGGTTAGTTTGATGGCGGAATTCTCCGTCGACGAACCCATGGCAAACTCGTCCAGGTTGGTTTTGCCGAAGGGAATTGCGCCTGCGGCGCTTAATTTTCGAATTACCGTGGCGTCATAGCTGGCGCGATAACCCTGCAAGATTTTTGATCCGCAAGTACACGGCTGCCCCATCACATTGATAATGTCTTTAACCGCAAGCGGGACGCCGCCCAGTGGAAGATCCACATTCGCCTTCTCTGCCTCTTTGGCGGCACCGTCCATGTCGAGAGAGAGATACGCGCCGATCTCTCCATCCAAAGCTTCGATCCGGATTCGCAGGGACTCGATGACTTCGCGCGCACTAACTTCCCGGCGACGCAACAACGATTGTAGATCAGCGATACTGAGCGCCAGCAGATCCTTCTCCGTCATTCTACGACTTTAGGGACGATAAAAAGGTCGTTCGCCTTTCGAGGCGCATTGCTCAGCGCTTGCTCCGTAGTAAACCATTCGCTCGCCGCGTCCTCACGGAAAACGTTAAAAACGGGAAGGGCGTGCGCGACGGCTTCCACGTGCCTTACATCCGCCTGGCGAAGTTTTTTGACGTACTTCAGCACATCATCCAGTTGCGTCTGAAACGCATTTATCTCCGCTTCAGTGAGATTGATTCGCGCCAGTCTGGCGACGTACCCGACGTCGAGCTCCGAAGTCCCTGCCATGATCGTTACCTACGAATGCAGATTGCTGATCAGCCAGATGACAGCAACGGCCAGCGCAACCACAAGAAACAGGAAAATGATCTGGCCTTCCCGTCGTTCTTTGCGCAAAGACCGCGGACGCCGGCTGCTTCTACCCTCGCCCGTCGAGCCTCTGCCTTCCGAGGCAACAGAGACACTGAAACGTCTATCGCTTCGATTATCTTTTGCTTCCTGTTTCGCACGGTTTTTCTCCATCACCGGCACCTTTGCAATAAGCCGCTCCAGTTTTTCGAGCCGCTCACGGAGTTCCTCTTCTTGTCGCGCGACTTCTTCCTGCCTGCGGCGAAGAGGCGGACTGGCCCTGGGCGAACGTCGAAACATCCCCATTACCTGCCCGTGCTCGCCATCCAAAGAAAAAGAACGAGGGCAATGGCACCAAAAATAATCAGCGGCAAAGTGATTGCGACGCCAATCTGGAACCACTGAAAAAATGAGCGGCCGTCGCTCCCTTCGTAAGCGTCCGTCACGACGTCTGGCAGCGATGCATCTCCTTCATTTCCACCCGCTGCCTGCAACCGACTGCGTTGCTCATTGTAGATCGTGCGCGCTTCATCCACCGTGCTCAGTGCCCGGCTCAATTCCTTGTGTAAATCGGACGAATTCCAGCTTTTGGGATCGATTGCTTCAATTAATTCCAAATGCTGACCAAAAGTTTCCCGGGCTGCGCGGAACTGCTCCAGGCGGCTTTGTGTATTATATGCTTCGCGCTCAAGCACAACGAGCGAGCGAGTCAGCTTGTCGGCCATCTCAGCACGGCCGTGTTCCAATTCCTCCTGGCGACGACTTAGTTCTTCCAGTTCCCGCTTTTGTTTTTCGATCTGCTCCTGCTGACGTTTAAGCTGGAGCAACTGTTCCTGAGCCTTCTGCACTTGCGAATCCAGGTGCTCAGGAGAAAGCGCTTCGTCCTCGCTCAGTTCGAGCATTTGTTCAACGGGTCGAATTTTTTCTGCCATGACAAATGAGGACTCGCCGTCGAGGCTCGCTGAGCGCCATATTAAATGCCTCAACTCAGAATTCCAGATATTTCGTTGAGCGCGCGCGAAAATTTTTGACTCAACACTTTAACATCAGCGTCCCGGCATCATTTCGAGAAGAAAACCCTTAAAATATTCCGTTTCAGGGAGCGTCGGGACCACCGGGTGATCAGGCGCCTGTTCGAACCGCAGCAAGCGCCGCGCGGAACGCCTGGCATCCACAAGTGCGTCAGCGATTGTCTGGGAAAACGCCGCATCGCTCACGTGGTGCGAGCATGAAAAAGTCGCTAACAAACCGGCCTTGGACAAGAGATTGAACGCGCGCATGTGCAACTCCCGATAACCACGCAGCGCATCGCGCAATCCGCTCCTCGCCTTTGTAAACGACGGCGGATCGAGAACAATCAAATCGTACTGCGCCCCCGCTTTTTCGGCCTTGCGCAGGAATTGAAAAACATCGACCTCAGTCCATTGCACTTTCAAATCGTTGAAAGTGGCATTTCGTTTTGCCGCTGCGACGTTCTCAGCGCTATCCTCAACCCCGACGACATCAACGCTGCCCGCTCGGGCACACGCCAATGCAAAAGCGCCCTGATTCGTGAAACAATCCAGCACCCGTCGCCCGCGCGCATGTCGGGCAACGATCGAGTAATTCTGCTTTTGATCGAGATAAAATCCGGTCTTTTGCCCGTGTAGAAGATCGACTTCAAACTTTACTCCTGCGATTCCGATCGCGACCTGTGACAACGCGCCCCCGCGCAAACTACCGGTGCGAGGTTCTAATCCTTCCGCCTTGCGCACCACCGCGTCATTGCGCTCGATGATTGTGACCCCTCCAAACAGATCAGTAACCGCATCGGCGATCAAATCTCGCCGCATATCCATCGCCAATGTCAGTGTCTGCATCACCAGATGATCGCCGTATCTGTCGATGATTAACCCTGGCAATCCATCGCTCTCGCTCCAGATCAGCCGGCAAAGCTTTGGATCAATTCTTCGTCGCTCGCGATATTCAACCGCCTGCGCGATTCGGCGTTTGAAGAAATCTCGATCCAAATCCTGTTTCCGCCGCGAAAAACGGCGCGCCACAATTTGTGAGCTGGAATTATAAATCGCACTAACAATCAGGCGGTCTTTTCCATCCTTGAGTGAAACGACATCGCCGTCTGTCGGATTCCCAAAAACTTTCAGGACCTCGCTGGAAAACACCCAATCGTGTCCGTGCAGAATTCGCGCTCGAGGTTTTACAACAATTCCGGCCATGAGTTGAAGTGACGCGTGAGAAGTGAATAGTGAGTAGCTAAACTAGCAACTCCTTAGCTTTACGCCTCACGAATCACTATGCCTATGCAACCTGAACCTCAATCTTCAATCGACCTTCCGGGAATCAAAAAACTGCGCAGCGGGAAGGTGCGCGAAGTCTTTGATCTTGGCGACACGCTGTTGTTTGTCGTAACCGACCGGATCTCCGCTTTCGATGTGATATTGCCGGACCCAATTCCGCACAAAGGCGCTGTCCTCAATCAAATTTCGGAGTTTTGGTTTAAACGTTTCAGCAACATCCCGAATCACCTTATCACGGCGGATTTTGAAAAGTTCCCAGAGGAGTTGCATCCATTCCGGAATCAACTCGCGGGCCGTTCAATGATCGTAAAGAAGACGAAACCGCTTGCGGTGGAATGTGTGGTGCGAGGTTATCTGGCGGGTTCCGGTTGGAAAGAATATCAGGCGTCGAAAAGCGTTTGTGGAATCGAGCTTCCGGCTGGACTCAAACAAGCCTCGCAACTACCGGAGCCGATCTTCACACCATCGACAAAAGCGGAG
>DASXMV010000151.1:0-5976 GCA_036495465.1 Candidatus Udaeobacter sp. | reverse complement strand
AGAATCGGTCCGGCGGAGAAGTGGTTCAAATCCATTGACGATATCGCAATGCCCTCACCGCACCGCCGCGCAGCGCAAGCTCTCTTAGCGCAAAAGAAGTAACACAAACACGCCAGCAGCGGTTGTTAAAATCGTAATCGGAATTCCGAAACGCGCGTAATCCCAAAAACCGACCTGGATATGATCGCGTGCTGATTCCACCACAATCATGTTCGCCACCGAGCCGACGATCGTGAGATTGCCCGCAAAGGTGGTCGAAAGCGCCAGGACTTTCCACATTAAACTGGGGTCGGTAAATCGTGTAATCCAATTCCCTGCCACGAGCACAAACGGTACGTTTGAGAAAATATTCGATCCAACGACAGAAAACCACGTAAGGTTCCACGCTTGCGCAGGAGCGGTTGATCCAAAGATCGGCTGCAGTCGAGAGTAAATCGCATCTGGCAGCCCAGTGTGGCGCAGACCATCAACCACAACGAACAATGCGGCGAAAAAAAGGAGCAAATGCCAATCAACCAGCTTGAGCACATCGTGCGTGTCGCGTCGCGCAAGCACCATTACGAGCGCCGCGCCCGTCATCGCTGTCCAGGCCAGATTCAGTCCCACCAAAAAGCCGGCAAAAATCGAAATGAATGCTACGCAAACAATCGCGAACAAACCGCGATCGAGTTTTGGAACCGTTTGTTCAACGCCAGTAATTGTTGTTTTCCGTAACAGTTTGCGAAAACCGAAACGCAAAATAAAGAAATTGATCGCCAGGCCAACAAGGGCCACCGGTAGCAGCGTGCGGGAAAACTCTAAAAACGAAATGCGCGAGTAATGTCCGATGATCATGTTTTGAGGATTGCCCACCAGCGTGGCCACGCTGCCGACGTTCGCGCTGGTTGCTAGCGCGATTAGAAACGGAAGCAAAGGCAGCTTTCCGCGGCGGATAACGGCCACCACAAGCGGCGTAAGCATGAGGCAAATCGTGTCGTTCACCAGAAGCGCCGAGAGAATTCCCGAAGTGAGCGTGACGTATAGCAGAAGGCGCACGGGATTTTTTGAAAACTTCAGCACCAGTTCCGCAGCCCATTCGAAGAAATGAGCAAGGTAGAGATAGGCAGAGATAAGCATCATGCCCAGCAGTAAGACCAGCGTGTCGTAGTTGATGGAGCGATATGCGCGCTCCGGCGTCATTACACCGGTGGCAATCATCAGCACTGCACCCAATAATGCGGCAGCCGGTCGGTTTAATGGCAGAATCTTGAGTTGCCGGCTGCTGATGAGAACGTACGTGACCGCGAAGATCGCGCTCGCGACAAGCTCCTGCCGCCAATGATTCACAGCCGTGAATAAGGGAGGAACCGTTTCATTTCAACGCCGTCATATTGGCTTCGCGTGATTCCTTTGGATTGAACCTTGAACATTTCTCTGCGATAACCCTCTGCATCGAGCTATGAGAAGCATGACTGGATACGGTCGGGCTGAAGTGGTCCATGCCGGACGAAAATTTAGTGTGGAACTCAATTCGGTTAACCGAAAGCAGAGCGACATTGTAATTAATCTTCCCCGGGACCTGGCGGAATTGGAGCCTCGCATTCGACAGACGATCAATGAACACATCTCGCGCGGCCGGACCAATGCGACAGTCGCCCTCCATAGTGGTCCAAACGGCTCCCGCAACCTCGCGCTCGACACCGACCTGGCTCGCTCATATCACGAAGCCATGCGTGCATTGCAAAAGGAGTTGAACGCCCCGGGCGAAATCACGATCAGCACGATCCTGCAGGCCCCGGGCGTCATGCGTCTTCCCGAACAGACCTTCGATGCCGAAGAAGCCTGGCCGGCAGTCGATCGCGCCCTGCGCGGCGCTCTCGCCGATTTGATCAAAATGCGCGAGCTCGAGGGAAAACATCTGGCCAAAGACTTGATCCATCGCCTGAAAGCAATTCGCAAAAAGCTCACCGAAATCCGTTCCTTCCATCCCGATGTGGTCAAGAGATATCGTGACGTTCTGATCGATCGCATCCAAAAAGCAGGTCTGCCAATTGCCAATGATGACGAACGTTTATTAAAGGAGATCTCGTTCTTTGCTGATCGCGCTGACGTGTCAGAGGAGCTGACGCGCATGGAAAGTCATCTAACCCAATTTGCGCACCACCTGCGCAGCAAAGGACCGGTCGGACGCACACTGGAATTCATTACGCAGGAAATGTTTCGGGAGCTCAACACGCTGGGGGCAAAAGCAAACGATGCGGCAATCTCTCAGCGCGTCATCGCCTGCAAGGCGGAGTTGGAGAAGATTCGCGAGCAAGCTCAAAATCTTGAGTAAAACCTTCAGCCGCCACGGAATTCTTTTTGTGGTTTCCGCTCCATCGGGGGCGGGCAAGACCACACTGGTGGAAAGGATTCGGCGGAATCCCAATCTTTTTTATTCTGTCTCCTGCACGACGCGACCGCCGCGTGCGGGTGAAATTGATGGTCAGGATTATCAATTTTTTTTCGACGAGGATTTCCAGCAGCGTGTGGTAAAAGGCGATTTCCTGGAACACGCGCATGTGCACGGAGACGATTACGGCACATTGCGCGAACCAGTGGTTACAAATCTCAAAAGCGGAAGAGATGTTTTAATCGATATCGACACACAGGGTGCTGCGGTTATTCGTAACTGCAGTGATCCCGTGATCCGGGATGCCTTGGCCGATGTTTTCATCATGCCTCCCGATCTCGACGAATTGCGGCGACGCCTGCTCAAACGCGGAACGGAGACGATCGAGCAGATCGATTCGCGCCTGGCAACGGCCTCGCGGGAAATGGAACATTGGCGCGACTACCGCTATACTATTATTAGTGGATCGGTGGAGGAAGACTTGAGGCGATTCCAGCAAATCATGGAGGCAGAGAGCTATTTGAGCCGGCGTTTGATCGAGAAATGATTGCAGAAGGCAGGGATTCCAAAAAGAAACGCGATAAGGCGGGTGGCCGAAAGGTTGTGCGCATTCGTCCGGGCGCGAAGTCGGTCGTGCTCGGTGTAACCGGATCAATCGCTGCATACAAATCAGCCGAACTCGCAAGTTTACTGGTCAAACAGGGGCACGAAGTCTTTGTCGTGATGACGCGCGATGCGGTTGAATTTATTTCACCGCTCACATTGCAGACGCTTTCGAAAAATCCGGTCGCAACCAGCTTCTTCGATGAAAAAGAAAGCTGGCGACCCGGGCACATTGAGCTCGCCGATCGCGCGAACCTGTTGTTGATCGCTCCGGCGACAGCGCACGTTATCGCTGAGCTCGCACATGGTCTGGCCGATAATCCCCTTGCAGCGATCGCCCTGGCGACGCGCGCTCCGATTCTGCTTGCGCCAGCCATGAATGGCAAAATGTGGGAACACCCTGCTACCGTGGACAACGTCGAAACATTGAAGGGGCGCGGAGTCGAATTTATCGGACCAGAAGAAGGTATGCTTGCCTGTGGCTACGAAGGCGTTGGCAGGCTTTGGAAAGTGGACGACATCGCTTTTCGCGCGGAGTTCCTGCTCGCTCGCCAGGATAATTTGATCGCGTGAGATTCCTCATCACGGCAGGGCCCACGCGCGAGCCGATCGATCCAGTTCGTTACATCTCGAATCGTTCATCAGGGAAAATGGCTTACGCAATTGCCGAAGCGGCTCTCGCTGAAGGGAACGATGTCACGTTGATTTCAGGCCCAGTGACAATCGAAGCGCCACCGGGCGCTAAATTGATTTCTGTTTCGACCAGCGATGAAATGTTCGAAGCGGTTCGCCAGCACGCCGACAAGTGCAACATCTGTATCTTGTGCGCCGCAGTGGCGGATTACAAACCCGCCAACGTTTCGTCGACAAAAATCAAAAAACGCGCAGCGCATGTTTCGCTGGGATTAATTCTCACAGTGGACATTCTCGATTCGTTAGGCCATCGACACGACCGCGAATTCGTCCTCGTGGGTTTCGCAGCGGAAACAGATCACGTGGAAGAGAACGCGGCGAAAAAGCTGCGCGCAAAGAATTGTGACATCATCGTCGCAAACGACGTGAGCGGCACAAATTCGGGAATGGACAGCGACATGAATGAAGTGACGATTTTCTTTCGAGACGGCAAAAAAAAGAAAATTTCGCGCGCACCAAAAACAATAATCGCGCGCGAACTCGTAAAAATATTTTCAAATTTCACAACAAAAGTGTTTGACAAAAAAAATGTGATGATTAACTGAACTCGTTTAAGTGAAGTCATTCCCAACTCTTCACAGAGTTCCGCGCGTGTTGCGGATGAAAGGGGGGAATTAGTCGATGGCAAAGAAGAAAAAAGCAGCAAAGAAAAAATCAGCGAAGAAAAAGAGGCATTAACGCCCCACGCTTGATTAACGGCTCCGAATGCTTTCGGAGTCACAACCCTAACTTCAACCCGGGAGGGAAATTTATTTTTCCTCCCGGTTTTTTTTCCTCTGTCATGTTGAGCGAAGCGAAACATCTCGGTTTATTTCCGTGGCGATGGACACAGAAAGCCAGACGTTCTTCGCTTCGCTCAAAATGATTATATGAAGCATTATCTGGACGCCGCCGAAAAAGCCGCGCGCGCCGCCGGCACGTTCCTTCGGAAAAATTTCCGGCAGCCGCAGCGGGTCAATGCCGTCGCAGCGCACGATATTAAGCTGGAGGTCGACGTTCAGGCGCAGGAGATAATTACCAAGCTCCTTCTCAAGGAATTTCCCAAACACGCGCTTTATGGCGAGGAAGGCATTGTGGGTGATCAATCCAGCGAGCACCAATGGGTCGTGGACCCGCTTGATGGTACGGTAAATTATTTCTATGGGATTCCGCATTTCTGCGTGTCGATTGGATTGCGGCTCCGCAGCGAGGTCATGGTTGGCGTTATCTATGACCCCATTCGTCGGGAAATGTGGAAAGCACAAAAAGGTGAGACCCCAAAATTGAATGGGAATCCCTGTCACGTAAGCGATCGAGCAGATTTATCCGAAGCCGTTGTCTCGATCGGGCTTGCGAAAACCCAGGAGACGATCAACACAAATTTTCCATTGCTTCAACAAATGATTCATCGAGTCCGCAAATGCCGGATCCTCGGGAGCGCTGCTCTCGACCTTGCTTATGTGGCCTGCGGACGACTCGACGCCTACATCGAACAGGGAATCAGTCTGTGGGACATCGCAGCCGGATGGCTCCTGGTTGAAAACGCTGGTGGAAGTGTCGATCTTCGTCCGCGCGAAGACATGAAAGATAAATACAGCATCGTTGCGTCAAACGGCGTTATTAGTCTGAAACTCTGAACGTCATGAATATTCGGTGCGGAATTGGCTACGACGTGCATCGCCTCGCTGAAGGACGAAAACTGATCCTTGGCGGCGTAGAGATACCGCACTCGCACGGGTTGGAAGGACATTCGGACGCAGACGTCTTGTCTCACGCAATCGCCGATGCATTGCTGGGAGCAATCGGCGAGGGAGATATCGGTCAACATTTCCCAAACACCGACGAGTCTATTCGCGGGATCAGCAGCATCGAGATCTTAAAGCACGTAAGCCGGTTGCTCGCCAAAAACGCAGTCCGCGTGGTCAACGTCGACGCAACCATCGTCGCCGAAGAACCAAAGATCGCGCCACACATTTCCGAGATGCGTAAGAAAATTGCGGACGCCATCGGAAGTAACGAATCAGATCTAAGCATCAAAGCCACGACCAATGAAAAGCTCGGCCCCATCGGACGCGGCGAGGGCATTGCCGCCATGGCAGTGGCAACTGTCAAAATAGAATGATGCGTTAGTTCACAGATGATCGCCAAAAACGTCATAGTCTGCCAAGCGTCCCGCCGCTAAATCGAAGCGATGACTTTCTGGAAAAAAAAGCGTGCCATGCTTTTGTGAGTGCACCCGCTTCACTTGGGATGACAGTTGGCAAAGAAAATGTCGCTTCGGTTCTTTAACACTTACTCGCGGAAGATCGAAGAGTTCGAGCCGCGCGATC
>DASXMV010000150.1:0-13995 GCA_036495465.1 Candidatus Udaeobacter sp. | reverse complement strand
CTACCTAAAACCAGATACTCAGCCGATAGCTTTGAGTTACAGCGAACTCCTGTGTCTGAATCAGCCGACCGCAGGCGCCCGACTAACTCAGCTACTAGCGTTTCAGTAAATCGTTGTCTGCCCCTTGCGTTGAGGTGATATCCGTCGAAGTAAAATTCTGGTTTCTCAAGAAAATCGAACGTTTGTTCCGGAACACAAAAAACGCTCTTTTGAGTGGTGATGCGGGGAAACGCAGCGGGGAATGTCGTTGATGCTCCCGGGAGCCCGGCAAACGGACCGCGAGGTACGGGCGTAAGCACGATTTCCGTTGGACTGGTCGAGTAGCGATTCAAGATTCGCTGAATCCCATCGCGTTGCATTTTCAAGAAATCTTGTATTTCTGACTGAGATGGCTTCACCAAGCTATCTCGGAGGGCTTCTCTCTGAGTCTCGGTCAGTCGTGATGGAAAACCTACCTTACCTGTCTTTGGATCGTAGGAGATGCCGACCAGATCATACTCCCTTCCTTTATAGAGATCGCGCGATTGAAGTCTCGTCGGCTCTGTTTCAACGCTCTTAATACGCGCGATGGGATGTGCGAGAAAATCAACAACGTCACTTTGGAATGCTGAGCCTCGCAGTATGCACGCTGTGAATGCTCGAAAGCGACCCGACCATCGTCGAAAGGCTGACGCGAAACGGACGCAGTCACTGTAGCGCAGGAGCGGAGCGGCCATCGAAATCCTTAGATGGTCAGCACTGTTTGGTTCGTAGCCGATGCCGTAAGGAACCACGATCGCCCAGTAACGGCGCCTCGTAGGATCGACTTCTCGCAGCATGTAGTCCCACATGTTCACGGCGGAGGCTGGTTCCGCTAGATTTACAAATTTGAATCCGTCGACCGAGCTGAGCTTGTCCGCGACGGCGGCAGAGAATCCCTCGGCTATTCGTGAATCACCCAAAACCAGCACCTCTTTGAGTCCTGACGGCGCGCGACTCTTTTCGGCGCGAGTAAGCATTGCTATTCTGCCGGCGTAAGAATCGGGTGCCAAAATCAAACTGTACAAGGGCGTATGAAAAAGGAGTCCATCCACACAGATGAAGGCGGCGATAGCCAGCAGTAGATTTCGGGCAACGTGAAGTCGGCGAGGTGAAGTAGTTGGTTCGAGAGGAAACGTCGTTCGCACCGGACCGGTCGAGCTCAAGTAAACGGCGACGTACAACACTGCGATGAGCGCGATAGTCACCAGCCATCGAAGTTGCCACGACGAGGTCTGTTTAGAACTTCCGACCTCCGCAACTCCAGTAACGGTCACTGTGGCGAGCAATGTTCGCCGTTCAGCGTCCTGGTAGAGGCCAAAAACGTAAGTGCCCCTGTGAATCCCCGGGAACACGCGGCTGCCTTCCTTACCTTTCGCAACAAAAACCGGCGGCCGACCGTTTGCTGCCACGAAAACGAAACCCGGCGATCCATCGCCTGTATTCCAGGCAATATCAGTGCTTGCGGAGCCATCGCCCACTCTCACGCGCTCCGGCGTAGCCGTAATTCTGGACACATCTGAACCACGAGCGTTCGTTCCGCCTTCTTTCGCGACGCTCTGCGCGATGGACGGCGATCCCAAACAGGCCGCAAGCCAAATGATTATGGCCGTAATTGCGAAGGGAATATTTAGCGCGACCTGGTATTTGAACGTAGAATAGGATGACCAATGACTGCAGTTGATCCTGTTTATCATTGAACAGAGGTTCGAATTCGCGGGCGCAATACCAAGTGATGACGTTTTAACGGAGTGCCCTGTCTGGTCTGCTTCGCCCTTCCGAAGCAGCACATCGGGAAACCTGGATTGAGGACGCGAACAGAGGTGATCCTTCAACTGCGATCAGCATTCACTGCTGATTATGTCATTAAATCCGCGAAAAAGCCAAGCAGCGAGGCCACAGCACCTTCAAGATCATCACTGCGCATCCTGGGACCGGGAGCCGGCTTGCCCATATTTTGTGGAACGCCTTCTCACAAAAACCGCCGCAATGAGGAAGCCAATGATTGCTCCACTGCAATCGATAGCAACGTCCCTTATCGAAGGGCCGCGGGACGGCACAAACGTTTGGTGGAATTCATCTGTGACGGCTACAAACAGACACACAGTCCAGATACCCAAACAAAGAATCGGCATCGACCATTTGAGATTCGCCATGCAATCCGCAGCACGAAACAAGAGAAATGCCAGAATGGCGTACTCACCGACGTGCGCGCACTTCCGGACCATGAAATGAATGGACGCAGCTGCCGCCGGGGAAATATTCGGGTTCAACCAATGTAAAAATGGAACAATGAATCGCGATGTATGCTGGGCGGACATCAGGTCCGTCGAGTCGAGGAAAATCAGGCTCAGCCAGATCAATAAAGGCAGCCAATATTTGAAAAGGGACTTCATCGAGCCGTCAGACAACAGTTTTGCATTGGATGTTCTGCAATTTACAATGAGCTGATTTGAAATCAGAAACCCGAGATCCGAAATCCGAAATTTCAAGTCCCCTCACCTTCAAACCCATTTTCATGGAACGAATATGGGGCGGACGGCGTCTCCAATCCGAGTTCGGCAAAAAACTGCCACCGCAAAAGCATATCGGTGAATCATGGGAAATCGTAGACCGCCCCGAAGCACAGAGCATCGTGCGTAACGGGCCCCTGCGCGGGAAGCCTTTACACGAACTCTGGACGCAACACCGGGACGAAATCTTCGGAGACATCGCTGACAGCCCTCGTTTTCCACTGCTGCTGAAGCTTCTTGATGCGCACCAGAAACTTTCGCTGCAAGTGCACCCTCCAGCTGCGGTCGCCGCGGGCTTAGAAGGGGAACCAAAAACCGAATTTTGGTACGTTGCGGCAGCCGATCCAGGTGCCGAGCTTTATCTTGGATTTCGTGAGGCGATCACACGAGATCAATATGAGAAGGCGTTACGCGATGGAACGGCAGCCGATCATATTTACAAGATCCGAGTCAAACCGGGCGACGCGGCATTCCTTCCGGCAGGACGTCTTCATGCTTTGGGCGCTGGTAACGTGCTAATCGAAGTTCAGCAGAACAGCGACACCACGTATCGCGTGTTCGATTGGAATCGCGTGGACCACAACGGCAAACGGCGGGAGCTACATATCGATCAGGCGCTTCAAAGCATCGATTTTGATGATGTCCGGCCGCGGTTATTGCGCCCCGAAGGCGAACTGTTGTTGCGTGACAATTTGTTCGAGGTCCAGAAATGGAATCTCGATTCACCGCGCGAGATTAACTCACGTGGGAAATTCGCCATCGCTTGCTGCCTCACCGGCTGGTTGAGCTGTGCCGGGGTCGACCTTAAGCCTGGAGAATTTTTCCAGATTCCAGCCCAATTACAAGATCGACAATTACATCCGCGAATGGAAAAAACTACGCTGCTGAGAGTAACCATCCCGTAGCTCTACAGGTATCCGTGAGCACCGGCGCCAGGAAACAACGATTGTCATAGACGCGCCGCTACAATCCAAACACGCCGTTGAACCTCGTGATTCTTCACTGGAATTGCATTCATCTTTTGCGATTGCTCGGATTGTTCGCGCGCCGTCGAAACAATCAAAGTGCTAGCGCCGCACAATCCGAAGCAGAGCAAAACAATCGCGATTTTCAGTGTCAGAGGCATGAACCGGCTTGAGCGTTTATCGCACACCATCAGCCCGAAGCTTCTCCCAAACGGCGCAAATAAGTAAAGCTATAAATTCCTGTTCCATGTCCGTCGGCCCAGCGGGGCTGCAATGCGTAGCCGCCTATGAGATCGAATCCGAGGAGTTGAAAACTCTCGCCTCTATAAGTCACGTCGGGTCGTAAAATGCGGCCGAGAACGTCGGGTTCGCCCCCGCATCCCGCGCAAGGACACGCGCGTCGAAGGGCTTCGAGCTTGAAGAACGATTCCTTACCGTCGTTCCAGGAGATGGCGAGCTCGTTTCCTATCTGCTGAATGTTTGTCGGTTCCAGCGGCATGACTTCCGTTTCTACAATTGATCTTTCCGCGGTTTAGGTCGTTGACCGAAAATTGCCGTGCCCACCCGCACCAAAGTGGCGCCTTCGCGAACGGCAACCGGAAAATCGTTTGTCATGCCCATGGAAAGACGTGGGAGTCTCACGTTGAATTCTTGCTCGAGCGAATCGCGCAGTTCCCGCAGCTTTACAAAGTGTTTCTGGGACGCTTCCGCTTCGTCCGCGAGCGGTGGAACACACATAAGTCCCTCAATCGACAATCGCGGAAGCCCGAGAAGAGATTCCATTTCGGCGCGGAGAGCTTCTGTTTTGAAACCGAATTTACTCCCCTCCTCCGCTACATTTATCTCGAGTAATGCACGCGCCTGCATCCCCTCTTCACCGGCAATGCGGTTTATTTCCTGCGCGAGTCCAAGAGAATCGACACCGTGGAAGAGTTCGAACAAGTGTAGTGCGTGTCGGATCTTATTTTTCTGAAGATGCCCTACAAAGTGCCAACGCAAATTCGAAGGCAGCTCTGGAATTTTCACCCGCGCTTCTTGAACCCGGCTTTCTCCAAACAGTCGATGGCCCGCTTCGACCGCTTCACGCACCGTCTCGGCCGGATGCGTTTTCGTGATTGCAACAAGCTCGATCTCATCCACTGCGCGACCAGCTTTTGCAGCCGCATCTGCGATCTGCTCGCAAACACGCTTAAGATTTCTGGCGATGTCTATCACTCGATAACTCTAATAAATTCTGACCGCTTCGAAACTTCTCGATCAGCGATGTGAAAATGTTTCCGCGGCGGCAGTTCGCGCGGCCGGCAGATAGCGAACACCTCTGGATAGAGCCGGAATCGGTTCACGTTCCAAATATACCGGCAACGGCCTCCCAGAATCGGCGCGGGCGGCGTTAACACTTCGCGTCGGGCATTTGCGAATTCTCCATTCCAAGCATCTCCATCATCTGCTTCGCAAGCTTTGGGCCAATGCCGGCTTCCTCATGTTTAAAGTAAATAAAGGCGTCGGTCCATTTGCCGCTCTGTTCCTGAACGAAATGCGCCCAGCGTTCAACGTCGCTCTTCGAATAATCTTCGCGCCGTAATCGCAGATAACCCCAGTTCGCCGTCGAGACGGTTGGCGTCTGCAGTTTTTCCGTATCGGCGACGCAAAGCGCGGCGCCACGCGCTCGCAACGTTTCAAATACTTCCTCGTCAAGCCAGGAGTCATGCCGGAACTCAAATGCAGCACGGGCTCCAGCGGGCAATCCATTTAGGAAACCGCCCAGCACAACAATGTCCTTCTTGAAATTAGGTGGAAGCTGAAAGAGAACCGGGCCCAGCTTTACATCGAGTGCCGAGATGACATCAAGGAAGTATCGCAACGTATCTGCGCAATCACGCAGCTTCGACCAATGCGTGATCTTCTGGGGCGCTTTCAAGGCGAAGCGAAAATCGGCGGGCGTTAGCGCCTTCCAATTATCGATCGTCTTTGGCGCAGGAATCCGGTGAAACGAGTAGTTGATTTCCGTAGTCGAAAGGCGCTCTGCATAAAATGGCAGCATCTTGGCCGAGGGCAGGTCTTCCGGATAAAAATTCCCCTTCCATTCGGCATATTGGAACCCAGATGTACCGATCCAGAATCTCATAAAACGATCAGGCGAAAGTTCCCCACTAAAAAGTCGGCTTCAAGAAAACATGAAACATTTTTTTAAGCGTCCGCTGTCGAGGTTAAATCCGAATTTACTATAACGGCGCGTTCTTTCGGCCTGCTCCATTCAAGTGGGTAGAGAACCTCTAGCAACGCCGTAACTCAACCAAGAAGGGGGAAATCATGAAAAAAATGCTTTTGAGCATTGCTTTGACAGTAATTACATCGGTTGCGTGGGGACAAACCACACGCCAACCGCTCATGAATGAGCGAGAGGTATCGCAGCCACAGCGAAGTACAACGACCACGACAACCACTACGGAAGGAAACGGAACAATCACCGAGTACACTCCGGGAAGTGCGATCGTCCTAAGAGAAAGCAGCGGACCGGTCCACTATCGCTTCGGCAAGACAGTTACGTATGTGACTCGAAGCGGCAGGGTTTTGGACGAAAACACGGTAAGAACGAGAGTCAAAGTCGGCGTTCCTGTTCGCGTCCACTACACTGGAACGGGCACCGATATGATGGTCGACCGCGTAATCCTCGACGAGGATTAATTATTTAAGCTCGTTTGTCTCCAAGCGCGCCTTGCTGTTCTGCCTGGCGGAGTAGCAAAGGCGCGTTTTGTCAAAATCCGATGAAGAATTCGACTCGCTCGAAGTCCGTTCGATGTGCATAAGTGTCACGAACCGGAAGACTTCATGGCCAACGAAATGCTCGCTCCTCGCGCTCTAAACGTTCTGCACGATTGGGTCCGGTCCGAGAGCCTGCGGAAACATTGCTATGCCGTCGGCGGCTCGATGAAGCATTTTGCCCAGTTGCGCGGAGAAGATGCCGACCTGTGGGAAGCAGTGGGTCTTCTACATGACATGGACTATGAACAACATCCCAATCTTGAACGCAGTTCGACTCAGGGCCATCCATTTGTTGGCGTTGCGTGGCTTCGGGAACATGGATGGAGCGAAGAAGTCTGCCGCGGAATTCTTTCGCACGCGGATTACGCTAACGTGTCGCGCGAAACCCCTCTCGAAAAAACACTATATGCCGTTGATGAATTAAGCGGCTTTATCGTCGCGGTTGCGCTCGTTCGTCCGACAAAGAGCATTCACGACGTCAATGTCCAAGCTGTGAAAAAGAAAATGAAAGACAAAGCATTCGCCCGCGCCGTGAACCGCGAGGATATCCTTCGTGGCGCCGAGAAGCTCGAGATGCCGCTCGACAATCTGATCGCGGAAGTCATCGCCGCGCTCAAATCAGACGCCGAGCGTCTCGGCGTTGCCGGGACGCCCAGCTAGCGGCTTGTTCGATTTTCACTACGATTGGCGACTAGCATCGCGTTCCGCAAAAGACGCGGGACTGAAGTCTTAACTCAATTTTTCCGCGACGATCTCCAGAACCAACGGCGTAATCACAAAAGCATTCGGATCCTTCTCAGCCTTTGCGAGATCGTGGCGAACTTGATCGGCGAATTTTTGATCGATCCGTCCCATTTCAATAAGACGAGGAAGATACGTTTCGATAAAAGTTGCCGGCCACTGCCACATGTAATTCGTGGGACGGACGCAGAACAGATGGGGTCTCACCGAGCGAATCGCAAAACTGTTCGCGGGAAGCAGGGTTGGCAATACCATCGCTCCGTCGGGTTCGCCACCCGATTCACGCCACGTCGCAATCACATGTTCGCGAAAGCGCTCTTGATTCGGCAAACGGGGAAAAAAATGCCAGCTTTCGTAGTGGCCGTACTCATGGAAAATCGCCACGCTGCCTTTGCGCATGACGTTGCTTAGCTTCCCGACGAGCAACGCGGGATCGGTCACAAATGACATGACCCACCGACACCAGGAAAAATCATAATTTGCTCCGGGTAACTCGCCTGTCATTAAGTCCACCTCGTGAATCCGTACATTTGAGAGCGATCGCGCACGGCACGCCCCTTCCAACGCGCGGACAAAATTGCGCGAACGCTCAAGCGCTACGACCTCACCCGTGGGACCGACAATTTCGGCAAGATCGACCGCTGCGTAGCCGGGGCCTGCGCCGAGGTCCAAAACTCGCTTGCCAACGGTAATGCCAGCTCTCTGCCAGCAATCTAAAACTACCGGCCGCCAGACACGATGTTGTAATCCGAGCCTCGATAATTCCTCACCGTGCGTGCCCAAGACATAATCGCGGTCCACCCTGACAAGCTACGCGGTCGTCGGCGATGATGCATCGCCGAATTTCGAGCATGGAAATCCCATGGATGCCGGCATAAACGATTCCGTCAACCAACCTGAGACTGGCTTTTCCCGCATTATCTTCGACAATAGGAAGTCGCATTCATCGATGGACTACGAGATCCGACCACTTCTTGCAAAAGACGAGCCAATTCTCAGGGAGATGGTGTATCAAGGATTATCCTCAGTTGGTAATCATCAACCTTCCCGCGAAATTCTGCAGCGACCGGAATTCTCCCATTATACCGAGAGCTGGGGCCGCGAGGGCGATACCGGATTCGTGGCACACGACAAGAAAGACGGATCAGTGCTCGGGGCCGCTTGGTTGCGCCGCCCGATCGACGAACCGAACGCTCCGCCGGAACTCGCGTTTGCGGTGAAACTGGGACATCGTCGACATGGAATCGGAACGGCGCTCCTGACCCAACTGGTTCGTGCGAATCCTGATGAGTCCACGATTTCAGTCAGCCTTGTGGCAGGTAAGCCAGTGTTGCGCCTTTATGAACGGTTTGGATTCAAAGTCGCTGAACAAGGACCGAACTCGATCGTAATGCAGCGACACGTTTAAGCTGCTATTTCAGAAACGACAGGAATTGTCCCGTGACACGACTCAAGGGGCGAAGAGCAAAAGGACAAATACGCCGAAGAGCAGCAAGTGAACGCAACCCTGCAGAATATTCGTTTTCCTGCTGGTAAATGTAACCACACAGACCGCCAGAGTCAGCAGTAACAACGGAAGGTTACCGCCCTGCACGCCAAGGATAACAGGTCGCTTCGTGATTAAACTGATGGTCAACACTGCGGGAATTGTGAGCCCGATGGTAGCCAGCACAGAACCAAGGAGGATGTTTATCGATCGTTGCAATTGATTACGTAAAGTCGCCTGGACCGCACCAATTCCCTCTGGCGCCAGCACCAGGGCAGCGATCATCGCGCCGCCAAATTCCTGAGGCATGCCAAATTTCTCGATGCTGTTGTCCAATGGAATGGCAAACTTTTCGGCCAGTAAGATCACGACGACAAGATAAAGCAGCAACATCGCGGCATGAAAACCGGTCGACCGCACGAGAAGCGAGTGATGATCGGAACTGGATGCCACAGTAGCCAGTTCTGATTCCATGAAATAACCGCGGTGCCGCATCGTCTGGATAATCAGAAAAACCGCGTAAAGAACCAGTGACACTAGAATGAGAAAGATTTGCTGCTCGGTGGAAAATGTTGAGTTAGCCGTGGTGGTAGTGAAGTTTGGCAGCACCAACCCCAGCACAGCCAAAGTCATGATCACGTTCAGATAGGAGTTAACTCCCTGCAGATTGTAATATTGCTCGCCGTGACGCAGGCCGCCCAACAGCAGGACCAGACCAACAAACCCGTTCAGAGCAATCATGATTACGGAAAAAATCGAGTCCCGCCCAAGTGTAGGATTGTTTGCACCGTGCAACATCGCGGTAGAAACCATCACCACCTCGATGGTGATTGCCGATAGCGTAAGGACTAAAGTTCCGTAAGGCTCACCCCATTTTATCGCCAGGCAGTCGGCATGCCGCGCAACGCATACGGCGGACCAGAGAATAACGGTAAACAGCCAGAGGAAGACAAACATCAGCCCGACTGGATGCGCGATAATTTCGACCAGCCGGCTTCCCGTGCTCCAGAAAACAGCGACCGTCCCCAGGCCAAGCAGAATCGCAAATTCACTGCGCAGGGGCTCTTTTAAATCCCAAGTGCCTTTTCTTCGCGAAGTCGATGTTGTCTTTCGAGACACGCGAGCGAGCATATCGACTCACTTTGGGTCATGCAATCAGTCGAGAGTGCATGAACGCGAAAAGTTTCGATACCGCATCATCAGGAAATCCAGTTCGGGACGAATGACTGCGACTATTCACAGACGCGCTGGGTCGTCCCAGGCCCGGCGAAGACCGCAAGGAATCTTTCGCGGAATAGACTATCAAACTTCGATCCTGCTTGTGATCGAGGAGTCCGAAGGTCCCTCAGCGCTTTTCGCCGGGCACGCGATGACGACGATACGATTTAAACGAAGCTCCCTGCGAGCGAACGCTTACTCTTTTCCTTGCGCCAGCGGCAGAAACCGCTCGTGCACAACTTTGCCGTCTTTGACCTTATAGATTCCAACCTCAGACATCTGCATTCGCTTCTTGGAAGCTTTCTCGGTCACATCGACGTCGAACTGTACAACAAAAGTATCCCCCGCCACAAATGGTCCGCCAGGCTTGGAGCTGTGCACTTCGAAATTTTTCTCCCACCATTCCGTTTTTCCACGCACTTGATCGAGGCCGCGCATTTCTGCCGGCATATTTTCCATCGCGCGCGGCTCCACACTGACGATGTCTTTTGCGTAGAGATCGTCCACCGCCTTCATCCATTCGCCTTTGCGGCAATAATCCACCAGTTTTGTTGCGACTTCTTCTGTAGTATTCATTTTCCTTCCTTATTTTTGATTAAGAATTGTTCAACAGATATTTGTGTGACATTCGTCGTCCGCTTCATTTGCGACAGGCTCGCAAGGTCGCCTTAGCCACCGGCAATTGCGCCTATGATTACAAACGGTTCGGATCCCCTTGCGATGGCTTCTGGCAACGGAACATCAGGGGATTCGTGAGACAAATCTTCTCCGCAGACGAAAAATCGCACCAGCGGACGGCGGAGTTGAGTAGAGTGATCGCGCATTGTGCCGCGCAGCATCGGGTATCGACTTTCCAGCTCATCAAGTATGGATCGCTGGGTCACAGTGGCGTTAACGGTTAGTTCGACTTCACCATCCACGCGCGCCAGGGTGCGCAAATGCGGCGGCAGAACGACGCGAATCATGGCAGCATTTGCACCTCTACTGAAAGCACCGCTGGCAAGTCGCGCACGATCGGCTTCCAGCTATCACCGGCGTCAGCCGATCCATATACCTGGCCGCCGGTGGTTCCAAAATAAATGCCGCACGGCTCCAGCGAATCCACGCACATGGCATCACGCAAAACGTTCACATAACAATTGCGCTGTGGGAGGCCTTTCGTCAGCGCTTCCCATTCATTCCCACCGGTGCGGCTCCGGTACACTCGCAGTTTGCTGTTAGGCGGATAGTGTTCCGAATCGCTTTTGATGGGCACGACATAAATTGTCTCCGGCTCATGCGCATGCACGTCGATCGGAAACCCGAAATCGCTCGGCAGATTTCCACTGACTTCCCGCCACGAATCGCCCCCATCATCGCTACGCATCACATCCCAGTGTTTTTGCATGAATAATGTGTCAGGACGCGATGGGTGCATCGCAATCCGATGAACGCAATGGCCGACCTCTGCTGTTGGATCCGGTATGTATTGCGAATGCAATCCGTGATTGATCGGTTTCCACGTCTCTCCCCCGTCATCGGTGCGGAACGCGCCGGCGGCAGAGATGGCGACGTAGATCCGTCGTGGATCTCGCGGATCGAGCAGAATGCTATGCAGACACATGCCACCCGCCCCCGGTTGCCATTTCGGCCCGGTGTCGTGTTTTCGCAGACCGGACAATTCCTTCCACGATCTGCCACCGTCCTTTGATTCGAACAACCCCGCGTCTTCCACACCAGCGTAAACATGCCCGGGATCATTCAGTGACGGTTCTAAATGCCAAACCCGCTTGAACTCCCATGGGTGCTGTGTCCCGTCATACCACTGATGCGTCCCGGGGATTCCGTCGTAAACAAACTTGTTACTCTCGCCTTTTGGCATGCCATCAGAACCTTGAAGTTCCTCAGCGCTGCTTCCAGGCGTGCTCCACTTTTTTCCACCGTCATCCGAGCGTTGAATGATCTGACCGAACCACCCGCTGGTTTGCGATGCATAAATGCGGTTTGGATCGGCTGGCGACCCTTTAACGTGATAAATTTCCCAACCCGCAAAATGGGGACCGCTGACTTTCCATCGTTTGCGCGTGCCGTCAGCCGTCAGGATGAACGCCCCTTTTCGTGTGCCGACTAAAACTCGAACTTTGCTCATGTTTTTCTCCTTAGTAATTTAGTGGTTCGGCACAAGGTCCCAACCAAAATAGACTTCCACACTGGTAATCTTGTTGTCTTTAATTCGCAGGATTTCTGTGTTGCGCCCCTTCTTTCCATCCGGCTTCGTCATTTCATACGTAACAACGACTTCATCATCCTGTTCTATTAGCCGCAAAAAATTGAACTTTTGGTCCTTCCCTGCTCCGGGCCAGCATCTGGCGAAATATCCGGCACGATCGAGGCCCACATCGAGCGGACTCGAGAAAATAAAATCGTCGGCAAGGTGCTCCTCAAAAAATTTCCGATCGCCAGCTGCGAACGCTTCGTACGATCGCTGCGCCAAACGCCGTGGACTGATTTTTGACATAAGCTCTGTTATGCCCTGTCTTCCGCCATCCGCGCTTTCACCAGCCTTCTTATCAGCGAAGCTGGCAACGTATTGCCGGGCGAAAAACGAACGGTACCTTTGGTAATCTGGAAGTCTGTCAGATCGCTCCGAAATTTTTTCAGCGTTCTGGAACTACCAGGATAAAACGAGCAGTGATTCGCCCACGCGCCGAAGAAGACCAGGGAACGTCCATTCAAGCGAAACGCAGGAATCCCGTAACTGATGCACTCCTCAACTCCGGGCGCGGCCGCGCGGATCGTCTTGCGAAGCTTCTCGAGAGCGACGCGCTGATCAGCATTTACGCAAGCGAGGTATTCATCAATCGTTCGCGGCTTCGATTTCATTTCCCCATGTACGCTTTCTTGAGTGTTTTGATATCGATCTTCTGCATTTGAAGCATCGATTTCATTACCGGTCCCGATTTTTTGGGATCCTTGTCGTGCAACATATCAATCAAAACCGTGGGAGTGATCTGCCACGACACACCAAACTTGTCCTTCAGCCAGTCGCACTGCGATTCCTTCCCCCCATCGGCGGTCAGTTTCTCCCAAAGATAATCCACTTCCTTTTGGCTATCGCAGTTCACCACAATGAGATCGATTCATTGAATTGGAATTCCGGACCACCATTAAGCGCCGTGAATTTTTGATCTGCGATCTCGAATTCCACGGTTAAGACCGATCCCACCGATCCTCCCGCGGCCTGTGCTGACGCCTCATCGTAGCGAAGAATCCTGCCGATCTTGGAATTCTTAAAAACGGAGGTGTAAAACTTCGCCGCCTCCTCCGCCTGGTTATCGAACCACAGAAATGGCGTTATCTTTTCCATATTTGTAATCTCCTTGCCTCAGTTATAAAACGACTCAGCGAAAATGCTGAGGACAGATCCAGAAACTCTCACAAGATTTCGTGCCGAACTTGGACTCCGCCATGCACACCATCTCACCAAATCCTAATCGGTCGCCAACGGCGGATACTGTTCGAATTTCGGAATAGACGGGTCCATTTGATCCCATGGTTGCGCCTCCGAAACGAAAATGTCCATCTGCGGCCTAAACCAGCTGGGATCATCGAGGCTCCCGGCAAGCACACCGACGAATGGCGATTCTCCTGTTTCAAATTCGGCTCCAGTCAGTCGCGATCCGCATTCGGGGCAGAAACCGCGTTTATGCTTCCCGCGTCTAATGCTGGGCGTAAAATGGTAGCGCAATTGTCCACTGATTACCCGAAACGCCTCCCGTCGAACCACGATTGCAGCAGCGAACGAGTTGCCGGTTACATGTTGGCAATCGCGACAATGACATTTGAGCATCATGATTGGCTCCGCTGTGCATTCGTAGCGAATCGCACCACACGAGCAGCCGCCAGTGAATGGAATTTTCATCGGTACTTAAATATTAAGGTTGATTGATCTTTCCTCATTCGGTCCCGGAAACAAACCGCCGCTGACATCCAGGTTCCGCCCCGCGCCGCACGAGCGAGACCGATAGCAACGGATTCACAAATCACTTCGGCTCCGTGGCCGGTTCTACGATTCCGAAGACGTTGCCAGCGGGATCTTCCGCGTAGGCAAGCCATCCGATCTTTGGTATGGCCATCTTCGGCGCGCAGATCTTACCCCCGCTCTTTTCGACCTTCTTTATTGCTTCGTCGAGCGATGAAACGCTGATCGTGTTCAGTGTGCCGGGACTTTGGCCCTCGCGCGGACGAGCCAGTCCGCCGTTAATCCCCGGTTGTTTGTCATCGCCGGTCGTAATAAGCCAGTATTCGATGG
>DASXMV010000149.1:0-29340 GCA_036495465.1 Candidatus Udaeobacter sp. | reverse complement strand
AATTGCTGGAAATCGGGGCGATTACGGATCGGATCCCACACTGGGTCAATCTTCAAGAGAGCTATGGAAGCTGCGAAGCCCGCTGGGGTGGAAAGCAAACGTTGAATCCTCTCAACGGCTTCCTCGGGTGCGCCCGCACGCGCCTCGATTTGCGCGAGCCCGATCTGGAAATTTGGACCGGCCAGTGCATCCTTTTCGACGGAGATCGTATCCGCCGCTTGTCTAGAAAGGCGAAGCGCATCGGCATTACGTCCCAGGGCGAGGTAAACCCAAGATAACTCCGTCATGGCAAAAGTGTCATCCGGTCGCTCTTTAACTCTGGCCTCGAGTAACGGCAGCGCTTCTTCGCCCATTGATTTGCCTGGCTCAAGTTCTCCTGCCAGCACACGAATGGCGGCACGCCCGGCAAGCTGCTGAAGTTGCGCACGATCGTCGTTGACCACCTTCGTCTCGACAGCTTGAAAAGCATCAGTGAATCGTCTTTCGATCACGTCGAGATAAATCGGCCAGCCAATGACTGCACTAACGTCGCCGGCTCCGGTAGCGCCACGGGGCCCGCCGGCACCGCCGGGTATGCCTTTGATTACCTCTGGAAAACCATCGAGAGGTCGCCGGGCCGAGGCGACATCGCCCGTCGCGTTCAGGCGAGTGCCTAGCAGATATAGCGCCGCCAACGTGTTGTGCGGATCGATGGCGAGAGCTCGCAATTCCGCTCGCTCCGCGTCCTTCCACATGCGCAATGCATTGTAGGTCACTCCGATGTTGGTCGTGATTCTGGCGTCGCGCGGGTTGAGTTCCTCCGCTTGTTGTGAATCGGCCAGCGAGCGCTCCCATTCGCCGCGGCGGCGGTAAACGTACGCGCAATACGCCCGCGCGTCTGCGTTGCTAGGTTGCAATTCCAGCGTGCGGTTGAACTCTGCTAGCGCGCTATCGTATTGGCGATGACCCCAATAAAAGAATAACCCCAGCGCAAAGTGCGCTTCCGGAGAATCTGGAGCCAACGCTAGAGCCCGGTCAATGAGCGACTTCACCTCCTCCAATTCCGCTGGTGCCAAGGGAGAGACGAACCAGTGCCGCGATAATCGACTGCGTGCGAGCTCTGCAGCAGCTTCGGCGAAGTTTGGATCGCGTGCCAGCGCCTGCTGGTAAAACGCGTCGGCACGATCGTAGGCGTCTGCGGCCAGACTGCTCTCTGCCTGGTGAAACTCATACTGACCGCGTAGGAAAAGATCATAAGCTTCCGTATTCTCTGTCCGCGCCGCGGCCAGGGCATGCGATTCGCTCGGCGAGAGATTCGCTTTCAAGGCGTCCGCGATTTGCGCTGCAACCTCGCTCTCAACTGCCAAAACATCCTTGAAGTCACGATCATAACTGTTCGCCCAAAGATGCGTATCGGAGCGGGCATCGATTAACTGCACATTCACGCGAACCTTGTCGCCAGCTCTCTGCACCGTCCCCTCGAGGATAGTGGAAACGCCGAGCTCTTGCGCGACTGTCTTTAAGTTGTCCGGCTTGCTCTGATACTTCGCCGTCGAGGTTCGCGAAATGACTTTGAGATCCCGAACCGTCGCTAACTTCGTCAAAATCTCATTCTGGATGCCCTCGGCGAAATACGCGTTTGTCTTTTCATCGCTGAGATTTTGAAATGGCAGTACCGCGATTGACTTGTCGATCTTGCGCGCCGACGCACGCGGCAGTAGAAAAAATCCAGTGGCGGCAAAGACGGTCACCCCGGCGGCGATAAGCAAGAGGAGATTCCGGCGCCTGTGTACTCTCGGAGTTATCGGCGTGACCTGAATCCCTTGCGGCGTGACATCGTAGGCCCAGGCGAGTATCAGCGCGATCGGAAAACCGACTAGCAAAAGCACGATGACAAGACGCAGCGTCCAGTTCGGCAATTCCCATGCCGGAAAAACCGCAGAACCTATTTGAATGATGAATCCCGCAGCGATAATATAGGCGGCGGCGACGCGATAAACTTTTCGCCGCTGCAACTCCTGGAAGAAGCCACTCATAAACAGTCTGGGCTCGTTATCACCATCGTTCGACTTCACGCGCGCGAGAAGTGAAAAAAGAATCCTTTATTCGGTCTCAGATTCGGGAGGCCTACCCACCCCGTCCACGACAACCTCTCTTTTATTCTTCAGGGATTTTCGACGCGCACTACGCGAGGCCCATTGACGGGATGAGCGTCGGCAATGGTCTTCTTGTGTCGCGAGTGTTCGCACATGCACAAAAGGCAGCGACTCGCTAGCGGGAGATTCGACGGATTTTGAGTCCACGCCTCCATGTGACGGAGAAATCGCGCAATTGATTTCGTGTCAGATGAATCCGTGCACTGTATGAACGTGGTTAAGAGCCCAACTGACTTCGAGTCAGATGCCAAACGTCCAGCGCAAGAGAGTGAGAGAAATTCTGCTGCGAATTTTGCAACTCTAGTGCGTTTCGCCCATCTCTACCGCAAAGGCGAAATGGACGCAGCCCTGGATGCACAGTACGTCTTCGACCGAACTGAGCTGGTCCACTGATTGTTTATTCGAGGATTCCGCGGTCGACGCCCGCGGCTACAGCTGCTGACCACGGCTGGCGCAAATTAGAACTTTCGGGTCTCGCCCGGCTTCATGAATTTCACGCGCGGATCGTTTCCGACTACCGCGCGGATGTCTGCCTCGCTGGAGGAGCCTGGAAACGCGCCATAGTGCATTGGGATGACAACCTGCGGCTTGAAGTAGCGGTTCACCGCCAGCCATTGTGTGCGCACATATTGTCCGTCGGCCACAGCGCCGCATCCCATCAGGATGATGTTAGGATGATAAAATTCCTGGATCAGCGACATGTCGCCAAAGATCCACGTATCGCCTTCGTCGTAGAGCGTTCGTCCATCGGCAAACTCCAGCACGTAACCCACCGGCCGCCCGCTTGGCTCGCTGCTATGCATCGCTGGCACCACGTGAATCTTTACGTCGCCCGCCATGACTTGATCGCCGACGTTGGTGGGCTCGATCTGTTCCCGCGGCAGGCCGCCCTTGGTCACGAAGGTATCTAGCATCATCACGCTGACCAGTTTCGCCTTGCTCAGTTTTGCCAGCTCCACAGCATCACCGAGATGATCGCCGTGCGAATGCGTCACCAGGATATGACTTGGATGATAGCGAGAGAGATCTTTCTTTTCCGCCGGGGTTGCCGGATTCTTGGTCAGGAACGGATCGATCAAAATATCTGTGCCCGCAGGCGAGACAATCTCGAATGCGGCGTGCCCCAGCCACGTGATCGAAATAGGCCTTTTCTCGTTAGGCGATGGCGATGGCGTTTGCGCATGCGCGCAGAATGGGCAAGCCGCTGCCAGAATAAGAAGAAGTCCGAGCCGGATGCGCACGCGGCAGTTTTTCATTTGCGTCCCGCATATGCAAATTAAGATGCCCTCCTCACCATGTAGGTTGCTCATCGCTTACAGCGCTTTGGGCATCGTCGTGCGTTTTCCTGTTTGTGCATAAGAAGCCAGTTGCGGTAACGTTCCCGCCGTTGTCATGGATCCGGCTACGTTTTTGACCGAGCTGAAGCGGCGTAAGGTTTACCGGGTCGCAGTTGCGTACGCGATCGTGGCGTGGCTGTTGATCCAGGCGGCCTCCATTCTTTTCCCGACATTCGAAGCGCCTCTGTGGGTGATGAAGGTGTTTGTCACCGCAGTCATTCTCGGTTTTCCAGTCGCGTTGATTCTTGCATGGGCATTCGAATTGACGCCGGAAGGAATCAGACGCGCAGAAGAGGTCGCGCCGCAAGAGTCGAGGGCGCCCAAGGCCGGTCGAAAGTGGACCGCCATCATTGTCGTCGCCGCGGTGCTCGCGGCTGCGTTGCTCGCATTTCAATTCACGCGAAGCCGATCATCGGCGACTGCTGAATCGCCAAAACAAGCCGCGTCGGCGGAGAGCATGGACAAATCCGTTGCCGTGCTGCCCTTCGAGAACCTCAGCTCAGACAAGGAAAACGAGTTTTTCGCGCAGGGCATTCAGGATGAAATTATCACCGCGCTTTCGAAAATCAGCGGGCTTCGCGTTATCTCCCGCACCTCGACCGTCCATTATGACAGTGCTCCGCAAAACTTATCCGAGATCGCGCGCCAGCTGCGCGTGAGCAATGTGCTCGAAGGCAGCGTGCAAAAGGCCGGCGATCGCGTCCACATCAACGTGCAGTTGATCCAGGCCGAGACCGACGCGCATTTGTGGGCGCAAAGTTTCGACCGGCAATTGATCGATATCTTTGGAGTGGAAGGCGAGGTGGCAAAAAGTATTGCTGCCTCGTTGCAGGCGACGCTTTCGCCGCAGGAAAAAGCGCGCGTCGAAACCAAACCCACAACGAATGCTGATGCATACGTGCTCTATTTGCGCGCTCGCGATTACCAGATGCGTCCCGATAATTTCCTGCAGGATTTCGAATCGGCCGCACAGCTTTACAAACAAGCCATTGCGCTCGACCCAAACTTCGCACTCGCTCACGCACGACTCTCAGCCGTGATGAGCACGATCTATCACTGGTACGAACCAACGCAGGAGGTAAAACAGACTGCCCGTCGTGAGGCGGACGAATCGCTTCGACTCCAGCCTGATCTCGGCGAAGGACATCTCGCGCTTGGCCTCTATTTCTACTACGAGGAAGGCAACTACGAGGAAGCTGTGCGTGAATTGAATTTAGCAGCGAAGACTCTTCCGAATGCTGGCGATGTCGGCCTTTACATTGCTGCAGTGCAAAGACGGCAGGGCTATTTCACGGAGGCTATTGCTGCCTATCAAAAAGCTGAAGCAAGCGATCCGCGCAATTCCGTTACACTTTACGATGCGGCGCAGACCTATTTCGGAATACGCGACTGGCCAAATGCCGTTAAAGGAATGGATCGGGTGCTCGCGCTCGCGCCGGATTCGCTGAACGTCGAGATACAGCGCGCCTACATCGAGTTTTTCTGGAAGGGCAGCACCGCGCCGATTAAAGCAGTTCTGGAAAGTTTCGCGCCAAATCTCGACCCCGATGGGGTGGTTACCTTCAGCCGCTGGGACGTGAACCTTATGGATCGTGATCCGGATGCTGCCGAACGCTCTCTGGCATCAGCTCGGCTGGAGAATTTTGTCGCGCCCACCGGCGTGCCGTTGCCAAAAAGCTATCTCGCGGGCTGTGTCGCGTTGATGCGTAATGACCTGGCGCGGGCGCAGCATGAGTTCGAAACTGCGCGACTGATCTTGGAACAGGTTGTGATGAAGAGCCCGCAAGACGGCATTCGCCACGCGCAACTCGGTTTTCTTTACGCGTTGATGGGACGCAAGGACGACGCGCTGCGCGAAGGGAAGCGTGGAGGGGAATTGACGCCCATTTCCAAAGACATAATCAATGGAGGCACAGTTCAGGGGTTTCTCGCATTGATTTATGCACGCAACGGCGATGCCGATCACGCGATCCAACTGATCGAGCGTCTTCTTACCACGCCCTTCGGAGTTGATTACTGCGATGTCAGCATCACGCTTTCAGACCTGCGGCAGCGCTGGGAGTGGGACCCGTTACGGAAGGATCCGCGTTTCCAAAAGATCCTGGCGTCGCCTGAACCAAAGACCGTGTTCCAATGATGTAGTTGAGAAGAATCGGCTTCTTCCCAATGCCCGACCTCATATCGCAGGCGTGTCGTCTACAAATGGATCGTCTTTGCCGCTAGTCGATGAAGAACTCGCGTACTCTCTTTAATACTTCGTCGAGTTTCGCTTCAGTGACTTTTCCGAGTGAGCGGAGAATGATGTGATGTTCGAGCGTGAACAAGCGTTGCGGACGGATGTAGCAAGGCTGATCGACTTGGCCGCGCTCACAATCGCTTTTATCCAGCGCGACAGCAAAAGCATCGAAGTGTCCCCGCCCGGTAATCTGGCAGAGGATCAAATCTGCCCCGGGAAGATCGGCGATCACAAAAGCGGGCCGGCGCTGTCCGCTATCGGGTCGCGGAAACGGTATGACAACGATTTCGCCGGCTACAGGTTTGACCATGCAGTCTCCTCTTCTGGCGAGTTCCAATCACGCGCCAGAACGGATTCGCTCAGCTCGGCGCCGTTAAACCGCTCGTCCACCTCTTCCTCGCTTACGTCATGCGTGTTCACGAGTGTGTTACTACGCCAATCCTGTTTCCGTCGCTAGCAATCAATTTGCTTCGACATTCTGTAACCATTCTTGGCTGCCCCCGGTCATTTTGTTTCATGGGAACTTCAAATCGTCTTAAATCGGTGAGGATGTGGCTGGGTTTGCTTTGCCTTGGCGGTGCGCTCTTCAGCTCTGCCTGCGCTAACGACGATTCTTCAAGCGATTCTTCACAGACTCATCGGCATCACGGTGGCGGAGGAGGAGGACGTTATGGCGGACATGGACAAGGGGGAACGCTCGATCAGTCGAATCCTTCCGGCTCGCAATCCCCGGTGCCGGGTCAGTAAGAACTACGCCATCAAATTACTCGTCGCCTGACTTTGTCTGCTAATCGTCTGCACAGGAGGACAAGTAATCAGCGGCCGCTGCGGAACTGATCGTCCTTGTTCTTGAAAAGGATGTTGAACGTGGTGAGCGAACCGTAACAGCGAGTGATATATTGTTGGAGGTCGAATTTGTCGGCGTCGCTCAACTTCTCGCTGGCGTTCACCTTCTGCTCGAGAACTCGCAGATTGTTCCGGATCATCACGATTTTGTGGAAGAATGTCTCGACCGGAACTTCTTTTGGCTGAAGCGAAGTGTCGGCCGGTTGCATGACCAGGTTTCCGCGCTGCCATCGCGTCGCCAAACCTTCGACAACCGCATCCTTTTGTTCGAGTCCAAGCGCCTCGACTACTGCGCGAGCGGTGTCGCGGATGAGGCTCGTCAGCGGCACTTCTAACTCACTCAAAGTAGCGGTCGGTTCCGCGGGTTGGAGATCACTAGACGCCGGCGCAATTGTCCGGGATTCATCTTCAAAGACGATCTCGGCTGTCTTCTCGGTCAGCGATTTTACCGAACCAAGGCCATATTGCGGATGGCGCACCTTCATTCCGATATGCAGCGTTTCGATATTCATGTTGGTGTCTCAACCTGCGAGATCGTGATCGAAAGCGCAACCCGTCCGACTTCGATGTCTGATTTCAGATTTCGTTTCCTTCGTGACGCGTCCTAATCTCCAGAACGTCGCGCAGCGACGTGGCTACAGCATCAATCGAGTCCGCGAAAGCTTCTTTAGACGAACCCCCAAGCGATCAACTCCTGACCCCTACTTTTACTTACTTTCACCAGCTATTCAGCGCGAAGCGCGTCGATTGGATTGATCCGACCGGCGCGCCGTGCGGGGAGCCAGCAAGCTACTAACGCAATCGCGACCAGGAAAACCGTCGCGCCAAGCACGGTTGCCGTACTGTTGAGCTGCATGCCCGAGTTCCAGGCCGCGAGAATGTGCGTAACACCCAGGGTCCCAATCAATCCGATCGCGGAGCCAAGGAGCGCCATCTTCACGCCAGAGCCAAGAACGAGCCGGCTGATGTCGCGGGCATGCGCCCCAAGAGCGAAGCGAATGGCGAACTCGTTAGTCCGCTGCGCCATTGTGCGTGCGATGACGCCGTAAATCCCAATCGACGCCAGGGCGAGTCCAAGCAAGGCAAACAAGGTGAGGATGTCGCGCAGAATGGCGATTTGATAATTGGCGCGATCGATTGCGCTATCGGCCGGTTGCAGATCGCGCACCGGAAGATCGAGATCAAGTGCGGTAATGGCGTTGCGAATGTCGATGACTGCTCCGGCCGGCGCAGAGGTCGTAGTGCGCACCAGGACCTCATTATAGCGGACAGGATGCTGCGTGATCGGCTCGTACACTTGAAATGTCACGGGTGGCGCCGCCGGCGAGATCGATTTTACATCTGCCGCGATACCGACGATTTCGGCCCACTCCACCGGATCGCTTCCGCTTTGCGCAAGCCGTTTCCCGAGCGCGCTATCATTCCCAAACAAACCGCGCGCGGTAGCCTGGCTGATGATAATTACCTTCGGCGAAGTCGCCGTGTCGCGCTCGTCAAAGGAGCGTCCTGCGAGGATGCGCGTCCCAACCGTTTCAAAATAGCGGGAGCTAACAGTGTTTGCAGCCGCAGCCGGCTCGTGACCGGGTGAAGGAAGGGCGCGACCCTGCACGATGTATTTGCGGATGTCCGGCCAATCGAAAAATGGCGTGAAAGACGAAACGCTGGCTGACGCGACCCCAGGCATCGCCTGCAACCGGTCGAGCATCAGACTATGAAAGTTCGTCACCTGCTGATCGTCAGGATAATTCGCGAATGGCAACACGATCGTTCCCGTAATCAGATGTTCGGATTGCCAACCAGCGCGGCGATGATTGAGCTCATCCAGGCCGCGGATGAAAACGGCTGCGCCCGCAAGCAACACCATTGCCAGCGCAAATTGACCAACGATTAGAAATTTCCGGAAGCGCTGATGTCCTCGGCCGGCGGTCATTCCGCGCCCGCCACTTTTCAACGTTTCGTTAACGTTGAGCCGCAATGCGAAGAGCGCCGATGCCATTCCAAAGGTGATCGCGGTGACGAGTGACGCACCCATAGCCCATGCGAAGACCGGCCAGCTAAAAATTAAAGTTACGGGCTCGCCATTCTCGCCAATCGACCGATAAGAAAGCCAGTCCGCACCCCACCGCGCAACGAGCATCGCCAGCGCCGCTCCGGCGAGTGTGAGCAAAAGTGTTTCCCCGACGAGCGGTCGCAGTAATTGCCCGCGCGACGCGCCCAGCGCGGAACGAACCGCGAACTCGCGCGATCGCGTGATGGTTCGGGCGAGTAAAAAGTTCGCCAGGTTCGAGCACGCGATGAGCAGGACAAAAGCGGAAAGGCCGATGCACATTTTGAGCATCGCCGGAGCGCTTCTGCCATGCGTGGTCGATGCCAGCGGAACCGCGCGCCAGGAGCTTCCAGCGTTCACTTCCGGGAAATCTTTGGCCAGATGCGCTCCGAAGTTTGCGACAAATGCGTCGGCCTGCGCGGGCGAGAGCAACGCGGAGCGGCGTCCTATCACTCGCAGAGGCGTATTCCTGCGGTCGTTTATTTTTTCTTTATCGAAACCGAGTGGCCGGAAAAAATCGACCCAGCCAAGGTGCCGCCAGTCATTGAAGGATGCAGGCAACACGCCAACGATTTCGTGCGGTTGACCATCGATCCGCAACGTTTGGCCGATGATGTCATCTTTACCGCCGAAGCGCTTTTGCCAGCAGCGTTCACTGATAATCGCAACCCGGTCGTTTCCGGGAAGATCTTCCTGTGTACGAAAATTCCGACCCAGTAGCGGCGGCACGCCGAGAACCTTGAGCAAATTCGCGGTGCAGCGGACTCCAGACACCATCTCCGCGGGCCGACCGGGCTCGGATAAACTGCAATCTGACGGTGTATAGGCCGCAACTTCTCCGTAATTCGCGGCTGCTCGTTGCAGATCAAGAAAGTCCGCCGTCGAAAAGTCGCCTGATGGGTCCTGCGGCGTCGCACGATAGAAGCGCTCCAACGCATCCTGTCCGGGATACGGAAGCGGCTTTTGCATGATGGAAGTAAACGCGCTGAACATCATCGTGTTCCCGCCAATCCCGAGGGCGAGCGTGATGATGGCGAGCAAGGCAAACCCGGGGCTGCGCCCGAGCGAACGCAGCGCAAAGCGCAAAGTGCGCCAGACATCGGCTAGCTGCGGAGGACGCCACGCATCACGAATCTCTTCGCGGTAAATTCCCGCGTTGCCAAACTCACGCTGCGCCGCAAGCCGCGCCTCCCGTTCCGTCATCCCCTCTGCACAGAATTGAGCGACCAGTTGATCCAGATGAAATTGCAACTCGGAGTCGAGCGCCGCTTCTGCTTTCCGACGACGGAGAAGGCGGCTAAACTTTGTTCGCAACCAGCGGAATGTTTCGGAGAACATCATCGGTTACTCCATTTCCAGAACGCTCTGCACCGCGGTAGCGAATGAGAGCCAATGAGCTTTCTCCGCCTGCAATTCTCTGCGACCCTTTCGAGTCAGGCGATAGAACTTCGCGCTCCGCCCCGCTTCCGAGATGCCCCACTCGGCTTCAATCCATCCGCGGTCTTCCAGCCGATGGAGTGCCGGATAAAGCGATCCTTGTTTCAGAGAAAGACGATCGTTAGAAACCACCGCGATGCGTTTGGCAATATCCCAGCCATGCAAAGCCGCGCCGGTAAGAGTTCGCAGGATAAGCAGATCAAGCGTCCCCTGTAGAAGTTCATTTCGAACCTTGTCCATGCGCACCATTTTATTGTCATGCTTCTACAAGAGCAAGCATTAATTGTCGAAGCTCGACAACAAGGAGTCCAGGCTGATCTGGACGCTAGAGAAAATTCACAAGCGCGTCGGTCGTTTCTTCCGGTTTCTCTTCCAGAATCCAATGACCAGTGTTGGACAACACGATGACGGACGGATTGTCTGCTACGAGTTTTACTTGTTCGCCAAGTTCCTTACCTGACGATTTTTCACCGCCGACCGACAATACCGGCATTGCCAACTTCGTCTGCGAAAGCTTCGCAAAATCTTTTGCGAGCTGCGGCCACGACGCGAAATACGCCCACGCCGCACGCATTCGCCCCGGCTTTGCATACGCTTCGGTGTACGCTTTGCGATCCGCTTCCGGAATCGAATGATTTTTGTCGGCGGCGAGAACGTTCCAGAAATATTCGAAGTACGTGCGTTCCCGTCCTTGCACCAATTTCTCGGGATACTCCCCGTTAAACCGGAAATGCCAGGTGTTCGGCGCGTTGTAGATCGGCTCCCAGCCTGGCACACCGGGGAGAAACGCATCCATCAGCGCAAGTTTCTCCGTCTCGCCAGGAAACTGCGCGGCATACGCGTATGCAACCATCAGCCCGATGTCGTGGCCGACCACGCGCGCCTTGTCGATTTTCAGTGAACGAACGAGATCGTGGATTTGTTTCGCGGCGGTAATCATGTCGATCTTGTTGTCTGCCGGAATCGATGAATCGCCGATGCCCGGCAAATCCGGAGCGATAACGGTGAATTTCTCGGCGAGCTTCGGAATAATTGGCCGCCACATCCGCGAAGTCTCCGCAAATCCATGTAGTAAAATCACCGTCGCGGGTGCGTGTCCTGCGGTCAGATAATGCAACCGCACATCGCCAACCCTGGCGTCGCGCGATGCGATCGTTTCGGTGGCTTGAACGGAGCCGAGCGAAACGACTGCTGCTATCCAACAATAGAGTGAGCCCATGGCGCGAAGTATGACACCCGTTCCGCTCAATTCCAATTTCCGTCTTAATGCGAATTCGACGTTCGCATTTCGAGCCGCCTCGTTAAGAGCTGAAACTCCTTTGCCTCTTCCATTGATCCGATTCGGCAAAATATCGACGAGTGACCCGCCTTCGGTCCGATCCGGACTGGAACGACGCTTCGGCGTGGCAGGCGTCTAACCAGTGATCAACAACTGAAAGTTTTCAAGCGACGGGAACGACAGTCGCCGGCATTTCCGCGGGAATTGTCTCGGCCTTGTCGGTGATCAGCTTGCGCAGGAACGGAATTAGCACGACCAGCGCAAGACCGACCGCGAGGCTACCAAGGCCAAGCTCTGTGAAGAGTTTCGCGTACGCGACGTTGGTAGCCACCGCAGTGGGGGCGGTCGGCTCGGGGATCATTCCCGAAAAGTCGCCTGCAAATAGTGACGCCAAACCGGTCACGAGCATCCAGCTTCCCATCATGATTCCTTGATATTGCTTTGGCGCGAGCTTGCCGATCATCGCGTATCCGATCGGCATAATGAGCAGTTCACCGATGCTTTGAAGCACATAGTTCAGGAACACCCAGATGAACGCGCTCTTGCCATCGGGGCCCGCCAGCTTGATCCCAAGCGTGAGAATGAAAAAGGCAGTTGCCATCAGAAGGAGCGACGCTGCGAACTGCTGCGGGATGTCAATTCTCCACCCGCGCGCGCGCATCCGGGTAAAAAGCGCCGCGAACAGCGGTCCGCCTAGCACAATGCAAACAGTGTTGATATTCTGAATCCACTGCGGCTGAATCCTCACGGAACCGACCATCAAGTTGACGTTGTTGACCGCGAACAGCATCAGACCGTTCGGTGCCATCTGGTAGAGCGACCAGAACATCAGCGAGCCGATTGTCAGAATCAGATACGCCGTCATGTTCCGCCGTTCGCGGCGATCCTGATGACGGACGGTGAGGTAGATCAACGTGAGCGCGACTGCGGCGCAAATCATTTTCAAGATCGTCTCTGTGCTGCCGGGCCGTTGAAGCAATAGCCACACGACCGGAACCAGGCAGATGACAATGCCAGTGCCGGCGAGCTGACGCAGGCGGAACTGCTTCGGCGTCGCGTCAAGCAGCGTGGTGTTACAGTCAGCAAGTGTTTTCCACGTGAACAGGACGAGGATGATGGAGATGAAGTTGCCGAGGGTAGCAAAAATGAACAGGCTCGAGTAACTCTGGGTCGCCTGGAAATAACCGGCTGCGCTAAACCCGACGAAGAAGCCGACATTCATTCCGGCATAATTCCAGAGGAAGGCTCCTTCGCGGCGCGGATCTTCCGGGGTGAAGCGCTGCGTGAGCATCATGTTGATGCAAGTGACGTTGAAGCCGCTGCCGGTGAGGAACAGGGCCAGACCGACATAGAACAGCGGCAGCGTGCCGCTGGCGATACATGCACAGCCGACCACCTGCAGCGCCATGCTCCCGACAAACAGCTTGCGGTTCGAAAGGAACCGGCCGCCGAGGTAACCGCCGAAAAGGTGCAAGCCGTAGTTGAAGGCGCCGAACACGCCCATCAGCGTGGTGGCCTCTTTAACGCCAAGATGCAGGTGCTTCGTCGCGTAGAGGACCAGCGTCGAGTAAAGGACGGCGAAGCCGAGCGTCGCGAAGATCTGAATGAAGAAGAGTGCTGCCGTTCCCTCCGGAGCTGCGGAGAAAAGGCGAGATTTGACGAAGCTCATCCCTTTCATCTTCGCCCTGGTGGGGCGTGCCCATCTATATCGCCTTATTTATCGTCGTCTAGAATAAATTTCTGCTCCATTCTCCTGAAATTCCTCGGCCTTTTCGCGCAAACCCGCATCGATTGCGCTCGCTTCATCGATTCCTTGTTCTGCAGCATACTTTCTAACGTCCTCTGTAATCTTCATACTGCAGAAATGAGGTCCGCACATGGAGCAGAAGTGCGCTGATTTCGCTCCTTCCATCGGAAGGGTCTCATCGTGAAACTCGCGCGCAGTTTGAGGATCGAGCGAGAGATTGAATTGGTCCTCCCAGCGAAATTCGAAACGCGCTTTGCTAACGGCGTTGTCGCGGTACTGCGCGCCGGGATGACCTTTCGCCAAATCGGCGGCGTGCGCGGCGATCTTGTACGCGATGACGCCGTCTTTGACGTCTTTTTTGTCAGGCAAACCGAGATGTTCTTTCGGGGTCACATAACAAAGCATCGCCGTGCCGTACCAGCCGATCATCGCCGCGCCGATCGCGCTGGTAATGTGATCATAGCCCGGAGCGATATCCGTAGTTAACGGACCAAGCGTGTAGAAGGGCGCTTCGTCACACCACTCCAGTTGTTTCTCCATGTTTTCTCTGATCATGTGCATGGGGATATGTCCCGGACCTTCGTTCATCACCTGGACATACTGCCCCCACGCCCGCTTGGTCAGCTCGCCTTGCGTGTAGAGTTCGGCGAACTGCGCTTCGTCGTTCGCATCAGCAATGCTGCCAGGCCTGAGACCGTCCCCGATCGAGAAGCTGATGTCGTATACCGCCATGATTTCGCAAATTTCGTCCCAGTGCGTGTAGAGAAAACTTTCCTGATGGTGCGCGAGACACCATTTGGCCATGATGCTCCCTCCCCTGGAAACGATCCCGGTCGCGCGTTTGGCTGTGAGTGGGACGTATCGAAGCAAAACGCCGGCGTGCACTGTGAAGTAATCGACTCCCTGCTCCGCCTGTTCGATGAGTGTGTCCCGGTAAATTTCCCACGTAAGTTCTTCCGCGCGGCCGCCAACTTTTTCGAGTGCCTGATAAATCGGCACGGTACCAATCGGCACCGGCGAGTTACGAATGATCCATTCGCGTGTCGCGTGGATGTTTTTACCGGTGCTGAGGTCCATCACAGTGTCGGCGCCCCATTTTGTGGCCCAACGCATTTTCTCGACTTCCTCCTCGATCGACGACGCGACCGCGCTATTACCGATGTTGGCGTTGATCTTTACCAGGAAATTGCGACCGATGATCATCGGCTCGCTTTCGGGATGATTGATATTGGCTGGAATTATTGCGCGACCCCGAGCGACTTCCTGCCTAACGAATTCCGGTGTGATCTCTTTTGGGATGTTCGCGCCAAATGATTGGCCCGGGTGTTGCTGACCAAGATCGTTCCTCTCGTAGCCGCGATCATTGTTTTCGCGAATGGCGATGTACTCCATTTCAGGAGTGATGATTCCCTGGCGCGCGTACCAAAGCTGCGTGACGGGATGAGATTTTGCCCGCAGGGTTTTTTTGTTTGCCGATTGTACCCAATTTCCATTGTAGCGGCTGTGATCGGGTGAAGCGCCATTTGATTTTGCTGTCCGATGCTTTTCAGACAGATATCCGTCGTCCATGGGCCTAACGACTCGGCCCTGGTAATCCTCCACATCGCCGCGGTCGCGAATCCAATTGGCGCGTAGCGGCGGAAGTCCTTGTTCGACGTCGCCTTGAAAACCGGGATCACCCCACGGGCCACTGGTGTCGTAAACACGAACCGGTTCGTTCACTTCGATCTCGCCGTTCGTCGATTTTGTAGCTGAAAGCGAAATTTCCCGAAACGGAACTCGCAGATCAGGATGCAAGTTTCCGGCTACGTAAATCCTGCGTGAATTCGGAAAATTGTAGCCGCCGTCGCCGACCGCGCTTTCGCCCGATCCACTTGGAGCGGAATGTTTGCCAGCTAGCTCCTCACCGTTTGGATTGCTTTTCATAAACAAAAAGCCCTCCACGGCGGCGCGCGCGGCTGATTTCACCAGTCCAGCATCGGACCCTCGCTCCCTTCGGCAGCATTACCCGCATCAGGTTCAAGGGGTCTGTCGCCGGGGCGACACTCTCAGCCATTGCGGCTCCCCCGCAGCTTGCTTGTCACCCAGAATAGGGCTCGCAACAGCGAAGTCAATTTAACTGTAGTCCCCGATCAAAGCGAAAGGCCCACCGCAGGGCACGGACGCGTTAAAGAAATTTACCCGGCGGGCGATGTCGGCGGTGCCACTTTCGAGTCTGTATGAAAGATGCCTACCCACTGGCCGTTCGCTGTATGCCATACCGAACCAACGTTGTAGGTCCCGGAGACATCCTTGCCATCCGCCGTTGCCTCGATTTTCGCTTTGTAAGTAATGATTGCAGTTTTTTTATTCGGAAACACGACGTTGAAATCGCTCAAGTCGAACGATTTCATGTCTGTCTTGGACATCCCATCGAGTTCCTGCTGCAAGCTGTGCATTCCATCGGCGTAAACGGTTACAAGGTCCGCGGAAAGAAGCTTCTTAAAGTCGTCCGCTTTCTTGTCCTTGAAAGCCTGCCAGGCGGCTTTCTCCTTGGAAATGATGGCGTCCTTGTCGTTCTCGGGCGCGGCGAATGAAATCGCAACGGTCGCGAGCAGCGCTGTCATTGTGCAGGTGATTAGTTTTTTCATGATCTTGGTCCTTTCGTTAGGGTTCAGCGCCAAGATTAGCCAGCTGCATGCGAGCAGAGTCAAGGTCAATCGGCGGTGAAGAGAGCGCCGCGCTTGCTGAGTTACTCAAAATTTGGGTACCAGATGCTTCTCACAAAGAATCACGGAACAATCGGCGCGGACTCCAGGGATGTTCTGGGATTCGATGTCTGTTGCGGTGAAACAAACTTTGATTTGCCAACTAGCTCCATCAGACTGGTATCGGCTTCCTTCAGTTCCGCGTCTTGAACGACGAATTCATTCGGAGCCGACTTAATCTGTTTGCGATAATCCGCGACTAGAAGTGGCGGCTGTTTTTTGCTCCCCAGAACGCAATAACTCTCAATGCCAACGCCGATCGCGTGCGCAAGTCTTGTGCGCCACTCCTTTTCCGCAATCAACTTGCACTCGCCCTGTTGTGTAAGGAACCCTCCTTCAATCAGCACCGCCGGCACTTTCGTCAGACGCAGCACAGCGAACCGCGCCCGCTTGATGCCCCGGTCGTACTCCCGGAGATGACCGAGTAACGAATGATAAATGCAAGCCGAGAGCGCCATGCTTTGGGCGTCCACGGTGCTGCCAGGTTGCGAACTCAGAGCACTCGGGGCTACGGCGCTGTCGGAAGTCGATGGCGCTCCTCGCGGGGTAAAGGAAAAGATTTCAAAGCCTGTTGCGTTTAGATCGCTGTTCGTCCCATTGAAATGAATGCTGACAAAGATCGAGTCCCGCGCCGAATTAGCGATCTGCGCCCGCACTTCCAACGGCACAAAGTAATCGCCTTCGCGCGTCATAATCACGCGCAGCCCGTTCGCCTGTAAAAGCGGGCGTAGTTTTCGCGCCACATCGAGCGCGAAATCCTTTTCGTATCCATAACGGCTAACCTGGCCCCGGTCGTAGCCGCCATGGCCCGGATCCAGAACTACGGTCTGAACTTTGCCGGCATTTGGAACCCGATGCGGCCGCACCAGTGGCTCGATGGTTTTGGCCAGATCGGTGCGCGAGACGAGGTATTTTCCATCGTGCTCGATCACCGGAAAACAAAGCCAGCTGCGCGCCCCGTTGATCATCGCCTCGCGGCTGCCACCGACGAACTGCAGCGGATTCTTCACGGTCTCGAATTCCACTTTCTCTCCGGTAGCGGCAATGCCTGCGGGCATTCCATAGAACTGTGAGACGTTCTCCACGCTCAGATAGTCGCTACCGCTTACATTGATAATCTTCCATGGATCCGCGGCAGAAACTGCTGTTTGCGAGATCAAAATGATACCGGCCAGGAACGCGCCTGCGAACCATTGTTTTACCGGGAGGACCATGCCGGGCGCAATTGTATCGGAAACGCGTCTAATCTCAAGAAGCGACGATTTCGATGCTTTAATACTCGAACTTCGACGGTCTCAGGGAGCCGTCGTTTTTTTGTTAAAACTGCTAATTGACATGCTGCTTTTTCGCGTTAAACACCGGAAATGTTCTTTGCGCCCCAACGCTCCACCTGCTTTCGGATCGCGTCGCTCTTTGTTGGCTCAGCATTACTCTTTGCAGCGCCTGCTCAAGCCGCGCGACGGATCCCGAAATGTTGCGTCTGGCGCGTGACCAATGCGAAAGCGCCGTTTTATCTGGTGGGCTCGATCCATGCGCTGAGCAAACATGATTATCCACTACCCCGGGCTTACGAGATCGCTTTAAGAGACAGCAAACGTTTTCTCTTCGAGTTCGACCCCAACCGGCATGTCGAATTTGAGAAGAAATTCGCTGCCGCCGGCAAATATCCACGCGGACAGAATATCCAGTCCAGAATTGATCCAGAGCTTTTGACCTGGCTTCGCCAAAATATTACGGCGATCATCCCGGACGATCGTAGAGCAAAGCGGGGACAGAATGGAAATTTTGACAGCGAACTGAACTACAAACCGTGGTGGATCGCACAACACTTGGTTGGCCCGGTGACTTACAGCAAGAGTTCACTTACACATGGTCTGGACAATTATTTCGTGGATCACGCCATCAGGACAAAGAAGGAAATAGCCGGACTCGAATCGGTGGACGAGCATGTCGCAGTCATGGGTGGGTTATCCGATCGCGACAGCGAATTTATTCTGCGTGATGCCCTCGAGCAGCCCGACAATGCCGAGAAGGAATTCAGCAGGATGCATAAGGCCTGGCTTAAAGGCGACACCGATGCGCTTTGGGCGGGTGACAACCATTTGCGGACGCAGGCTCCGTGGATCGCGGCGCGTTTTGTCGATAACCGTAACATCAAATGGATTCCGAGAATTGAGGCGGAACTCAAGCGTGGCAAGCCGACGGCAATCGTCGCAGGCGCATTGCACTTCTCCGGTCCAAACAGCGTTGTAAAACTGCTGGAAAAACGCGGGTATACGATCGAACAACTTTAGGGCGCACGAACAGTTTCCTGATAGGTTTGCCCTGCACGTGGGGGCGCGCCTCTACACCTCTTGGTAGGTTTTGCCCCGCGCGTGAGGACACGCGCCTCTACACCTGGGAATTGATTTGGTGTAGTGGCGGCCGTCCTCAGCCGCTCTTCTGGTGCGCTCTCGCGTGCGTTACTGTGCGTTTCGTACCAATGTCTCGTAGAGCGCTTTCGTTTTTTGCGCGATTGACGCCCAAGTGAAGTGCTCTTCGACACGTTTACGCCCGGCTTTGCCGAATTTCTGGCGCAGCTGTTTGTCCTTCATTAACTGATTGATTCGCCGGGCGAGATCTCGAGCGAATTTCTCGGGATTTGTCGGCTCGAATGAGTCTTCCTTGGCTTGTTCAAGTGGAACCAGAAATCCAGTCTCCCCATCGACAACCACTTCTTTGATTCCGCCCACGGCACTCGCGACTACAGCGGTTTCGCACGCCATCGCTTCGAGGTTAATGATTCCGAACGGTTCGTAGATTGAAGGGCAAACGAATACGGCGGCATGTGAGTAAAGCTCGCGGGTCGCTGTCTGATCCACCATTTCGTTGATCCAAACGACTCCGGGTCGCTGGGCCTTTGCGCGTTCCACAGCGGTTCTCATTTCTTCCTGCAACTCCGGTGTGTCTGGCGCAGCGGCGCAGAGAACGATTTGAAAACCGGGATCCATGAATTGGATTGCGCGCAGCAGATGTTGAAACCCTTTCTGACGCGCGATCCTGCCGACAAACAAAATATACGGTTCGTTTGGATCGATGCCGTATCGTGTCAGCGCTCCGATGGAATCGATTTTCCGATATTGCTCCAGATCAATTCCGTTGTGGATCACGTGCACACGCGCCGGATCGACATTGAACAAGCATTCGACATCGCTTTTGGTCTCGCCAGAAACGGCAACGATCGCGTCCGCCATGTCCAGAGCCGTTTTCTCAACCCAAAGCGAGAAATCGTACCCGCCTGCGAGTTGCTCCCGCTTCCATGGTCGAAGCGGCTCGAGCGAATGGACTGTAATCACGAGCGGAATGCCATAATCCTTTTTCGCCAGGACCCCACCGAGATGGGTATACCACGTGTGACAATGCACAAGATTGGCGTCGACGTTGGTCGTGTTGAAATCGGTGCAGCGTCGCACTGCCCCAAAAACGGATCGCAGCGGCTTCGGACAAGTAAAATTGCTCGTATCCACTTCATAGCCGATGACCTTGAGATTGCCTTTGTCGACACGCTGATCGCCAAAGCAACGAACCTCCACCGGCATCATCTTCGCCAGTTCGCGCGAAAGATAGCCGACGTGAACACCTGCGCCGCCGTAGATGTGCGGCGGATACTCGTTGGTAAGAAAAAGGACTTTCAACGCGAGAAAGAATTAAACGCCGAAGCACGAATGTCGAATGACGAATTGCTGACAAACTTAGAATGGACGAACCGCCGTATGGAAATCTCGATTCGTCTTCGACGTTGGTCATTCGCTCATTCGGATCGTTATTCCTAGCCTTTTACTTTCAGTAACAACACCGGCACCTCTACCTGGTGGCGTACCTTATCCACCGTCGCCCCGTAAAGTATGTCGCTGATGAAGCGATGGCCATGTGTGGTCATCGCAATCAGGTCGATGTCTTTTTCGCGGGCTAGCTTGATGATTTCGTCTGAAGGTTCACCGAGCGCCAGAACGGCTTCGCACGAAAAGCCTTCCGCCGTCAATTCGCGCACTCGCTTTTCCAGGTAGGCGCGGTCATCTTTCATCTCCTGACTTTCAGCCAGCTGCAGTTGATTGAAATTACGCGCCACCCAACCATCGGCGACATGAACGAGCAGCAGCGTCGCGCCGCCCATGCGCGCAAGCGGTCTGATGTGCGTAAGGATAGTTTCATCAGCGGGACTGTGTTCGAGTGGGATGAGAATGTGCTTATACATGGCGTCGCCGTGTCATCTGGGAGCTGGTAACCGAAGCAAACTGTAGAAGGCGTTAAGCACTGGGTCTGGCAAAAATGTGTCCAACAGGAGCTTCACATTCAGCACAATGATAATAGCGGCAGTCATCCAACCGAGAATTCTTATCCAAAGACGGTTCGCGAATTGGCCCATTTTCGCCTTCTCGTTCGTAAACCGCATCAGCGGCCAAACGGCAAAACCGAGCTGCATGCTCAAACAAACCTGGCTGGCAATGAGCAATTCGGTTGTTTTGCTTTCGCCGAAAACTCCGATCACGATGATTGCCGGCACGATGGCAATCAACCGTGTAATGAGCCGTCGTAACCATGGCTTAATACGGAAGTTGAGAAATCCTTCCATTACGATCTGACCGGCGAGTGTGCCGGTGAGAGTCGAGTTTTGTCCGGAAGCAAGGAGCGCGACAGCAAAAAGAACGCTCGCCACTCCAACACCCAACAGCGGGCTGAGCAATTTGTATGCTTCCTGAATTTCTGCCACCTCCCGGTGTCCGGACCAGTGGAAGGCCGCGGCGGCTAAAATCAGAATCGCCGCATTAATAAACAACGCGAGCATAAGAGCACCGCTCGAATCGATTGTCGCAAACTTGATCGCTTCTCGTCTGCCCTGCGGGGTTTGCTCGAACTTGCGTGTCTGCACAATGGACGAGTGCAAATACAGATTGTGCGGCATCACTGTGGCCCCCAAAATCCCGATGCTGACATAGAGCATCTGCTGGTTTGAAATGATCCGCGGCCCTGGAACAAACCCGAGAAGGATCCCGGTAAGGCTCGGCCTGGAAAAGATCAGCTCGGCGGTAAAACAACCCCCGATGATAATAATCAGCGTAATGACAATTGCTTCGATGTAGCGGAAGCCTTTGTTCTGAAGATACAGAACCAAAAGGACATCAGACGCCGTGATGAGACAGCCCCATAACAATGGGATTCCAAAGAGAAGCTGTAACCCGATCGCCGAGCCGACAACTTCGGCAAGATCGCATGCCGCGATCGCGATCTCGCAAAGGATCCATAGGAACCATACAGTCGGTCTGGAGTAATGATCGTGGCAGGCCTGTGCCAGGTCTCGTCCCGTGGCAACCCCGAGCTTGATGCACAAATGCTGGAGCAGGATCGCCATCAGGTTGGAAATCATGATCACTGCCAGCAGCGCGTAGCCGAATTGCGCGCCACCGGCGAGATCGGTGGCCCAGTTGCCCGGGTCCATGTAGCCCACTGCCACCAGGAAGCCGGGTCCAGTGAATGCCGCCAGTTTGCGCCAGAACGAAGGCGTTCCGGGGACAACAATGCTCCTGTGGACTTCTGGGAGCGAAACCTGGCCTGCGCTTCGACGCCAGGCCGTGTCCGTCTGCCCGCCCGCAATGTCGTCCCACTTGTTCACGATCCAAGCCTTAGCTCGAAAATTAGGCAAGCCAAACTTATTTTTATCAGATTATAATTTTATTCGTCCACAATAATGTATTTGTTTGACTATTACCTGGTGAATTCTAGCTTCCGAAGCATGCCGCGAAAAAAAACTTCCTGCTCCGCGCTCGGAAGTTCCACTGCCGTCGAGGACTATCTGGAGCGGATCCTCGAATTAATTAATTCAAAGGGATACGCCCGCGTGGTTGACATCGCAGCCGCACTCAAGATTTCCCAGGCCAGCGTAACAAACATGGTCCAGAGACTGGATGCTGAGGGACTGCTGAAATATGAAAAATATCGGGGACTTATTCTGACCGCGGCAGGCAAAAGCCTGGCCCATAAGATCGCTCAACGACACAAACTATTGACTGATTTCCTCGGGCTGCTGGGGCTGGACCATCGTGTCATTCACCACGATGTCGAGGGAATGGAGCATTACATCAGCGCCCCAACTCTGCGCGCAATCGAAGCTCTCACTGCTCAACTCCGGCGCCGACCCGCATTGCTGGCGGAATTGCAGGAGGCAATTGCTTAGGCCGGCATGAGAAAGAAAAAGATCTCATCGCGTCAGGCCGCAATTCCCGTTCGAGCGCTCGATTTCGTGATGTACAACACAAAAAACATCCGCCGGGCGCGCGCCTTCTATCAGAAACTTTTCGGCCTCAAACGTGGGCATGAGTGGAATGATTTCTGGAGTGAGTTCGCCACGGAACCGTTGACGCTTTGTCTCAACGGGACCGGGCATAAACGCCATCCCGAATGGGACTGGAGCGGTCCGGCATGCGTCGCGCTGGCAGTGGACGACGTTCGGGGTGCGATCGAAATTTGCCGCAAACACCGAGTCAAAATCCTCATTGAGCCGGTTGAAACCAGCGTGTGCTGGATGGCTTGGGTCGCGGATCCGGATGGGAACCGGATTTGCCTGCATTCCCGCAAAGACGGGACGGCAGGATAGCGCTACGCCTTTTATGACGCAGGCACTGTCTCTGCCGTGTTGTCGCTCGATTTCTTAAAATGAAGTTGGTTTACACGGCGACCGTCACTTTGAGAAACTGTCACAAGATAGTGATCGATTTTGACCTGTTCGCCCTGTTTTGGAAGGTGACCGAGCAGATGCGTTACGTAGCCGCCGATGGTGCTCACATCCGCGCTCTCCAAATCCAGCTTTGCGAGCTCGTTTAATTCGTAAAGACCCAGGCCGCCGTCCACGGTAAATTCGTTTGCATTGATTTTGCGAAATTCTTCCTTTTCCATGTCGAACTCGTCCTGGATATCACCGACCAATTCCTCCAGCACGTTCTCCATGGTCACGACGCCGACTGTGCCGCCGAATTCATCCACCACCAGGGCGAGATGCGCATGCCTACTCAGGAATAATTTGAGCAATTTCTCCAACGGCATCATCTCGGGCACCGGAATCAAGTCGCGTTTGATCTTCAACAAATCCGGATTCTCCGCGCGCATCAGCGGCAGCAACTCCTTGATGTGAATCAAGCCGATGGTGTTGTCGAGGTTCTCGCGACACAACGGGAATCGCGTGTGCTGGGACTCGATCGCCTTTTTCACATTCGCATCGAAACCGTCTTCCAGATCGAAATAAACGATTTCTCCCCGTGGAGTCATGATATCGCGCACGACTCGATCGCGCAGGTCGAGCACATTGAAAACAAGCTCGCGACCAAGAGGTGTCACTTCGGCGGATTTTTCGCTCTCCTGAACGATCAGACGCAATTCTTCCTCACTGTGTGCCAGTTCCCCTGCGGCGATCGGCTCTACGCGAATAATACGAAGAAGTACCCAGTTGCTCGCGGCGTTCAGGAACGAGATCGCTGGTCTAAAGATCACGTAAAACCATCGCAGCGGCGCACTGACAAACAGTGCCGCAGCCATGGCTTTACGGATGGCAAGAATCTTGGGGGCTTGTTCCCCCAGCACGATGTGCAAAAACGTGATCGCTGAAAATGCCAGCGTAAAGGAAATCGATTTGATGACCGCTGTGGATCCGATTCCTGCCAGAGCGAAGAACGGTTGAAGCATTCGCGCGAAGAACGGTTCTCCCAGCCAGCCGAGTCCAAGACTGGCTGCAGTGATTCCGACCTGGCAGGCGGAAAGATACGCGTTTAGGTTTTCTTTAATCTGTTTGACCAGGCCCGCTCGCCTCACACCTTCGTCGACCAGCGTCCTGATTTGGCTGTCGCGAATTTTGACGAGTGCGAACTCCGCAACAACAAAGAAGCCATTAAGAAAAACCAACAGGACCACTGTCGCCAGCTTGGCGATCAGGAGGATTAATGGATCCCAATGCTGCGCTACTACGTCTGCAATGGGGGCCAAAAGGAACAATGAGGGGGAATTCATCTAGTGATACGCGTAGCAGCCAGCTTGTGACCGGCTGGTTCACGCACCGCACAGCGGCGCGCCTACGATGGAAAATTTACCAACTCGACTTGGTTACGCCAGGAATTAACCCTTGCGATGCCAGTTCACGGAAAGTCAGGCGCGATATCTTGAACCGGCGAATAAAAGCACGGCGGCGCCCGGTAACCTCGCATCTGTTCACCACGCGCGTCGGACTGGCATCCCGCGGCAATTGGGAAAGACTGGCATAGTCCTTTTTCGCCTTCAACTCTGCACGTAACGCGGCGTACTTTTTCACCGTCGCGCGTTTGCGTTCGTTGCGATTGATCCAGGAAGTCTTAGCCATAAAGAGTCGCGACTATAATGCCAGACCCGTATTTTGCAACCGAGGCAGTTCCGGTGGCCTACCCCAAGGCACTCGTTCGTCGACGTTGCTTGACCAGCGCACTAGTCGATCGCCGGCCACTGGATGGGGCCGAACTCCGTTTCTGCTTGAGCGATTGCGTGCGATTCAGGCTATCCTGCAAGACTTTAACAAGATCCACGACATTGGTCGGGGCGTGGGGAGCGGGCGCCTTCGCGGCGATCTCTTTGTTCTGCGCTTTTTGCTCGATGATCTCCATCAACGCCGTCCGGTATTCATCGCGATATTTTTCCGGCTCCCACGAGACTGCCATGCTCTCAATGAGCGCCTGCGCCATCTTTAATTCCTTCTCACTTACGGCCGTGGCCGAACCGTTCTTCAGAACCTCGCTGCTTAATATTTCGCTGGCGAAATGCATCAGCTCCAAAATTAGAAACAAACCGTCCGGTTTCACAGCTGCGAGGTGTTCCCGATTGCTAATGACCACTTTCGCAATGCCGATCTTGCCGGTCCCGCTTAGCGCTTTATGCAACACTGCGTAAGCCTTTTCCCCACCTTTTTGAGGTTCGAGGAAATATGGCTTGTAGAAGAATTTCGGATCTACCTGGCCCAAATCCACGAAGTCGGTGATGTCGATGGAATGCGTTGACTCGATCCGTACCTTCTCGAAGTCCTCATCCTTTAGAACGACGTACCGACCCCGCTCGTACTCGAAGCCTTTCACTATTTGGTCGGCTGGAACTTCCTTTGAATCCGCGTCAGCCACCTTTTTGTACCTGATAGGACTGAGATCGCTGGAACGAAGCTGCCGGAAACTGATTTTCTCTTCGCGGGTCGCTGGATAAACCGCCACGGGAATATAGACCAGCCCAAAACTGATACTGCCTTTCCAGGTAGGACGCATCGGTAGGAAACCCTTTTTCCACAGTAGCTTGAGCGTGTCAACCTTCGAACCCCAGATGTCAGGCCGTGGGAATTTGCCTTGAAACTTCGGGAAACAGCCTGATGTTGACTTTATCCAATGAGCCTCATCGCCAGTTTCATGAATTTGGCAGGGCCGGACCTGATCGTCATTTTGTTGATTGTTTTGGTCTTGTTCGGAGCGAAAAAGTTACCAGAGCTTGCCCGCGGAATGGGTCAGGCAGTCAAGGAGTTTCAAAAAGCGAAGGACGAATTCAACGACGAACTGCATAAAGCAGGAAAGCCCGACGCAGAAACAGCCAAGTCCGAGGTAAAACCAGCTCAGTCGACTGTGCCCCGAATTGAGGGTCAGCCCGTCAACGACGGCAAAGCCGATCAAGTGTAGGGAAGCGTCGCCCTTTATTGAACCGTTACGCGACGTCAGATCACTTTTGAGGACAGCGTGCTGGGCACGCGCGGGCTCACAAGCGTGCAACGCCACGTTGAAAAGTGAGATCATGCGCGGCTTAATCTTGCGCGTTTGACCAAAGGCACGATTTACGGCAAGATCGCGGCTCGTTTATGGCCGAAACCGATCTCCGCGCACGCATCAAGGAGATGCTTGTAAAAAGTTTGATGTTGCAGGTTACGCCGGAACAAATCGGAGATGATCTTCCGCTATTCGGTGCCAACGGGCTCGGTTTGGATTCAATCGATGCCCTCGAGCTGGTGGTCAGCATGGAAAAAACATTCGGAGTCGGTGTGCCAAGCTCGGAAGTCGCGGGCAAGGCTTTGCAAACTGTAAACACGATCCACGACTACATTCTCGAAAAAAAGGCTGCGGCTTAGGTGTGGTAACGGCAGCCGTTGCCGATTTCACGTGAACATTCTCTACGTAGAGAGCAGCCGCAGCTGGGGCGGTCAGGAGTATCGCACCTGTCTCGAAATCAACTGGCTGAATGCTCACGGGCACCAGGCATGGCTTGTTTGCAATCCAGACAGTCAGGTCCACTCCAAAGCCTTGGAACTCGGCACTCGACTTGTCGCGATGCCGCTCGGTAGTCGCGTTGACCTCCCATGCTCATGGCGTCTCTGGAGGTTTTGCCGGCGAAACCGGATCGATCTGATCAAAACCTACAGCTCGAAAGATCATTGGCTTTGCCTGCCGCTTTATTTTTTCGGGATTCCACTAAGCCGTGCGCGATGCATTACCGATCCAATTGGAAGCAAGAGACGCGCGTTTATCTTCAAGCACGGGTGTTCCAACATTGTCGCCGATGCATCGGTGATTAAACAAGATCTCGTGCGGGAACACGGCGTTGATCCGGCGAAGATTGAAGTCATTGGTTCGGCTGTGGATTTGGAAAAGTTCAAGCCGCCGCGCGATGGGATGAAATTCCGCCGCGACATCGGCGTGGGAGTAGACACTCCGCTTATTGGGAATATCGGGATGATCCGGCCAGACAAAGGTCAGCTCGTGCTTGTTGAAGCAGCTCCTTTCGTTTTGGAAAAGCGACCGGATGCGCGTTTCGTAATCGTAGGACAGGGAACCGGCATCCTGAAACGCGGAATCAACGTCCGGAATGCCATCGACCGCGCACAACTGACTGACAAGATCGTCATGGCTGGGTATCGCTGGGATACGCCTGTTGTCTATGCCGCGTGCAACATGATTGTCATCGCTTCACTTCGCACCGAAGCATCTCCGATCGTTTTACGCGAAGCGTTTGCAAGTGGCCGTCCGGTCATCGCGACGAAGGTAGGCGATATTCCTGAAATTATTGAGGATCGACAAAACGGTTTGTTAATCGAGCCGGGCGACGCGAAAGCGCTGGCGGCTGCGATTCTTGAATTTATTGACGATCCAACCTTCGCTGCACATTGCTCGGCAAATGGTCTTCGGTACGCGAACGACCATTTTTCATTCGATGAAATGATGAAAGCAAAGCTTCAGGCTGACATGGCGCTTCTGAAGAATCGTGGAAATGAATCGCCAGTCGCATCGATTTCTGCGAAGTCTCAGCCGCCCGACCGCCTCACACAGTTGAAGAGGAATTGATCGCATCGATCAATTGACGGAACCGGCCAAAGTTATCGCGAAAAGGTATAAGGATCAGGCGCGGCAAATCCCAAATTTCGGGCTCATTCTTTTCCTGGGGCAAAGCCGATTCCTGAACGATCTCTCCTTTGCGCAGGATATCGGCGAATTGTTCGTTAAGATTCACAATCGCCTTTTTCGACAAGCGACCATTCATTCGAATCACGAACTGTTCCCCTACCCAGCGGGCAGAATGATAGATCTTATAGAAGTGTAATATCTCCGCGACAGCTTCCGGAACTGTTCGCGTAATCTTGAAGAACGAAAAATCTTCCTGTGAGATCAATCCACGCTTAAGGAGACGATCCGTAATAAACTTCATCCATAACTCCCAGTAGTTTCCACGAGGCCGATTCAACATCACCACTGGAATGATGCGGGCTTTTCCCGTTTGCATCAGCGTTAAAACTTCGAACGTTTCGTCGAGTGTGCCAAAACCACCGGGAAACAATGCGAATGCGTGTGCCTCTTTCACGAAATTCAGTTTCCGGGTGAAAAAATAATTGAGAGTAATCAATTTCGGATCGCCGTGAATGATTTCGTTGGCTCTTTGCTCCGATGGCAGCCGAATGTTAAGCCCGAAACTATGCGCGCGGCCTGCGCCGCGTTGCGCCGCGCCCATGATCCCGTCCCCCCCACCGGTGACCACCATGAAATTGTGTAACACCATTTGATGGGCAAAATCCTTTGCCACTTCGTATACGGGTGAATCGACTGGAGTGCGGGCCGAGCCGAAAACGGCCACCTTTCGCAAACTTTGAAAAGGGGCGAACACCCTGGCGGCATTGCGCATTTCCTTCATGGAACGATTGATCAACTTGAGATCCGCCACGCTCATGTGATCGCGGGCAATCTTTAATGCAGTAACGATCATTTCCTCGATCAGCTCGGGAGTCTCGCTTGTGTCCCAGTCACGAACCAATTGTCGGACGCGCGAATCGAAGGGCGACTCGACGCTCCATTGTCGCCGTGTTGGCTGGTCGTGAATTGCGCCCCCTGTAAAGTCCTCTTCCATAATCAAAATGTACTCGGAGTCACAATTGCTGCATGTTTGAGGAGCCAGGCGAAATCGCGTCGCGTCGCAAGCCCGTTTGCAATCAGCAGGAAATCAGGTCTGCCAAAATTTCCCGCATGTGACCGATGGGCAGCGAATAATGTCCCGCGTTTTCAACGAAACGCGCTTTACAGTTGGGCAGTTGTTTCGCGACTTCTTCCGCCAGCTGAACCGAGAAAGCCCGGTCTTGCGTTCCATGCCAAAGGCGGACAGGAACGCGCACGTCTTCAAGAGAAAATCCCCACGGCTGTGCGTAGATCTGCGCGTCTGCCATCACCCCTTCTGCAGTCCCACGCCAGGCGCGCCGCTGACTTTCGAAGACCGCTTCGAAGGCCGCTTCGTCCCGCAGGCTTTCCGCATCGCACGGTCGCAACATCAGCATTTTCAAAAATAACGGCCGAAGCCGAAAATGCGGGCGCAACGACAAGATCGGTCGCGCCATGCAAAATAATCTTCGCAATAATTGGGGTCGGGATCGATGAAGCGTCATCATCCAACGGTAAAGCGGCAATAATCCTCTGAAGTCTTGCAGTTCTGCCATGGGAATCGCGCCGCACACGACTGCAATTGCGCGCACCCGGTCCGGTATTGCTACCGCAGTCGTGTACGCGTAAGGCGCGCCGCCAGAAATGCCGAGTGCCCGAAATTCGCCAATCCCGAGATGGTCAAGGAATTGTTCGATAAGGTGGGGCCAATCGGCCAGTTTTCTCTTTGGCTGCAAGCTCGATCCGCTAATGCCAGGTCGATCGGGAGAAATGATGCGGATGCCAAGCTCTCGTGCCGGCTTATCTGTCAATTGCGCCATGGTGCATGAGCTTGGCCAGCCATGGCAAAATATGACCGGCACCCCGTTTGCATCGCCGTATTCCTGAAACGCGACGACTGCGTCGCCTTGGAGTTGAACAAAATTTTGCCTATTCATCCTGAAATAGCGGTTGGCTTTTTTTAGGGCCGGTATTGCAAGCCTCCAATCTGTAAGGCACAATGTACTGCGAACAAGACACCGTACCCTCACACGATTTATTATGAACGAGTACTCAGAACCTCGACCGGGAAAAATCGAGCTGCACGGCAACGGA
>DASXMV010000148.1:0-4835 GCA_036495465.1 Candidatus Udaeobacter sp. | reverse complement strand
TCGTGGGCCATCGTCAACTCGCCCAACACCAGCACTACGCAGTCCAACTTGCTCTATAGCGTGACGTGCGAGTCAACGCCGGACTGCTGGGCCGTCGGCTACTACTTCAATGCGAGCAACGTCGCCCAGACGCTGGCATTGAGGTATACGGCCAGTGTAACACCAACACCAACACCAACACCAACACCAACGCCAACGCCTACACCTAGTCCCACATCAACACCGACAGTGACGCCGACTTCGACGCCAAGGCCTGCTGCGACACCCCGGCCCCGTCCGACTCCGCTACCCCGCCCAACACCGCCCCGGTAATAGCGATGGCTGGTTCATTGCGGCAGCGTCGGCAATCCGCATGGGGTGTAGTGAAGAGTTCATAATCAAAATCGAAGCGGGCTTATAAATTACCCGCCGAAACACTGGCAACAACAACGTCTGGAATCCCGACTTGATTTTTGCTCCGCTTCACTTGGATTAAGGTGTGGATAGTTGGGGTTCACGGAGTGCGACGCATTTGGAGGGCGCACAAAACGGCGCGGTTGCATTTGCGACAACGCATTGGAGCATGGTGCTGGAGGCGCAGGGTCAATCGCCAGCAGCACAGGAGGCGCTCGAGAAACTTTGCCGAACGTACTGGCGGCCTGTTTATAGTTTCATCAAGCGACAAGGCGCCGGGCCCGAGGAAGCAGAAGACCTCACTCAGGGCTTTTTTGCACTCCTGTTGGAGCGTCGAGATCTGGAGACCGTTCGCAAAGAAAAAGGTCGTTTGCGCTCGTATCTGCTGGTGTCGCTAAAACATTTTCTTACAAACGAGCGATATCGTGCCATGGCGATCAAGCGCGGCGAAGGCCGTCGACTAGTTCCACTGGACGCGTTAGGCGACTGTGAAGGCGGGGATACTGCGCCGGCGGATACGCTAAGTGCCGACCAAATTTATGAGCGCCGCTGGGCTCTAACTGTTTTGGAGGAAGTGCTTGCACAACTCAGTGACGAATATCGTAAGTCCGGTAATGCCGGGTTGTTTGATCAGTTAAAGAAATTGCTAACGGGCGAGTCCGATCATCCATCACAGGCCCAGATTGCGGATCAGTTTGGGATGACTGAAAACGCAGTGAAACAGGCGTTTCATCGCTTGCGGCAGCGTTACCGCGAACTTCTACACGAGGAAATCGCGCGTACCGTGATAGCACCGGGAGACGTAGAGGATGAGTTGCGCCATCTGGTCGCTGTGTTGCGTGCATGACTTGCTCGACAATTTTCCGATTGATGGGTTGAACGGAGAGACAATGCACGAATGAGGATTGCCACCAGATTCTGCGAGAAATGCGGCGCAACATTTTTTGCCGATGCACCGAACGAATTCTGCAGCGCGTGCGTCTTGGAAGCCGGGTTTTTCGAAGAAAATGATCTGGATGCGATGGACTCCGAAAGTGGCCGCGAGTCAAATTCGAGCCTACGGTCTTCGAAGAACCCGATCGCGCGTTCAACGCGCATGCTAGCCGACTTTGGCGATTATCAGTTACTCGAGGAAATGGGCCGCGGTGGCCAAGGAATTGTTTACCGGGCGCGACAGAAAAGTCTCAACCGAACTGTCGCGTTGAAAATATTGGCCTTGGGACAGTGGGCGACACAAGCGCATCTGAAGCGTTTCCATCTGGAAGCTGAAGCGGCAGCGAGTCTCGATCATCCGTGCATCGTACCGATCCATGAGATCGGCGAGCGCGACGGTTCGTGCTACTTCAGCATGAAACTGATCGAGGGTGAGCCACTCGACGCGGAGGTCGGGCGGAAGCGAAGCGCCCGGTGGGCAGCCAACCTGATCGCAAGGCTCGCGCATGCCGTGCACTATGCGCACGAGCACGGAGTTCTGCACCGCGACATTAAACCGGGAAACATCCTCGTCGATGCAAAAGGGCAACCGCATCTCACAGACTTTGGTCTGGCGCGACTGACCGAAACGACAGACAGCATTACTCGCACGAAAGAAACGCTGGGTACGCCAGGTTACATGGCCCCCGAGCAAGCCAACGGCCAGACGGAGCAAATCACCAATGCGACAGACGTGTACGGACTTGGTGCGGCGCTTTATCACCTCCTCACTGGTCATGCACCATTCGAAGGCGGCACTGCGTATCAAACAATCCGGTTGCTTCTTGAAGCCGAACCACGGAATCCACAGCTGTGGAATGCAAAGTTAGACCGCGATCTTTCTACGATTTGTTTGAAGTGCCTTGAAAAGGATCCGCAGCGCCGCTACCCCACGGCGCTCGCTCTGGCCCAAGACCTTGAGCGTTGGCTCAAGTATGAGCCGATTCAAGCGCGTCACGTCAGGATGTTGGCTCGTGGACGGAAATGGGTGCGGCGAAATCCAGCTGTTGCCGCTCTGTTTGCGTCACTGCTTGCCCTGGCGACCTCCATTGGCGTGATCATTTGGAAAAGCGAACTGTTTCGCCCGGCGCCGACTACTGGAATTGCCGTGCTGCCGTTTGAAAATCTTAGTTCGGCGAAAGAGGACGCTTCTCTCGCCGATGGTGTTCAGGACGACGTCTTAACTAAACTGGCGCAGCTGGCCGGTCTAAAAGTAATCAGTCGCACCAGCGTCATGGAATATCGCGGCAAGCGGAATGTTCGCCAGATCGGAGAGGCCCTTCGAGTTTCGCACGTGCTGGAGGGGAGCGTGCGAAAAACCGGCGCACGAGTCCATATGAACGCGCAGCTCATCGATGCGCGCACCGATACTCACATCTGGGCCGAACAATACGATTTTGACTTGAAGGACCTGTTTGTAATTCAAAGTGAGATAGCAAAAAAAGTCGCGAGTCGCCTTAACGCAAAAATCTCAGCTGCCGAATCACTCGCCATTGAGCAGCCGATCACCAGCGACCTGACCGCTTTCGACTTGTTCGCTCGCGCCAAAAATCTCCTTCTCTGGGTGAGTTCTACCACCGGCGGTCCGGAAAAATTGTTGCAGGCCGTGGATTTACTCAACCAGGCAGTCGCCCGCGATCCGTCGTTCTTTCAAGCTTATTGTGAACTCGCTTATGCTCATGATTTTCTTTATTTCTTTCGTGACGATCATACTCCAGCGCGTCTAGCAGCGGCGGAAGAGGCGATCAAAGGTGCATTTCGTCTCCGTCCCGATTCAGGCGAAGCGCACCTGGCGCAAGCGGAGAATCTGTATCGAGGACATCTGAACTACAAAGCGGCTCTGACTGAACTCGAGATCGCCGGGCAAAAACTGCCTAACAACGTCCGGATATTCGAGATGAAGGGTTACATTCAAAGACGCCAGGGACGCTGGGAGGAATCGACGCGAAACATCGAGCGCGCGTTGGATCTCGACCCACGGAACTTCTTCGCCTTGCGGCAAATCGCTATCAGTTACGGACATCTGCGGCGTTACGTCGAAGCGGCATCCGCTTTGGATCGCGCGATAGCAGTGGAACCAAACGTGATCAATCAGCTGGCTCGTGCATTCGTAGAATTGGATTGGAAAGCTGACACCAGAAAGTTACACGAACTAATCGATTCAATTAGGAGCAAAGATCCCTCCGCACTGCCGTCAATCGCTGATACCTGGCTGCTATGCGCATTGATGGAGAAGGACACTGTTACTGCTGAAAACGCGCTAAAGGCACTGGGGGAAACCCCATTGAGCGACGATGTTGTTCAATTTAGTCACCCCTTCGTGGAAGGTCTTATCGCTCGCATGACCAAAAATGAAGACAAAGCACACTCGGCCTTTACCGCGGCGCGCGCAGAACAGGAGAAGATCGTCAAGGCGCAACCAAACTACGGTCCGGCACTTTGCGTTCTTGGATTGATCGATGCGGCTCTGGGACGGAAGAATGAGGCTCTCGAAGAAGGCCGACGTGCGGTCGAGCTTGTTCCGATAGAAGAAGACGCCATCAACGGTGAAGCGATGAATCAGTACTTCGCAATGATCGCGGCCTGGGCTGGGGAGAAAGACCTCGCTTACGAACGGCTCCTCGCGGCCATGCGTCGGCCAAACAGTCTCAGCTACGGTCAGCTGAAATTGCTACCGTTCTGGGATCCGTTGCGCGGCGATCACCGCTTTGAAAAGATTGTGGCCTCACTCGCACCCAATGATGCCTCGAGATAGTAAAGCGCCACTATAAAGCGCAACAGTTAGCTATCACTTTCGAGAGAGAAACCAGGAATTCTGCGGTTCGCGAAAATTTTTGTCTTTTCCACGTAACCTTGCGCGGAATTTCTTGCAGTACTGCTGCGAACGCTGCGCTCGCTCTCAAAGATCGCCCACCCTTACAAATGGGAGGGAGGAATGTCAGCTCAACACAATTGAATCCTATGAAGAAATCTATTTTAACCCTTTGCACAGCGCTGGGGACACTCGTTTTTCTGGCAGCTAAATCCGATGCGGACTGGGAGCGGTCTAATGGTCCCTGGAGCGCGACAGTGATGGATCTCCTTGCCAACGAATCCAACCTGTTCGCAGCGACCAGAGGTGGCGGCGTGTTTCTTTCCACTGACAACGGCTCCAACTGGATGCCATTGGATAATGGTTTGACCAATCCCTATGTGAATTCGCTGGTCGTTTCCGGCACAAACCTCTTCGCTGGAACCACCACGGTTTACGGCGGCATCGGCGGTGGCGTCTTCCGTTCGACGGATAACGGTGCAACCTGGACGCTGGCAAGCTCGGGCTTAACAAACCCTTCTGTTAACGCTTTTGCAGTTACCGGTTCTAGCCTTTTCGCCGGCACTGACACATTAAATGGCAATGGCGGTGTTTTTCTTTCCACGAATAATGGCGATAGCTGGACAAGGGTCAGTAACGGCCTGCCTGTCGATCACAT
>DASXMV010000147.1:0-4760 GCA_036495465.1 Candidatus Udaeobacter sp. | reverse complement strand
CTGGTTTCCCGGTGTGAGCGATTATGCCAATCGTTTTCGGATGCATGCAAAAAATTCCTGATTGCCGTCTGTGCCTTTAATAGCAGATGGAACAATACCGGTCACCATGTGCCCCGAGTTCGTGACAAATGTGACGATCCGCTCCTGGGCCTGGCCGTGTAGCTCCGGGTCGCGAACGATTCCACCTTTGCCTACATCGGGACGCTGCAGCTCGAACTGTGGTTTGATCAATGCGAGAATCACGCCGCTCGGAGTTGTTAGATCGAATGCGTTTGGCAGGATCAAGGTCAGCGAGATAAAGGAAACATCAATCACAGAAAGATCGACAAGTTGCGGAATGTGGTCCCGCGATAAAGATCGCGCGTTAACTTTTTCCAGCACAATCACCCGGGGATCATTGCGCAGTTTCCAGTCCAGTTGGCCATGACCGACGTCAACCGCATAAACTTTCTCAGCACCGCGTTGTAACATGCAATCCGTGAAACCGCCCGTAGAAGCCCCGATGTCCAGCGCCGTTTTACCGCGAACGTCGATTTTGAAATAGTCGAAAGCACTCTCCAGCTTCAATGCGCCTCGACCGACATATTTGCGCAGTGGCTTTATCGAGATTGGAGCTTCTGCTTCGAGGAGCTCAGATGGTTTCATCGCAATTCGGGTGCCGACTTTGACATCGCCAGCCATCACGGCGAGGCGCGCCTGCTCGCGGCTTGGAAATAACCCTTTCCCGACCAAAAGTTGGTCAAGCCGTAATTTCTTCGGCATCGTTCGTGCAGATGGATGAATTCCCATCGATATATTCGCGGCCTCTACTGTCACGCAACAATTCGTTCATGGGATACTGGATACGGGATTCTCGATACTGACCGAGGGTTGGGGCGCAGCTAAATCGAGTATCCAGCATCAGGGATTCAGCATAGGTTCTCAAGCGTCATTCATAGGCGCGTTCTTCCCGGATGAGCTTTTCGATCGCGGCGACGTCCTCGATCGAAGCACGCCTTCGCTGATATTTTCGGGCAAGGATTTCTTTCAATATTAACAAATCCTCCAGCAACGGACGTTCATAGTAAGTCCAGTTAAGATCGCCGGCGACTTTTGCCTGGAGCTTCCAAGAGCCGCCGAACTTCGTCGCGCGCACTTCGCGTTTTCGGCCTTCTTCATCCTTATCAGTCCATATATGTTGACTCCGCATCCTGGAAAAACCTTACATTAATGGCTTGAAAGATGTAGTTAGATTAGCGGCGTATTTTATTGCGGCGATTGTCATCGGCGCTTTCCTCGCGCCAATTCTCTTTTGGATCGCTCAGGCGCTCGCGGCGCACGGTGTATTCACTTTTCTCGCAAGGTACGATTTCGAAACATTCTTTCACCGCGCGCTTCTGATTGCGGCCCTGGTTTTGTTCTGGCCATTTCTACGCGTCTGCCACGTGCGAAGCATGACTGACTTGGGTCTTGTACCCAACACGCGTTGGGTCCGTGATGTTATCGGGGGTTTTCTTGTTTCCGTGGTTCCCCTGCTCTGTTGCGGCGCGTTACTCATTGCCTTTCACGTTTTTCTATTTCGGCACAGTTTTGCCTTCGGGCGTTTTGGCAAAATGCTACTCGCGTCAATAACGGTTCCATTTATCGAAGAGGCGTTTTTTCGCGGGATTGTTCTGGGAGTTTTACTAAGAACCGGCCGGAAGTACGCGGCAATCTTTGCTGTTTCAGCGATCTTTTCAGTGATCCATTTTCTAAAGGCCCCCGAGCAAACGTCGGCGGTTGTTACATGGACTTCTGGCTTCAGTTCGATTGCGCATGCATTTGACGCGATAGGCGATCCGATGCTGCTGGCATCAGCGCTGGCGACATTATTTCTGATCGGCTGGATTCTCGCTGACGCGCGAGTGCTGACTCGATCGTTGTGGTTACCGATTGGCCTTCATGCGGGTTGGATCTTTGCCAGCGGCGCTTTTAGCCGCTTGGCTCGTCAGCAAGCGCTGGTCCTCCCCTGGATAGGACAGGACTTGCTGGTAGGAATTATCCCGCTTGGTGTCGCTGGCGTCACTTGGATAATAATGCGCATCTGGCTGAAACATGATCGGACTTCGCAAGTTTGAACTACTTGAAGCGGCGGCATCGCTTCTGTATCCGCCAGTCTGCACAGTCTGCGGTGGCAATATTCGAGCTGGCGAATATCTGTGCGACCAATGCGAAGCGAGGGCAATCCGTATCGTTGCGCCGTTCTGCCAGCAGTGTTCCGAACCGTTCGAAGGAGCTATTACCAGTACGTTCACATGCGCCAACTGTTCTCATCGCACGATATATTTCGATGCCGCGGTCGCCGCGTACCGTGGTCGAGGTGTAGTCCGCCAGATTATTCACGAGTTTAAGTACGGTCGTCAGGCCCATTTACGATATCTCGTGGCGCGCTGGCTCTTCGCAGCGCTTGACGACGAACGTCTTCGGGGGCGCCAATTCGACGTAATCGTGCCCGTGCCCTTGCATCCGGCTCGCCAGCGGGAACGCGGCTTCAATCAAGCGGCATTGCTCGCGGACTTGTTAAGTGTGCGCATCGCCATTCGACGCAGATCTCTACTGGAGAGAATTCGATATACCACTACACAAACTGCGTTCGATCGCGCCGAGCGCATGGAAAATTTGCATAATGCCTTCCGTTTACGAAAGAACATGGACGTGCGAGGCTTACGCGTGTTGCTAGTCGATGATGTTCTTACAACAGGTTCCACGCTGAGCGAGTGCGCGCGCGTGTTGAAACGCGGTGGCGCGACCTCTGTCCACGCGGCAATGGCAGCGCGAGCATAATCGGCGCGCATAATTGCAATGGCGATTTTCAAAAAACCGGCAATCAAGGCAGAAAGCGGCAAGAAGAAGGAGATTCCGCGCGGCCTTTTCCAGAAATGCCCCGGCTGTTCGGAGGTTGTGCCGGAGATCGAGCTTGCACAGAATCAGCGAATTTGTCCGCGTTGCGACCACCATTTTTTGCAACCGGCCAAGGAGCGAATTCAAAACCTGCTGGACCCAGACTCTTTTGTGGAAATGGATGCTGGATTGAAATCGGTCGATGTTTTGCGCTTCCAGGGAATGGCCGGGTACAAAGATCGCCTCAAGAAGTATCAGGAAACCACGGGTCTTCTCGATGCTGTTATCAGCGGGCACGGCGTCCTGGACGGCAACAAGGTGGCGATTGCTGTGATGGATTTCGGCTTTCTGGCCGCCACAATGGGCTCGGTGGTTGGGGAGAGAATCACGCGCACGATTGAGTACGGAACCGCAGAGCGTTGCGCAGTGATCATCGTCGCCGCTTCCGGCGGAGCTCGCATGTACGAAGGAATGCTAAGCCTGATGCAGATGGCCAAAACAAGCGGCGCCCTCGCTCGCCACACGGAAGCAAAACTTCCTTACATCTCGGTACTAACAAATCCGACGACTGCGGGCGTCATGGCCAGCTTCGCGTCATTGGGCGATGTCATTATTGCCGAACCTAGAAGCATGATTGGCTTCGCTGGTCCGCGCGTCATCAGGGAAACTACACACCAGGATTTGCCGGAACGGTTTCAAACCGCCGAGTTTCTCGAGGAGCATGGTTTGATCGACATGATCGTGCACCGCAAAAAGATGCGCGAACAAATCAGCAGATTGCTCAACTATTTCACTGCTGCGCCGTGAATGTAGGAGCGGCTCATATGCCGCGATCTTCCTTAACCTACCAGGAAGCGCTCGCTTGGCTTTACGACCTCCAGCGTTTCGGAATCAAGCTCGGTTTGGAAAACATCGAGCGTTTACTCGAAGAGCTTTCGCAAACTGGCGCGTTGCAAGCTGCCAAAGGCACTGCAGGGATTGTTATTCCTGGAAAGGTCATTCATGTCGCAGGCACAAATGGCAAAGGCTCTGTCTGCGCCATGATCGATTCTGTCTGCCGTGCGAAAGGATATCGCACCGGCCTGTTCATCTCCCCTCACCTCGTCACGTTCCGAGAACGCATTCGTGTGAACGGCCAGATGATCTCTAAAGATGCGGTTGCCGGTGGCCTAACGACTATTCGCGACCTCGTGGCACGCTGGAATCCGCATCCCACATTTTTTGAGGTTGTCACGGCCCTTGCTCTCAAACATTTCTCCGACGCGAAAGTCGAGATCGTTGTCCTTGAAACAGGCCTGGGCGGCAGGCTCGATGCCACGAACGCCATTCAGTCGAATGTTTCAGCGATAACATCGATCGATTTTGATCACGAAAAATGGTTAGGAAAAACGATTTCCGAAATCGCTGCTGAAAAAGCTGGCATTATCAAGCCAGGTATTCCCATTGTTTGCGCACCCCAGCGGCGGGAAGCCGAAGAAGTGATTCGTGCGCGTGCAGCTAAATGCGGGGCGCCGTTGCAATTTGTAACCGGGTCTTATGAAGAGACACCGATTGCGCTCGCGGGGGCGCACCAAAAACAAAACGCGGCGCTTGCGATTGCCGCGGTCCGCGCAGCGGACATCAATGTCGATGCTTCATCTGTGGCGCGCGGCTTGAGCTGTATCGAATGGCCGGCGCGTTTTCAGAGGTGGGACGAACGAACGATTATCGACGGCGCGCACAACCCGGCTGCAGCACAGTTGCTCGCAAAAACATGGCGCGAAATTTTTGGGGACCAGCGCGCTACACTTGTCGTGGCAATCCTTTCTGATAAAAACTTGCATGGTATCTGCGAAGCGCTTGTGCCAATTAGCGAGACCGTGCTGCTACCAAAAATTCGAAGCGAGCGCGCCGCTGAGCCG
>DASXMV010000146.1:0-6031 GCA_036495465.1 Candidatus Udaeobacter sp. | reverse complement strand
CCAGGCGTCGATCCCGAGGGGATGGTTACGTACGGTCGGGTTCAACTCCGGATGCTCCAACGAAGATTCCCTGAGGCTCTCGATCTTCTGAATCGAATATCGCCAGATTTTGCCAATCACGATTCTAAGCCAAGGGAATTTTTCGAAGGCGCGATTTATGCGTTTTTGGATGACAAGGAAAAGGCTCGATCTGCATTCGAACAGGCGCGTCCGGTTGCAGAACAATCCCTGCGCGAAGCGCCGAACGACGCTTTCCGGCATGCGTTGCTCGGTCAGATTCTTGCCGGGCTTGGTGAGAAAGAAGAGGCTATCGCCGAAGGCAAACGTGCGGTTAACCTTTTGCCCGAATCTGAGGATGCTCTCGAGGGACCAAAAGCTACGCTTGAGCTGGCCAAGATTTATACCTGGACAGGTGAAACTGATCAGGCGCTTTTACTTCTCGACCACTCGCTGAGTAATCCCAGCGGCGTTACGATATCCTCTTTGAAAATCGATCCGATTTGGGACCCGCTGAGAAGCAATCCACGCTTTCAGGCCTTGATCGATAAGTACGATTTAAGAGTCTAAAGTCTGGTTCAGTTTTCGGCAGATGCTCAGCCACCAGCATTGCGGACCGGCAGGAAAATTCGCAAAGCGAATCGCACGATCTTTTCGTGTCGATGTTTTCGCTGTTGGACTATAGTCCTAACGAATCCAAAGGCTTTTCATGAATGGCGGCTTCTTCGAGGAAGTAAAACGACGCAAGGTTTACCGTGTAGCAGCGGCTTACATAATTGCTGCAGGAGGCGTGATACAGCTGGCCTCGGCCGCCTTTCCGGCATGGGAATTACCAAATTGGGCGCTGCGTTTGGTGATTACCCTGCTGCTCCTCGGCTTTCCGATCGCGCTGATGCTTGCCTGGGCGTACGACATCACTCCCCAGGGCGTTCGCGCAACGCGAACAGCAGTACCCGGATCCCATCGTCGTCGGAACATCATCATGCTAGTGGCAACCGGTGTGATTATTTCCGCCGCTGCCGGTTTTTTCCTCCTTCCGCGCGTGTCAGCTCACAAGGTCGACAAGTCGATTGCGGTATTGCCCTTCGAAAGTTTCAGTGATGACAAGGAGAACGCGTACTTTGCGGATGGCATTCAAGACGACGTTCTAACTAATTTATCAAAGATCGGCGACTTGAAGGTGATTTCGCGCACCTCGGTAATGCCGTACCGGGGGAAAGCCTCCAATCTTCGTGAAATCGGAAAGGCGCTGGGTGTCGGCACAATTCTCGAAGGCAGTGTTCGCCGCGATGGCAATCGAGTTCGCGTCAACGTGCAATTGATCAACGCCGAGAATGACGAGCATATCTGGGCGGAAGACTACGATCGTGAGTTGACCGACGTGTTCGCAATTCAAACTGATCTCGCTCAAAAAATCGCGAACGAGCTGCGGGCAAAGCTATCGCCAAGCGAAAAAGCGCAAATAGAACACAAGCCTACCGAAAATGGTGACGCCTACCTGGCTTTTGTGCAGGCACACGATCTTTCCATGGCTGCCGAGGACTTTGAAAAACTGAAGAAAAGCGAACAGCTTTACCAGCGGGCCATCGACCTGGATCCAAACTTTGCACTGGCTATTGCTCGCTATTCGCAACTGGAAAGCTGGATTCAACACACATTTGAACTGACTCCGGAACGCCGCCAGAAAGCCCTCCATCTTGCCGAGCGAGCCCTTCAATTGCAGCCGGATCTGCCGGAGGCACATCTTGCGCGTGGATTTTCGTATTACTACGGTGACAACAATTACGACGCGGCGCTAAAGGAATTCGAAATCGCGAAAGATGGATTGCCTAACGAATCGGAGGTCTATCTCGCGCTCGGCGCAATCCAACGACGCCAGGGAAAGTGGGACGAATCCACCGCGAATCTTGAAAAGGCGGTCGCTCTCAGTCCAAAAGACGTGTGGGTGGTGCAAAATCTCGCCTTCAACTACCAGATGCTGCGCGATTTTGATAAGGCGAACAGGGCCATCGATCGCGCGCTTGCCATTGACCCCACCGCGGCGGGCGCTTTAGAGCTGAAATCGAAACTGGCCATACTCGAAAAAGGGGACTTTGGAGTTGCGGAGAAAGCGTTTGCAGCGGTGAAATCGGTCCCATTGACGGGCGAGATCAAACTTAAGATTATCGGATCGCGGTGTGAAGTGTTTCTCCTGGAACGGAAGTATCAAGAGGGATTGCAGGAAGCTGAAAGCTTGCCGGACGAGCAAGTCGCCGCGTTTCCCGGAGGTCTATGGGCCAAGTATTACTTTATCGGCTTTGCCCGGAAGTCGCTGCATGACGACGGGGGAGCGCGAGCGGCTTTTGAAAAATCGAAAAGCGCTGCTGAGGAACAGGCGAAACGGAATCCCGATTCCGAAGATGCCCATATCCAATTAGCGAAAGTGCTCGCGCAACTCGGCGAAAAGGAAGCCGCGATCGCTGAGGCCCAGCGGGCGACTGAATTGCGACCGGAGAGCAAGGACGCATTTGGCGGCCCTGAGATTACGGTTGGCGTCGCCGAGGTTTACGCCACTCTTGGCGAGAACGACCGCGCAATTGAAATCCTGGACGGATTATTGAGCCGCCCCAGCGCAATCACCGTGGAGAGCATCAAAATTAATCCTATCTGGGATCCGTTGCGCAGCGATCCACGTTTTCAGGCGGTGTTGCAGAAGTACGGCGATAAGGCCTAGCCGGGAACAAAATCTGTAATTCTGCGAACAGTCTTCCCGCATACGTCGCCTTTATAACTTATGCGTGTTAGATGCACTCTTCTCGTTCTCGCCATCGCGGCGACCGCACAGGCTGACTGGACGATTGTCTCAAGCAGTTCGGAGGCAGGTCGCGACGGCGTTGCGCACAAACATGTTGTTCTGGAAAACGAGGCTGGCAGGGAACGAGTGACTGTCGACCTTGCAATTTTTTCTACGAAAACCTGTACCTTGCGTCTGCTTCAAAACGAGAATGGTGGTGGTGGTCTCAGCGAGGTGATGAACCATGAACAATCTCTGGCTGGAGTGAATGGCGGCTATTTCGACGAAGGGTTTGCACCGATTGGTTTGCGAATCGCGAACGGAAAAATGATCGCGCCTCTAAAGCGCGCGCGCTTGATCACGGGGGTACTCGTCGCCTCGGCGCGCGGAGTGCAGATTGTGCGTGCCCGGGAATTCTCAACTCGCCGCTCAGCAGTAACTACAGCGATTCAGTGTGGCCCGTTTCTGGTTGATTTGGCGAAACCCATTGGCGGTTTGAACAGTGAGAATCGCGCACGGCGCACATTCGCGGCGACGACAAAAGGCACTCTGGCTTTGTTGGGCCTTTGTTCCCGCGTTTCGCTCGCGGAATTGTCGAAGATCCTGGTGACGCCTTCAATCGCCGATGATTTGAAAATTGAAGGCGCTCTGAATCTCGATGGCGGATCTTCCAGTGGATTTTGGTTCGCTCGTGAGAATGGCAGCGCGTTTTCAATTCCAGAACAAAAACCGGTGCGCGATTTTGTAGCAGTAGTTCCCAGGTAATTCATCTGTCCATTCGGTCGGAATCCGGAAACTCGCGCAGGCTGAAAAATCGTGGTTGTTACCCGCTGTATTCTGAGCTTCGATTGTAAGGTAAATGCGCACGTTCGGCGGCTTTAGATTTAAAGATAAATTTTTCTACGGCGAGGTTTTTAGCGACGAAATTAGCGTCTTAAAAAATCCGTTCTGGATCGATATCGAACCCACAGGTGAAACTGTCAGCCTAACGACTGTCACCATCGATCTTCCGGTTGCGCCATCGAAATTGATCGCCGTCGGTTTGAATTATGCAGATCACATTGCGGAAATGAAGCGGACCACTTTGGGTACGCCCTTGATATGGTTCAAGTCGCCAGCCTCATTATTGCCACATGAGGGCGCCATTGAAATTGCATATCCCGACCATCAAACTGATTTCGAAGTGGAGTTGGCCATCGTCATTGGCAAGCCTGCGAAGAACGTTTCTGCAGAGCGCGCATTGGATTTTGTTTTCGGCTACACAATCGGTCTGGATATCAGCGATCGGGATCTGCAAAAAACCGAGAAGCAATTTGGCCGCTGCAAATCATTTGATACCTATACGCCCATCGGGCCGTTCGTTTATACCGATGTCGATGTCAGCGATGTTTCCCTCGAACTACGACAGAATGGGGAGGTGCGTCAGAGCACTCGCACCAGCCACATGATTTACTCCGTTGCTCAAATTCTAGCGTTCGCGAGTCAATCCCTGACACTGTTGCCAGGTGATGTAATTCTCACCGGAACGCCAGCCGGCGTCGGACCGATTCATGCCGACGATTCACTGGAAGCAGCGATTGATAATTGGCCGCGTTTGCAGAATCGCGTTGCGACCGTTTCAAAGCCGCATCGCACACACGAGAAATGATGAAATGAGGTAATGACGAGCTTGCCTTATATCCTGCCTGTAGCGATATTACGAAGTAAAGGGTAGATGTTCGGGGAGCAAAAAAGTGAAAAGTTTTACTGGACTCGCCAGTGATGATTTTGCGATAAAGGCACTCCGCATCGCAATCGGTCCATCAAATTCCTGATCTAACAAACTATGAAAACATCATTCATCGCTACTGTCTGCTCACTAGCGCTGGCGCTCACTCTCGGAGCGCAATCTCCACCGCCTGCGCAAAATCAGCCCGCAGCTCCCGGCACGAGTCCGGGCGCCCAGGCGCCGGCAAATCCAGCTGCTCAGGCACCCACAAATCCCGCCGCGGTAAATCCGGCCGCGCCGATGCAATCTCCTGCTACGAACTTGCCGCCTGGACAACAGCCCGTTGCCGCTCCCGGTACATCAGTTCCTGTGACGCTGAGTCCGGCACCCGGAGCCGCAACTAGCCCAGCAACCGCTGCCACTGCAAGTGCAGCTCCAAGCGCCACGCCGACTCCTGAAACCGGTTTTCTCGCTGGCAACTGGTTAATTAGCAAGTTCCACCAAGGCGGGCCCGTCATGTGGCCAATTCTGATCGTCTCGATCATTGCGCTGACGGTGGTCATCGAACGATGCTTTTGGTGGACTGGCCGCTGGTTCCGACGCGATCCCAAGCGAATCGAGAAGGTATTTACTGCAATCGAGCAGGGCGATACTGCGGAGGCGTCAAGGCTTTCGCGCGGGTCACGCGATCCGGTGCTGAGAATGATGTGGAACGGCCTGAATCACCAACACGCCTCGTTGCAGGGTGCACTTCAGGTCGCCGCGGGTATTGAGATCAAGCGGGCGGGCCGATTCCTTGTGGTCATGGATACTCTTGTAACTTTGGCGCCCTTGCTCGGTCTGTTGGGCACGATTACCGGTCTGATCAGGTCGTTTAGCTTTCTCGGCAACGAGGAGCTGGCTGTGCAAGCGGTCACAGGTGGTATCGCGGAAGCGTTGATCGCCACGGCCTGCGGTCTCGGCATTGCGATTTTCGCGTTGATTCCGTTTAACTTTTTCACTTCCCGTGTGTCTAACTTGGAGTTCGAACTGCAAACCGCAGCGACGAACTTGGAAGTGATGCTCGAAGCACAACATAAGGAACACAGGGAACATAAGGGAATAGAAATCGAACACGGCACGCCCGCCTCGGCAACGCGGTCTTCAATCTAGCAAGTTTCCATGCACATCGGCTCACCTGTTCCTCATAAAAAAGCACGGATCGAGATCATCCCCTTGATCGACATCATGTTCTTTCTGCTTGCCAGTTTCATGATGGTGAGTCTCAGCCAGGTGCATATGAAAGGCATTAAGGTGAATTTGCCAACTGGCAGCTCGGGTGAGACGCAAACAAAACGCGAATACATTAGTGTCTCGGTCGATAAGGACGGCCATTTTTTCTTCGACAAAAATGAAATGACAGATACGGATATGCAGGCGCGCTTGGTACAGGTGCACCAGTCAGATCCGGATGCCAAAGTGTTCGTACGCGGCGATCGCGACACTGTTCACGGGAACATTGTTCATTTACTGGATATGCTTCGATCGGCGGGATTCTATAAAATCTCATTCGA
>DASXMV010000145.1:0-22199 GCA_036495465.1 Candidatus Udaeobacter sp. | reverse complement strand
TCTGGTTCGCCGAAAAGCGCGGAGATCGCTTGGGCGCGGGTTCGGTTTCCGGAGACGATCTATCGCGCAGATGAATCCATGCCCCAAATGGTGGTTCGTTACATTGGCGTTTTGCTGGGTGGCATCATCATTCTCACAGGCATTGGTCGCCTGATTGTCATTTACGCACCTAAGGCGGCCTTCACGGTTTTGGTGGTCTTGGCGGTTCTCGTATGCGTGTGGATAGCCGCCGGAGTGGCGACGTTGATGGGCGAATGGAGCGCAAAGAAAGCGCAGGGTGCTCAAGATCATCTAACGAATCGATGAAGCCACCGGCCCCATTACGAAATCAGTTCAGTGCTTGCTGCGACACCCTCCGATGGCATAGATGTGCGCGATGCTGGTATCGAACCAGCGACCCCTTGCGTGTGAAGCAAGTGCTCTACCACTGAGCTAATCGCGCGTATCGGGGTAGCAATTAGAAACAAGGAAGCGGAAATTACAAGTCCGCCTACCCCGAAAAGAAGTTGGTCCGGGCTCATCGCCGGACAAGCCAGAGGTTTGAAGCCTGAATTGCACATTCTCTTGTTGTATTGACACGAACGGACCAACCCTTCACGCTCTTGCCGGCCGCGACCTTGGTAGTTTGTTATGAAGCGTACTGTCTACATCGTCTGGGGCGTGGGGCTTGTAGTGATCCTCGTTGTGTGGGGGTTCATTTGGACGAAAGAAACCCACCGCTCCTCGGACCAGCTAAAGACTCCACCAAACAGAGTGCGAAGTTACGGAACGGAAAAATACGTAACAGATATTCGGGTTGGCTGGTGTAATAATGATGGCCGCATCATCGAGAGCAATTTGTTTACGGATTCGCTCACCTTAACGGTTTTTCTGCAGAATTTTGATGGCTGGTTGTTAAGCAAAGCTCGTGTTGACCAGCGATTGTTGCCTGAGGATTTGAAGCCGGAAGAGCTCAAAAACTACTTATCCCTGGTGGACTCAAGGAAGTCGTCTCCGCTCTCTGCGGAGCAACAGGCTGCTCTGCAACCACTGCAGGTTAAAGTTAATCACTGGATGCTGACTGAACGATCAAATCTACGGTTAATGATTGCAGGGCAGGTATTCGAGACCATTCCGCCTTTTGACGCTACTTCGCCACCAACGTATGGCTCGGGAGAGTTTGAAGGCGAAACATACAATCGTGTTGTGTTTCACCTCGCCGCCCCAGCCGATCCAAAAGAGCTTGAAAAATGGCGTGCGATCATTCGCGCTGTTGGTCCGACTTGTGACGCTCAAATCTCTCTCGCCCGGCCGATCCCTGGCACCGCCGACGCCTTGCGAATGCCGACTTTGGTGAACGCGGAAGCAACGTACAGCTCAGCGGTCAAACCGGTGTATCGCAGTCTGCCCATGGTCCCTCCGATGCGCCAGGGTGCGGCTATCACCGCAGTGGTCTTCACAATTTGTGCCGTCTTCGCAGCCGCTTTGGGGACATCGGCCCTTCGTGACGCGCGGGGTGCGGGGCCAGAGCCGGATCAGGATGCGCCGTGGAGTTTGTCGCGAGTCGTCTTTGCATGGTGGCTGACGATCTGTGTCGGCTGTTTCGCGTATCTTTGGGCGTTGATGGGTGAGCATCGCAATATACTGAGTGGAAGCGCGCCCCTGCTGCTCGGTCTTCAAGGAGCGACCCTTTTGGTGGCTACAGGATTTGGGCGAGGCCGGGCGCCTCGCAGAGCTTCGCAAGGTTTCTTCAACGATCTTATTTCGGAAGGCGGCGACCCAGAGATAGCGCGACTCCAGATGCTGGTTTGGAATTTCATTCTCGGGATAGTGTTCATCTGGCAGTCAATCTTCCAATGGACGATGCCTACATTTGACCCAACCCTGATGACGTTGCTTGGGATTAGCTCGGCAACTTATGTGGGTTTCAAGTTTACTCCGAAGCGTCGCGCCAGGGCTTCTTAGCACTCTCGTCGCCTTTTCTGGCGCAGCCTGATGTATAGCGCGCTATCCAATCAGCGCGGGGCTGAATTCTCGAAAGGCAACCATGGGACGCCCAGCCGCTTCGGTCCCTCGTTATCATCGACAATGGTTTTTTGTTGCCTAGCAGGGAAATAATCGGCAGAAGTAACACCCTTATGGGCCTGGTGCAGCAAGTTCTAGAAATCGTTAAGAAGCGTAATCCCAACGAACCTGAGTTTCTTCAGGCGGTCACCGAAGTACTCGAATCGATCCGACCGGTCATCCAGCGCAACAAAAAATATCGCGACGGAAAGATTCTTGAGCGTTTGGTGGAACCGGAGCGTTTGATCCATTTTCGCGTTCCATGGATTGACGACAAAGGCGAGATCCAGGTAAATCGCGGCTTCCGAGTTCAGATGAACAGCGCGCTCGGTCCTTACAAAGGAGGCCTGCGTTTTCATCCAACAGTCAGTGCGAGCATCATCAAGTTCCTGGCGTTCGAGCAAGTTTTTAAGAATTCGCTTACGGGTCTGCCCATGGGCGGCGGCAAAGGCGGCTCGGATTTCGACCCAAAAGGAAAATCCGATCGAGAGGTCATGCGTTTTTGTCAATCGTTCATGACCGAGCTTTTTCGCCACGTCGGTCCCAATACGGACGTACCGGCCGGTGACATCGGCGTGGGTGGCCGCGAGATTGGATATCTCTTTGGTCAATACAAACGCCTGGCAAACGAGTTCACGGGAGTGTTGACCGGCAAAGCGCTTAACTGGGGCGGCTCGCTCATACGTCCGGAAGCTACAGGATACGGCGCAGTTTATTTCGCGCAGGAAATGCTCAAGACCCGAGAGGAAACCATCGAAGGAAAAGTCTGCACCGTTTCCGGCGCCGGTAACGCAGCTCAATTTACGGTCGAAAAACTGATCGAATGTGGCGCGAAGCCGATCACCATGTCGGATTCGAGCGGCTTTATTTATGACAAGAACGGGATCACAGAAGAAAAACTGGCCTGGGTCAAAAGTATCAAGAATGTGCGGCGCGGACGGATCGACGAGTATGCCAAAAAATTCCGCGCGAAGTTCGTGAAGGGACAACGCCCATGGAGCATCAAATGCGATTGTGCGTTCCCTTGCGCCACGCAGAATGAAATATCCAACGAAGACGCGCGTAAGCTAATTCAGAACGGATGCTACCTGGTCTCCGAAGCGGCGAACATGCCAACCGTCCCGACGGGCGTCGATCTGTTCATTCACAAGAAAATTCTCTTTGGCCCTGGCAAAGCGGCAAATGCTGGAGGCGTGGCGACGTCTGGTCTGGAGATGAGCCAAAACTCGATGCGGTTGCCATGGCCACGCGAGGAAGTCGATTCGCGGCTGCGGCACATCATGTTCACCATTCACAAGAACGCGTGGGAAACCGCAGAGGAATATGGCCATCCCGGCAATCTGGTAGTTGGCGCGAACATTGCCGGGTTCGTGAAAGTGGCTGATGCAATGCTCGATCAAGGCGTTGTATAGAATTCAAGCGGCTAGCCAGACGCGGAAGCTCTACCGAAACCGAATACGTATTGTATGAAGATGAGCACAGTTGATCTAGCAAGCGTGAACAAAATAAAAGCCGGATCGATGCGAGTGATTTTGCCGGTTCTGCTGCTATCAGCCCTGTTTTGGGCTGGAGGCTGCGAAGGTTATTACACCGCTTACCCGGGCTACGGACCTTATTATGGTGGCCCGTATTACGGCAATCCTGGTTCAGTGACAATAGCAGTCGACGATCGACCATATTATGTTCGCGGCCCCGGATACTGGTATGGCGGTGCCTACTACGTCTGGAGACCAGGTCGCCGGGTGTGGCGACACGGTCAGCAGGTCTGGATCCACGGGCATTACGTCGTTCGAGGGCACTAACCTGTTGCGACGCAGAATCGTGCAACGCCCGCTTGGTTGAGAGAAGAATGTTGAGCGCGCGGCAATTTGAAGTTGCGCGGCGAGCACCCATCCATCACTTCGCGGGCGAATGCTTGGCTCCTTCGACAGCCAGAATGCGGCCGCTCACCTCACCGAACCCGACGCGGTAACCGTCACCCTGGCACCAGCCAGCAATTGTGAGTGTATCTCCGTCTTCGAGCCACTTGCGGGTTTCGCCATTTGGAAGCTTTAAGGGATTCGCCCCCCGCCACGTTAACTCCAGCATGCAGCCGCGCGATTCTTCAGTCGGACCGCTAATGGTCCCACTCGCCAGCAGGTCCCCAGGTTGCAAATTACAGCCGTTGACCGTGTGATGGGCAAGTTGCTGGGCAATACTCCAATATAGATTTTGAAAATTTGTTCGGGTGATAACGTGCGCCGCCGGCATCGATGAAGTTTGCAGGCGGGCTTCGAGCTGAATGTCGAACACGAAATCATCCTTCCCCTGCAAATAGGGCATCGGTTTGGGATCTTGCGGCGGAAGCGGCTTCCGGAACGGTTCTAAAGCATCCAGCGTGACGATCCATGGTGAAATACTGGTGCAAAAATTCTTCGCCAGGAATGGACCAAGCGGCTGATACTCCCATGCCTGAACATCTCGCGCGCTCCAATCGTTCATTAAGACCAAACCGAAAATATGATCGCAGGCACGGTCGATTGGCACCGGTTTACCTAACGTATTTCCCGGCCCAATCAGGAATGCCATTTCCAATTCATAATCGAGGCTCTTTGTCGCACCGAATATCGGTGCCGCGGCATCCGGAGGTTTCGTCTGACCATGAGGCCGTCGCACGTCGGTCCCACTGACGACGACTGAGCTGGCACGGCCATGATAGGCAACAGGCAACCATTTCCAATTTGGCATCAGCGCGTTTTCCGGGCCACGCAACATCGTTCCAACATTGTGCGCGTGATGATACGACGAATAGAAATCGGTGTAGTTCGCTATGTGCACGGGCAATTTCATGGTGACACTCTTTTGCGCATGGAATACCCGCGATCGCAGTCTTGCGTTGTCGCGAAGGATCGGTGTTTGGGACGAGAGAAGTCGTTGCAGAACCGTGCGCGCCTTGCGCCACGCCGGTCGACCAAGCGCGAGGAATGCATTCAGCGAGCTTTCTGAAAAGGGTTTTTGACCCTGAAATTCCGGTGCGCGGAAATGGCCGAGCTCTTCGAGAACCGAAAGATCCAGAACGAAATCGCCGATTGCGACGCCCGCTCGCGGTTTGCCCCCTTTTGGTTGAAAAATGCCGAACGGAAGATTCTCGATAGGAAAATACGAGTCAGGCGAAACGTCGATGAATGATTTCAGTGCCATCCGTGGAATTGTAGGGCGTTTGATTCGCTCGCGCCAGTTCGCTCACCCTTTGGCTTCCCGTCTATGTCGCTGGGCGCCCGCCGGCTCCATTCTGCGAAAGGCCAACCGATGGCGTCCGGTACGGGCGCTCTATAATAATTTTAAGACGCGCAAATCGTCGCGCGGTTCGTCGAAGCTACAGCTGCCAAACGATATAACAAATCGTCGACGATATTGCAGCTGTTTGATGTCGATTCGCCATTCGCGCCACGCAAAAAAATCATCGGTAAACAAGAAGGACTGTGCGTTTTCATCTTCGAGCATGATCGCAGTCTGATCCACGTCCCATCGGTGCTCCGCAGCCAGGACTGCCGCGCCCAATACATTCAGAAAACCGTGCATCTTCCCCTGCACTTCCTCCCGGTACTGTCGCAGCGGATGATGGAGACCCGCCGTGAACTTTATGGGGAGTTGATGCGCAGAGGGACTTACAAGTACTTTGGCAATTTGCGTCGAAGTCGGAAATGCATCTGGTGTAACTCCACCAGTGCGTAGCTTGAAACCGAACGTTGTTGAGTCCGCGCCAGAACTAAACTCAGCAAGCAGAGCAATCGCTTGTTCCGCCCTATCCGGTGGCGCTTCCCAGAAAACCGGCAAATCACCCAGGATCGATTTCGCGTCCCTCAGTAATGCGACGTCGATCGCATCTGGCAAAAACATTTCAAGGTGAGTCGTTGATACCAGATCGACGTTGTTTCCGGATAGCGCGAGAATCGTGGCATTGGTTTTTTGAAGGCTTTTGAGAAAACTATCGGGCCCTTGCGTCTTCGGTCCGAGCGCAGCAATGCGCAACGGGTGTTTCACATCAAAACTCGCCAATAATTGTCTGATGGCATCGAATTCTCCAGTGGACAGGACGAATGAACCAAGCATCCACGCGTCTGGAGAGCGCACATATTGAGCCTGGTTTCCAACTGCTTGTTCAAGCCCCAGGCTGCATGGCGGAAACATGCCCGCATAATCGATCGAATGCGCGAGCAGGGTGCGAAGCGAAGCGGATGGCATCTCTTTCGTGTTTAACTATCTGGCTAGTCGCACGAGGCAAGTTCCGGCGCCATGCTGAACGAAGCGCGCAACACACCGCCTGCCAGAATCGTTTGAATTCCTTCCTTCTTTTCGAAAGGGCGCTGCTCGCGATGATCCGTGAGACCCCAACAAGGTTCAATGCAAAGAAATGGACCCCCGTCAGACCACAAGGTCAGGTAAGGCACGCCGGTCAGATCCAGGGTTACCCATCGGCCACTCGGCGGATCGACAAAGGAAAATTTACGTCTCGGCACATCGACGAATTCCAGAATTATCGAGCCAGGTAGTTCCGTTCTCGAAAACGGCATTTCACCACCGGCGAACTCGATATCACGCGTTTCTCCCGAAAGGTAATTTCCCGGGGAAAGATGACGGCGATAGAGACCCCTGGGCATTTGAAGATGAAAAGTCTCAAATGAAGTCGACGCGAATCCAGGATGTAGCCCGAAGGAAACATGCGCAGTCAATTCAGGCTCTTCGTTCCGAAACTCGAAAACGGTACTAATCTTGTTGGCTTCGATCTCGTAAGCCAGGTTCACACTGACCTTCAATGGATATTCCTCGGCTGAGAAATCATCGGGCGTGATGCGATATTGCAATGAAGCTCGCGTTTCCTGAATGGAAGGTCCTGTGGAATGCCACGTTTTTGAGCGGAGGAAACCATGGTTGCCGCCTTTGATTTCATGGCCTCGATAAAGACTGTGTCCGTCTTTGAGTCGATGAAGATAGTAGCCCATCACTGTGGCATGGTTTGCCCAGCCTTCTGAGGGCTTTTCGACATTGTTATCGCGATAAAGGAACCCGATCCAATCGCCTTTTTCGTTCATCCGCGCGATGCTAACAAGTTCCGCACCGAGTCGGGAAACAACGGTCCGGAACCCGTTCTCCGAATCCGTCAAAATGTCGAACTGCTGTCCGTCTCGCCGTTCTTCGGTATGCGAAAAGTTCATTTTACGCGGCAGCGAGATGCTCTCTCACGCTTTCTTACCGAAGTGAGGGTTCAACGACAACCCACGAGTGTTTTGGGGCCTCTCACTTCAATCCTCGCTTTTGCCGAAAAGAGAGGCGCAGTATTGAGCCCGTAGTGTTTCATTACGCGTTACGGGAACAGGCCACGGACCTTCTTAGCTTTGAGAACACGCTCGACACCGATGGCCATGGCCGCGGTGCGGTGAGAGATTTTATGCGCTTTCGCGCGTCTGATTACCTGCGCAAACGAATGCTCGAGGATTCGGAAAAGCTTGTCCGTCACTTCTGTCTCTGTCCACAGATACGATTGCAAGCCCTGGACCCATTCGAAGTAAGAAACGATTACTCCTCCGGCGTTGCATAAAATGTCCGGGATCACAAAGATTTCGTCCCATCGTTTTTCCAGGATCAGATCAGCCTCTGGCGTGGTCGGTCCATTAGCGGCTTCCGCAAGGACGCGGCATTTGAGTTGATCTGCGTTCTTGCCATTAATTACGCGATCGACCGCTGCCGGGACCAGGATATCGCAGGGTTTGGTAAGCAGTTCGTTGGGATCGATATGATCGGCCTCGCAAAAAGCCCGAAGGTTTCGTTTTTTCATCGCATGCTGCTCGGCCGCCTTGATATCAATTCCTTTCGGATTGTATATCGCGGCATACGCGTCGCTGATTCCAACAACCTTGACACCGCTCCTGTACGCCAGGGAAAGCGCCGCGACGGAGCCGACATTGCCGAATCCCTGTATAATGGCCGTGCATTTTTCAGGATCCATTTTCAACATGTTCAACGCGCGCTCGATCAGGTAAACAACTCCGCGACCGGTTGATTCACGACGCCCCTCAGTTCCGCCAATAGCGACCGGCTTGCCCGTCACGATTTCGCTTACGGAATAGCCCTGGTGAACTGAGTAGGTATCCATGAACCAGGCCATGACCTGCTCGTCCGTGCCCATGTCCGGGCCCATGATGTCGGTATGGGGTCCGACAAATGGGATCATCTCCTGCATGTAGCGGCGCGAAACGGCTTCCAATTCCTTGCGCGACAACTTCGTCGGATCTACTGCCACGCCGCCTTTTGCTCCACCGTACGGCAAATTCGACAGAGCGCATTTCCAACTCATCCACATCGCCAATGCTGCTGTTTCGCCCATCGATAAGGATGGAGCGAAACGAGTCCCACCTTTCGTGGGACCGAGAGTCAAATGATGCTGAACACGGTAACCCTGGAACGTCTTGGTGCTGCCATCATCCATGTGTACCGGCAAGGTCACCGCGATAGCGCGTTTTGGATACATCAACCGTTCGCGGTCGTTCTTATCGATGCTTAGGTAATCGGCGATAACCTGAAATTGGTCACACGCCATTCGAAACACGTCGTCTTCGTAAACACTCATGAGTAAATTCGCAGGCTAAACCCATCGGCCGCTAATGCAGGTTGCTATTTGCGCCGGAGGATGGGAGGCGTCAACTCCGAAACCATTCGTGAGTCAACACCGAAAGGTGGCATATGATAAGATCGACAACCGCATTTGCAACTCCTAGCGTCCGTTTGAGAAATCAACACGATGAAAATTGAGACTTTGGCTGTCCATGCAGGCCACACGATTGATCCGGCCACTGGCTCGGTTTCCTCACCGATTTACCTCTCAACCACCTTCGAGCGGGATACCGAAGGCACCTACTCGCGCGGATTCATGTATACGCGCAACAACAATCCAAACCGTCAAGCGCTGGAACAAGGGATCAGCGCGCTGGAAGGTGGCGCTGAAGCGGCAGCTTTTGCGTCCGGGACTGGAGCGAGCATGTCAATCTTTCAGGCGCTCACGCCGGGCGATCACGTCCTCGCGCACGTAGATGCGTACTACGGAACATCGCGATTACTCCGCGAAATCTTCAAACGTTGGGGACTCGAGGTCAGCTTCGTTGACATGAGCGATCTTCGCGCCGTGGAAAAGGCGTTGCGCTCCAAGACGAAGCTCGCCTGGATAGAAACTCCATCTAATCCTTTGTTAAAAATTGTCGCTATCGCTGCTGTCGCTCAGATTGTGCATCAAGCAGGTGCCATTTGCGTTTGTGATAATACATGGGCGCCCACGCTTCAGCGCCCGTTCGATCTAGGTGCCGATCTAGTCCTCCACTCGACCACAAAATATTTTGGCGGGCATTGTGACGTGCTCGGGGGAATCGTCGTTTTCAAGACGCAGGATGATTTTTCTCAACGCGTCCGAAGCGTTCAGTATGAAGGCGGAGCGGTTCCATCGCCTTTCGATTGCTGGTTGATCCTGCGCGGTATGCGCACATTGCCTTGGCGCATGCGAGCACACTCCGAGAATGCTACAAAGGTCGCCGATTTCCTTGCCCAAGACCCGAGAGTTTTGCGTGTCCACTACCCTGGATTAGGATCGCATCCCGGCCATGAGATCGCTTCGAAACAGATGTTAATGTTCGGCGGGATGCTCTCCTTCGAGGTTAAGCTCGGACGTGAGGCGGCAATGTCAGTCGCTGCCAGGACCAAAATCTTCACACGTGCAACGAGTCTTGGGGGAGTGGAGAGCCTGATCGAACATCGAGCATCGATTGAGGGAGCAGGAACGACTTCGCCCGACAGCCTCTTGCGATTGTCGATTGGCCTCGAGAACGCTGATGATCTGATCGAAGATCTGAATCACGCGCTGGGATGAATTGTACGGCGTTTCTGTGAAACGCCATCTCGGGCGGAGTCTGACACAGACGCCCTACAAGTCGCGCTTGGTAAAGCGCCGGCGGAAGATATCAACGATGTCCTGCACCTCAGCCACGCGCAGCAAAAAAGCGCAGCCAAAAAACGTTGCAGCACCCAACGCGATTGCAGCGAGCAGTTCGCACAACTTTGGGAAAAAACGCAACTGCGACCATGCATTAAGCCACCAGTAATTAGCTGCCCAGCAAACCAATGCCAGCGCCCCCCCAGCGAGACACATTTTGCCAAGTCCGATTAGCAGTTGCCGCGTTTCCAGCCGGCGCACGTGGCTCCGCATCAGCGCGTAAAGCGATAAAAAATTAATGGTGGCAACCAGGCTGGTCGAAAATGCAAGTCCACGATGCCCCCACCCTAGCCGGAATGTAAAAAGCCAGTTCAGAAAAAGATTTGCACCAATCGCAATGAAACTGATGATCATCGGCGTGTTGCGCTTGCCGATCGCGTAAAATGCGGGTGTTAATACTTTCAGAACGGCATAGGAAACAAGTCCGATAGCATAAAATTCCAGAGCACCGGAAGTTTCGCGCGTCATTTCCGCATTAAAGCGTCCGTGTTGATAGATAACGCTTATGATGGGCGAGGCAAACATGGCCAGGCCAATCGCCGATGGAATGGTAAGCAAAAACGCCAGTCTGATCCCGCGAGCAAGAATCGCGCGAAATTCCTCCATGTTTCCAACGGCCGCGCTTTTCGATACCAGCGGCAGTGTAACTGTTCCGATGGCCACGCCGAATATTCCCAGCGGCAATTGCATGAGGCGAAATGCGATGTTCAACCAACTGACGGGTCCGTTGCCGAGGCTGGCTGCAAATCCGCTGTTAATCAGGACGTTGACCTGCACGGCGCTTGCGGCAATCACGGCAGGTCCCATCAGCGTGAGGACGGTGCGAACCCCCTCGTCACGCCAGTGAAAATCAGGGTGGTACCTGTAGCCAACACGCCACAGAGAAGGGAATTGTCCCACCAGTTGCCAGGCGCCACCGATCAACGTTCCAAATGCCAGGCCCACCAGCGACCGCGGCCCGAAATGCGGGTCGAGCCAATATCCGATTGCTACGCCGCCAATGATCGAACCGAGGTTGAAATAACTGGACGCCATGGCAGGCGGACCAAAAACATGTTTCGCATTGAGGATGCCCATCACCAGCGCAGCGAGTGACACCATCAGCATGAAGGGCCACATGATGCGCGTGAGCGAAATTGTCAGTGCAGTCTTGTCCGGCGACCAGCTTCCCCATGTTAAGAGCTCTACGAGCTGCGGCGCGAAAATAATTCCGAGCAAAGTCACCGCGCTCATGAAAACAGCGGTGAGAGTTGCGACTTTGTTCGCCAGTCGCCACGCCGATTCATCGCCATCGACCGCGATCTTCTTCGCGAAAGTCGTGATGAACGCCGTCGATAGTGCTCCTTCAGCAAACAAATCGCGCAGCAAATTTGGCAAGCGAAACGCCATCAGGAATGCATCGAGATTTCTTCCCGCGCCGAACAGGCCGGCAAATATCATTTCGCGGATCAACCCGAGTATTCGGCTCGACAGAATCGCCAAGCCGACGATTCCCGCCGCGCGCGTACTTCCCCGCCGATCTTCGGATGCGGTCATCGGCGAACAAAGAACAATGTCCGGCGATTTACGAAAGCGAAAACTTTACGTTGAGCAAGAGTCACGCGAGGCAAAGCGTCATTTCAAAAAGAGATTCATGCCACCGAGATCGATTAACGCATGATGTTTGTACAACGTATCCATGCCCAGAATTCCGCCGATTTTAGTGTCGCCCTGCACCAGGGTAAAGTTGGGCAACGCGGTTACGCCAAACTTTCCAGGCTGCGCTTTGAAGTGGCCAATCTTAAGCTCATCGATTTGTCCTGCGTTAATTTTTCGCGACGCGCCACGTGTGAAACTTACAGAGACATGCGTTGCTTCGATCGAGACACTGAGCGATTTAATCAAAGGTTCATGCAAAATTGTGATAAAACTGCCGGTATCAACGAGCAAACGCGTGGCTTCCCCTCGGATCGAGCACGGCACGGTTAACGCTCCGTTTCTCTCCTGTCGCAAAGGTATTGCCGTGAATTTTTCCTCCGAGGCAACGGGCCGAAGATCTATGTTCGGGGCTCGATCGACCCTAAAGAAAATAAGTTTGGCGCGACAATTGATTATTGCTTGGTACCGCGTGAAAAAATTCAGACCCAGGATGCCATCCGCGTTGCTATCTCCGGCAGCTGGACGTTTTGAATCGCGCAGGGCAACGAAATGGCTGCCAAAACTCACGCTACCGGCGGAGAGATTCTGTGCAAAAGCCACTGGCAGTTGCTGGCCGTTGACCCGAGTGGACTGGATGTATCGCAAATTGCCTTGCGACGGCTTAATGCCAAACGAATCAGCTTCGGCGGCGTCCAGGATGATTTCGTTCGAACCGGTATCGACAAGCAGATTTGCGGGCTGTCCATTGATGCGGACGGACATGATCATTTTGTTCAGAGGGCTGTAGTGCACTCGAATGGCCTTGAATCCATTTAGTTGCGGTGGCCGGCCGCCTGTGACCGAAGCCGTGGTCACCGGAATGACCGTCACAATAGCTAACAGGAGATGAAAACGTCGAACGCGCTTCGACTTTCTCTCGTCCTTTGTCATTCGAACTTCGGCACGGTGACAGGAATTAGGAATACCCGGCGGTTCTATTTACGCGGCTTTGTCGTTCGGCTCTTTCACATTCCTGTTGGGAAATCGATAAAGCCCCATGGAATTTTGAACCGCTTGGACAAATGCTCGGCCAGCGCTTTTACGCCAAACACTTCGGTAGCGTAATGTCCACCGAGCAAAAGATTCATGCGGAGTTCGTCGGCTGCTACTGCCGCCCAATGCGGCGCTTCACCAGTGATAAACGTGTCAACGCCCTCTTCGGCAACTTTGTATATCTCCGAACCGGCCCCGCCTGAAATGATCCCTATCGTTCCGGTCTTCTTAGCGCCGAACATGAATGTTTTTACAGCTCCATTGAGCACCTTTTGCAATTTGCGATCGAGCTCATCGCGCGGCAAAGAAGCGCGTACCTTCAATCCGATCTTCTGACCTTTTTCTTCGAAGAACGGTAGATTCGATCTAAATCCCAGTGCTCTTGCAAGCTGCGCATTGTTGCCGACCTGTGGATGGATATCGAGCGGCAGATGTGCGCTGTACAGTGCGATATTGTTCTTAAAGGCGATTTGTAATTGCCGGCGCAACGCTGCCGTTACGGGCTGCAGACCGGGCCAAAACAAACCGTGATGGACGATTAAGAGATCGACGCTCTGTTTTGCTGCGGCTTCCAAAACCCGGCTCGAAACATCAACAGCCGCCGCGATCCTGGTAACGCCTCCCGAATTTTCGATCTGCAGACCGTTAAGCGCGTTATCCCAATCGCCTATTTCACGAATGCGCAGAAAATCATTTGTATAATTAACAATGTCAGTCAGTGGCGTCATAAATCATGTTTCGCAGCGGACGGCGAAAACCGGTAATCGTCCGTCGATCCCATGAACTTCCTGTGGCGGCAATTCCTCGAAGCTCTGTAGATCACCTGAACGGTCCCGCACGGCGGCCGTCACAACCAACGGTTTCCCAACCACCTTTGTCAGATCTTGCATCCGCGAAGCGATATTTACAGTGGTCCCAATCGCGGTGAACTCCAGACGTTGGGGCGAACCAATACTGCCCACGATCGCCGGGCCTGAATGAATTCCTATTCCGATTTGAATGGGTGCGCGCCTCTTTGTTGCAAGGTCGGCATTCAGTCGTTTTACGGCAGCAAGGATTTCTCGACCCGCGGAGACTGCATCGCCGGCGTGATTGGAACCAGAGTCGCCGGCTCCCGCGCCAAAAATCGCCATGAAACCGTCGCCCAAATATTTGTTTACCATTCCGCGATGTTCTTCTTCGACCACACGAACGCTTACGCGAAAAAAATCGTTCATCACCTCGACAATGTCAGTCGGGGTGGACGCGCTCGTCCTCGCAGTCCACGAACGCATGTCTACAAACATCACAGTGATTTCCTCCTCCACTCCACTCAATCCTGGATCCCGCGCCAGAATTTGTTCGGCTGCGCGCTTACCGACGTGTAAGCCGAACGTCTGGCGTAATCTCTCCTTGTCTCTCAGGTCTCGGACCATGTTTTGAAACTCACCCAGCAGCCGCCCAAACTCGTCCGCTCGCGGTAGACCGAGATCAACATCGAACTTTCCGCGCGAGACGGCGTCCGCGGCCGCACGTAGTTGATCGATCGGTTTTGCCACCAGCCAGCTCAGCATCAGCGCGGTAAAAATTCCGAATGCAATTCCTACTACGCCCACAAAGACCGCGAACCATTCGGCGTTAATCGTCGGTGCCCGCGGCGCGAGCCTCAGAAGCAAAAGTGATGCGATCGGACAGATGGATGCAGACACAGCCCACAGTATTCCGTGCCCGCGCACCGAGAGCGTAAAAACGTTCGGCGTGAGATCAGCGCGCTCGTTTCGAAAGAAAATGGGAAACAATCCCCAGTAACTGGCCAGTTCAACGAGGAAGAATGAATGCGTTACCGCAATGAATCCCGAAACGCAAAATGAGATCGGCAAGTGCATCAGCAGTCGCGGGTCCAGTGGATTTTGAATCTGCAAGAGCGCGCCAATAAAAACAGGAATGCATAAAAACCAGGCGGCACCGCAAATCGCTGTAGCAAACCATGGCAGGTGTATCAATCGACGACGAGCTGTGACAAGCGACGCAGGATCGATCGCTGATCCTTCGCAAAGACAATGAAATATTTTCCGAAAGGAAAAGATTCGCCTGAGCCACAATAAAACGCCGATCGGATAGACGACAACGTTGTATAGGACGACCGTCTCAAAGAAACGCTGCTTCAACGCCGGCGAAACAAGCAAGGGTTCTATAACAGTCGTGTTGTACCAAATGTTGAACGCGCTCCCAAGAATTTGCGGTACGACTGGAGCCAATGCAGTGAGAAGCAGACCGTATCGTTCGCGAGTCACTTCTTCGGCAGCGTCCATGGTTGAAAATAATCCAGCAGAATTAAGCGCCCATGGCCTGCCTGTTCGCAGTCGCGGCGCACCCGAGAAAAATCCGTAAGCGGTCCGAATTGGAATCCCGCATCCAGTGGGCGAAAGAAATTGTCTTGATGACTTGGCAGAACATAGCGGGGCTGTAAGCGTTTGAGGGCGTCCGGCAGGCGTGCCCTTGAATCTGGCAGAGCCATGCCCAGAATTGCAAGATCGACAGGCTCACGTGGTGGCAGTTGCGCAGGTGTTCCGCCAGAATCGATATAAATGCGCTCGCCACCAACTTCGACGAGAAATGCCAGCGGTTCACCACAGATCCAATCGGCCGGCCGCTGGGGCGGACCGGACCCCCGACTTTCACGCTGATCGAATGGCACTTTTCCAAAAAGCCGGTCATGCGTAGCGGGCAGAACACGAATTTTCCAAGGTCCAACCCGTCGTGTGTCTCCGGGCGCCACTGCGGTGCCGGATGAAGCGCCCGCTCGTTTTGCGAGGTCAACAGTTGAGGCTGAACCAAAAAGACGCGCGCCCGTTTTTGACATGACAATCGGGACATCGAGAAGGTGGTCGAAATGCCCATGAGTGACCAGGACTGCGTCGGCCCTGGGCGCGAGAGGCCGCATCCCCTCCGTAATGCGGGTCAGGTCGGGCTGAATACGCGAATTGAGCCCGATGCTCCAAAGGTCCACCCGCGAAAAATAAGGGTCGACCAGTAGAGCGTGTCCTTGGAATTCGAATTGGTAACCATTCGTACCGAGGTACGTCACCCGCACTCCCTCCCGCGGTATTGTGCCAGAATCTTTTGCAATCAGGGCAGAATACTCATTGTGTCCCGCGCCCAAAGCTTGTGTGGAAAGTCCCAGGAAAAGAAGAAGCGCGACTTTCAATTCTTTGAAGGGATTCTACCGAAGTGATATCGCGCGGCCAACTGCAAGTTTGCTTGACGAATTCAACCTGTCTTGTGAACCTTGCATAAGTGAAATGAGCGTAGAATACACAGACGCCCCGGTTGCACAGCCTGAATCAACAACCGGAGACAAAACGCCATGTCCTTTCTGTGGGCATCCGCTGGCGAAGGATGCTCAGAGGTGTGATCGTTGTGATTGGACACGTGGCGCAACTCAAACCGCCGAGGGAAAAGCAAGTGACCTGATGGCGGTGATCTTTAGTATCATCCCCGGCCTGGGACATATTTACAAGGGTCACAAGCTCGCAGGCTTTCTGTGGATGTTTGGCGCAATCCCGGTCGGTCTCTTTGTGTTGCTGGCGGCATTCGCGTCTGCCGGCTGGGGACTTGGGCTATTTTTCTTTTACCTTATCGCGGTGATGCTTCATGCATATGCGATAGACGATCGCGTGGCGCCACCCAAGGAAGACGAGGGTGAAGAGTATTAAAGCTCGTTCCAGCGCTAAAGCGGTAAAACGTTAAACAACAGGCAAGCGGCTCCGTCAGGATCGTCTCGCCAGCCTCACCGCTCCGCAATTATCCAAGTTAGATCTCCAGCGAATGGATTCACTCTTGAAGCTGGAAATTGCGGATCACCTTCGAGGACGCGCTCGATGAGGTCAGCGCTTTTCGCCGCGCCAATCAGGAAACAGACATGCCGAGCGTGATTGATCAGGGGGAACGTGAATGTCAATCGCCAGGTATCCAATTTCGGGACAAAATTTGCGACCACTCGCCTGGTTGTTTCATCCAAAGCGACAGTTCCGGGAAAAAGGGACGCTGTGTGTCCATCGTCTCCGAGGCCGAGAAGAATCAGATCATGCCGGTAAATCGGTTCCCCTGCCTGGGTGGCAATGAGATCGAGTTGATCCTGGTATTCCCGCGCGGCAATTGGTGGGTCGATTTCGCCGCGCATGCGCAGAATCGATTTTTCAGGAACTGCTGCAGGCGCCAGGAGCGTTTCCCGCGCCATTCGGAAGTTGCTTTGTTGATCGTCCGGAGGGACGCAACGCTCATCTCCGAATGTAACTCGGGCCAGCTCCCATGGTAGGTCATGCCCGATGACAGCGAGTCTGGCATAGATCGGCGCCGGCGTATTTCCGCCTGAAAGCGCAATCCGGAATTCGTTACGTTCGGCAATAGCTTTATGGATCTGATCAAGAATGAACCGGGCAGCGTCAACTTCGAAATTCCTGGTCCGAATTACGTGGCGTGCCATTTGTGCGATTAAAAATCAGATCGCGCAATGTGATCGACCCCGTTTTTCCAGGTAGCGCTGATGATATTCCTCCGCGCGCCAGAATTTTGGCGCGGGCTCAATTTGCGTCACAACAGGCTGGCGAAAACGTCCGCTCGAATCGACTTTTTTCCTAGATGCTTCTGCGGCCGAGTTTTGCTCGGGCGAATGATAAAAAATCACTGAACGGTACTGGGTTCCAACATCGGGGCCCTGCCGGTTCATTGTCGTGGGGTTGTGGTTCGACCAAAAGACATCCAAAAGCTGATCATACGTAATTTGCGCCGGATCGAATTCCACTTCTACAGCCTCGGCGTGTCCCGTCTTGTCGGTGCAAACATCTTCGTATGTTGGATTCTCTTTTGTTCCACCGGCGTACCCGACCGCGGTAGCCACGACACCCTTCAGGTTGCGAAAGGTTTCTTCGACACCCCAAAAACAACCGGCGCCAAATGTTGCTTTCTCCGTTTTCATGATAAACAAAATGGAATGATTATGAAAAGAGTGCAACCATCGGGGATGTTACTTGTGTGCCTTGATGACGTCCATATTGGCCTAAAGTCTTAGTAGCCAGCGGTTGCCGAATCTGGCAGAACCGATGGACAATCTGTCACTGAATGAATGCTACTGTCACTACTCTCGATCAGACGCGCCCAATTTTGCCTGTGAGGCTCCTTAATGGATGTGCGGCGTTGCTGGACAAAGGTCGAATTCCCCGCACACCCTTTCGGTCAATCGATTTAATCGAAACGGCAAAACGGCGTTGTGATCTCGACGATTTTGGAGGAGGTGACTTTTTCGAGGGTCTTTCGCGATTACTGGATTCCTGCCAGCGCGAGTCCAAACTTAATTTGATCGGGAGAATTGTCCTTCGAGCGGATCTCATACGCACGCTGTGTTCTCGTTTGCTCATGCAACGCGATCGGCAGGCATATCCAGACGTTGTGCGACAGGAAATCCGCGAACCGCTCTTCATCGTGGGCTTGCCCCGCAGCGGCACCACTCTGTTGCACACCTTGCTCGCAATGGATCCTGACCACCGAGTTCCCCTGACTTGGGAAGTCATGACACCATCCCCACCTACTCGTGATGACGAGAAACGGCGGATTCAACGCGCAATCACCAGTTGTAATTGCTTCAATTGGATGGCGCCTACATTTCGCCACGTGCACCCCGTTGGGGCAAGGTTTCCACAAGAATGTGTCAGCCTTACGGCGCCGACGTTCATGAGTGACCAGTTTGACGCGATGTACTACGTGCCGTCCTACCGCGAATGGTTCCTGCGTCAGGATTTGCGGCCAACATACGAATATCACCATCGTTTCCTTCAGCATTTGCAACTACGAAAGAACGGACGCCGCTGGGTGTTGAAGGCCCCAACGCACATGTTTACCTTGCCGACTCTGCTGGCTGCCTACCCCGACGCCATTTTTGTGCAGACCCATCGGGCGCCTTTGGATGCCATGGCGTCTGTATCCAGCTTGATAACAATTCTTAGGCGTGTGTTTAGCGATGCGGTTGATCCACTCACGGTTTGCCGGGATGCAATCGATTACTGGTCCACAACGCTGGAAAGATTTCTACAAGAGCGAGATCAATTAGCGGAGGGTCGAATTTGCGACGTAAATTACGCGGAGGTTCGTCGGGACCCTCTCTCGACAGTACGCCGTATTTATGAACATTTCGATTGGTCCTTGTCGAAAAAAGTAGAACAACGGATGCACCACGCGCTGGCAAACCAATTGCAGGAACGAAACGGCCATCATCGATATGATCTTTCGCAGTTCGGCGTAAAGGAAGAGGACAGTGCCGCTCGATTTGCAGCGTATTGTGATCGATTTGGCTTGCCCGCACGCGCGAAACGTACACTTGGGAAAGGGACAGAAAAGCTGGCGAGTGATCCCATTTCGAGACATCAGCGCACTTAGTTACGGCTAAGACGGGTTCCTGCACGAATGCCTGGAGTTGCCCGAGCTATTGGGATGAGGAAACTTCGCTGATATGACCTTGGAAGTACACCGCGCGATTACAGCTGATCATCCCAGCTTGCCCGGGCACTTTCCGGACGCGCCTCTCGTAGCAGGTGTATTGATTCTCGATGAAATTTTTGCGGTATTGCTTGATTGGCAAAAAGACTGGCGGGTTACGGCAATCCGGAGGGTCAAATTTCTGCAGCCACTAAAGCCTGAGCAGCCATTTACGATTTGCTTATCAGCCGACGAAGATGCTGTGGATGAAGTCAATTTTTGCTGTCGCGTCGAAAGCAGCGCCATCGTTGAAGGACAGCTCGAAATTTGTCGCGAAAGAAAGGTTAGTTCGTGAACGCCCCCCTCTCCGACGCGCAAACGTTTAAAGTACCGCCAAGCGATCCACGCCTGTCTGAATACCTGAAGGATTATCCGCCGTCCGTGTTTAGTGAACAGCTGTATCAAAGCATGGAACTATTGGAACTTTACAGCATCGATATGGCTATCGATCTGGCAGGCCGATTGAACGTGCTCGATAATCTCAACGACTGGAAATCGATCGACGAATTGTGTGCTGTTCTTTCGTTTCAACCCTCTTTCAAGTTTGCTTTACGTTGGATTCTGGAACGGCTGCTTGAAATTGATTGCCTTGAGGCGCGGGACGAAGGGAAGACTCGCCTGTTTCATCTACGGCAAACTCCCCGCCAACCGGATTTAGGAAATTTGCGTGCAGCCAGTCTCCAGATCGATCCCGCAAACGCGGCGACGCTGGATTTATTGGATCACGCCGCAAGTCTCTACCCAGCCGTCGCTAATGGTGAACAAGGCGGTGATCGCAATTTGCTCAGTCCGCAAGGCGTGCCGTTATGGCTGAATTATTTTCATAACGACAATTCAACTTACGCCGTGAATAACTGGATTGGAGCCACGCTCGCGACGGAGCGTGTTTCCACTCATCCCGCTCTTCGGGTTTTAGAAGTCGGCGCCGGTCCGGGCAGCGCCAGCGAAGCCTTGCTGCGCTCATTCGACCAACGCGGAATTTTGTCGCGAATAGAACGTTATCTCATCACAGAGCCGAACGCGTTTTTTACGCGATGTAGCCAGCGAAAACTCACGAAGCAATATCCGCATGTTCCGCTTGAATGGACCGCTCTCAATCTTGATTTGCCCTGGAACAACCAAGGCATCCACGCGGGTCAATTCGATCTGGTGTACGCCGTTAACGTCATGCACATCTCCAACGATCTCTTATTTAGCCTGAAACAGGCACGTTCGGCTCTGGCCCAAGATGGGTGGCTCGTAATCGGTGAGTGCCTTCGACCCTATCCTAATCAGCCAATCTATCCTGAGCTGATGTTTCAGATCCTCGAGAGTTTTATAAATGTCCAAACGGACCCGGAAATTCGCCCAAATCCAGGTTTCCTGACCGCAGAGCAGTGGCGACTCGCATTTACTCGTGCAGGCTTTCAGCATGTCGCAGTTGCGCCAGATATCGATCGCATTCGCGAGATCTATCCGCACTTTTTTACCGGGGCTATTAGCGGACAAAACGCGATGCCAAATTAATGATTTCGGAGATCCTGGAGAACAAAGCCTCGGAAGCACAACACTGGAAAGCCCTTCCGGAGCGAGGGACGCCCACTTCGCTGCATTTACTCGCGTGGATCGCGAGGTACATCGGAAGGTGGGCGGCGAGGCTTCTGTTATATCCGATCACAACTTATTACGTAACTACTGCATCGGCAGCCCGGCGAAGTTCCTACGAATACTTCAGGCAAATTCGCGGCTGCCCGGCGCGATGGCGGGACGTGTTTCGTCACTTTTCTTGCTTCGCTGCAACCATTCTGGATCGCGTGTACCTGTTGCGCGGTGAATTCAACCGCTTTGACGTAAAGCTTCACGGCAAAGAAATTCTGTACCGCCGAATGGAAAGCGGAAAGGGCTGCATTCTGTTGGGCTCACATTTGGGCAGCTTCGAGGTGTTGCGAGCTATGGGCGTGATGGAGCGAAAGTTTCCGGTCAAGGTTTTGATGGATGCAACTCACAACCAAAATATCACTCGCTTTCTCGATGCATTGAACCCCGTGATCGCCAATACTGTAATTGCGCCCGATCGCGTGGACACTTTGCTGGCGGTTAAGGAAAGTTTGGATGCGGGGTTCTTCGTGGGCACGCTCGGAGACCGCGTGTCGACTGATGGAAAGACAGCTCAATGCCAATTCCTCGGCCGGTCGGCCGCGTTTCCTATGGGCCCAATTGTACTTGCCGCCATGGCGCATTGTCCCGTGATTTTGTTTTTTGGTCTCTACCGTGGCGGGAACCGTTACGACATTTATTTCGAACATTTTGCCGACGAGATCACATTAAATCGGGATCGACGAGCCGAGGAAATCCAGTTGTGGATGCAGCGATATGCCCAGCGGCTCGAGTACTACGCTCGCCTTGCACCTTATAATTGGTTTAATTTTTATCCATTTTGGGACCAGGTTTCGCGGCCTCAATGACCGACCAGGGTTTCATTGGCAAAGCGGAAATACGAACGCTAATCCCGCACTCGGGCACGATGTGTTTGTTGGATGAAGTAACTCAGTGGGATGATCGAGCGATCACGTGCGTCGCTAACACCCACCGTGACGTTGCTAACCCATTACGCCGCGACGGACGCTTGTCCGCCGTGCACGCTTTCGAATATGGCGCACAAGCGGCGGCAGTTCATGGCGGATTGCGGGCCCGTTCGGTCGGCGAATCTGCGCCGCCGGGCTACCTGGCTGCCCTACGGAACGCCCACTTGTATGCGGCACGTCTGGATGACATCACATCGCCGCTTCAAATCTGTGCGAACCGCCTGTTTGGTGACAGTGCCAACACAATTTACGAATGCCGCATTTCAGCTCAGGGCATTCTGTTAGCGAATGCACGCATTACCATCATACAGCGCGTTTAACATCCGTATTCGTATCTCTTTGAGACACTCAGCAATACAGCTGGAAAGTTCGTTGCGGTGAGACGCCGAAACTAG
>DASXMV010000144.1:0-5759 GCA_036495465.1 Candidatus Udaeobacter sp. | reverse complement strand
CCCCGCCGTTTCCAATATGGATATTGTCATTGCCCGCGAGAACGGCGATCCCAGCACTCTCGCCCAAGGCGATGTTGCCTGAACCAGTTGCGCCTTTCAATGCGTTGGCCCCAACGGCGGTATTGGCATTGCTGGTTGTATTAGTTTGGAGTGCGTCAAAACCGATCCCGGTATTGTTGCTGCCGTTTGTATTGCCTTGCAGGGCTTCAAAACCGTCGGCTGTATTATTGTTAGAGCCGGAATTGCTAAACAGGGCTTGCCAACCTGTCGCAGTATTGCGGTCACCGCTAAAGTTGGAGGAGAGAGCAGAAACACCAATGGCGGTGTTTTGGGATCCGGTCGAGTTATTAAAAAGTGCAACGGCTCCAATCGCCGTGTTGTCTCCGGCGAGCTGCCAAAGAAAACTCCGTCCGGATTCACATTGGCCGTACCAGTATTGTTAAAAAGCGCGAATGATCCGGTCGCGGTGTTCGAACTCCCGCCCACATTGCTGAAGAGTGCTGCCACCCCAATTGCGGTGTTTTCACTCGCAACGTTAACAAGAAGCGTCCCAGCACCAACGGCCGTGTTGAAGCTGCCGTCAGTCGGTATTATAAGTGCCGCCGGTGAGGCTAAGCAGAGCTGATGCCCCTTCCGCCGTGTTGCCGCCGGGATAGCCTCCATCCGGCGGAGGAGTGACTGCTTCTGTCATTGGGGAAACCGCGAAGCAGCCGAATGCGAAAAGTACAATAAATCGAGCAGTTAGTGAGCTTTGTGTTTTCATAGGAAACGAAGTTTCGAAATAATTGAGCCGCCTTGTCGAGAGCAAAATGCCCGCGCTGCCAGCTATGGCCGGGATCGGTGGACCCCAGTGCGGACGTCTAATCGGCTACAAAAGAGCTTCTGCAACGGAATCCGCCAGACTTTTACCTCTTCGGGTTAGCAAAAAACTACCGTTCGATTTTCGAAGTAATCCCAACGAAATAAGTTCCTCCGTGTCTTTTCCTCTCAAGTCGGACGCAATGACTCCGTTGTTTGTTCTTAGCGAAAGCGCGATTCGTTCTGTGCGCTTCATTTCGCTGGTCAGGTGTTCGGTGGCTCCACGGGACGACTGACCGGAAAGAATGTGATCGGCGTAAGCGCGATAATCACAGATATTCTGCCAGCGACTTAGGCCCACAGTGGAAAAGGCGCTTGGGCCAATGCCGAGATAGTCTTTGCCGAGCCAATAAGCGCGATTGTGAACCGAACCGAAGCCGGGCCGCGCATAGTTGGAAATTTCGTATTGTTCGTAACCGGCATTCTCTAGCGTGGACATTGCCAGCTCGAAAAACCGGCCGTCTGCGTCAGTATCCTGCAAAAGCTCACCACGCGCATGCCGCAGAAAGTATTCAGTGTCTTCCTCGTAGGTAAGACAGTAAGCGGAGATATGCTCGGGTCGGAGAAAGAGAGTTGTCTCCAATGTGGATTTCCATTGCTCGATTTTCTGACCGGGCAGTCCAAACATGAGATCGATATTGATATTCGCGAACCCGGCCGTTCGTAAAATCTGGAACGATTGTTCCGCCTGCTGAGAGTTGTGTTCCCGTCCTAAAACCTTCAGTAAGTCATCATCCCACGACTGAACGCCGAGACTTACCCGGGTTATTCCGAGTTCGCGAAGAAGTACAGCCTTGCGCGCCGATACGCTTCCGGGATTCGCCTCGATTGTCCATTCTGCAAGCGACGAAAGATCGAGGCGCTGTTGAAAACCTCCGAGTAAAAATTCCAGCTGCGAAGTCGTGAGAGCCGTTGGTGTGCCGCCACCGAAGTAGATTGTCTCAGGCGATAACGTAAAACTGGCGCGTTGCTGATCGAGGTCGCGCAATAAAGCCTCGCAAAAACGTGAGGTTTGCGAGCGATCGAGCAAGTCCTTGTAAAACGCGCAATACGGGCAAATTCGTGCGCAAAAGGGGATGTGCACGTAGAGGTGACGAATCGGCCCTGCTGCAATGGGGAGCCTGTCCCCTGCATTTGCGCGCGGTCCCGAAGCCGGGACAATTGTGGCGACAGCGTCAGAGTTGTGATTCGCAGCGTTACTCATAGAATCCGTTGGTCTTCGCCCGATATGACACGACTCCGGAACGTAGTCCTCATTCTATTTTTCGCTATTCCCTCGGGACTGGCCCAAACGCCGCCCCCGGCGCCGACGCCGTCGATTGTCTACGCTGTGCACGATTCTGCCGCGATCAAAGATTACAAAACCAATCCGAGAATCGTGCGTGAAATGGTGAATCGCCTTGTCCTGGCTGTGACCGGCCAGCCTGACGTAGGAAAGGCGTGGGCATCGCTCATCTCTCCCAGTGACAAGGTGGGAATAAAAATCTCTGCAGCCGGCGGCGAACTCTTTACAACGCACCATGAGATCGTGAACGCGATTGTGGATGGGCTCATGGCCGCCGGCCATCCGCGACGAAGCATTGTTGTTTGGGACCGCTCCCTTGGAGGCGTCGATGAGGCCGGTTACCGGCTGAACTCCGATGGTTATCAGCTAAAGGCCATCGCGCCGCGCGATGGATACGATCCGAAAGCTTTGCTGTCGTCCCCGGTAATCGGGAAACTGGTCTGGGGCGATCTCGAGTATTTCGGGGATATGGGAAAGATGCCGATGCTATCGGATACCGAGAATACGAGCAATGTGAGTCATTTCTCCAAGATCCTTTCCAGTGAAGTAACCAAGGTCATTAACGTCCCGGTGATGAGCATCAGCGAGACCAACGGCATAGCCGGTTGCATTTACAACATGACCATTCCGAACATTGATAATTGGCGGCGGTTTGCTCAAGGTTCCCGTTTTGGAGCGGAGAGTCTCGCGGAAATTTATTCGAACCCGCTCATCGCAAAGAAAGTCGTATTCAATTTGATGGACGGGCTAATCGCGCAATATGCCGGCGGTCCACAACCTCAACCGAATTACGCGGTTCATCATGCCACCCTTTATGCGAGCAAGGATCCGGTGGCGTTGGATGCCGTGGCATTGAAATATTTCGAACAATGGCGCAGGCGCGGCAGTTTGCCTCCGATCGGGCCAATGGCTGCGTACGTCGATTATGCCGGCCAAATAGGCCTGGGTAATTCGGCGCCCAATCGTATCGAGATAAAAAATATCGGGCGATGAATTCGGATCCTGTTGCCGGGGTCGTCGAGTCCGGCCATCGATCGCAGCGATTGCAGACTGTCATTTTGCGTGCCGTCTCGCGTTCTTTTTATCTTTCGATCCGGTTCCTGCCGCCCCAACTGCGCGAACCTGTTTCGCTCGCGTACCTGCTTGCGCGAACGACCGACACTGTGGCTGACACAATCAGGATCCCGACACCAGTGCGAATCGAGACATTGAGAGTTCTCTCGCATGGTATTCAAGGTAAAGCGTCGCGAGAGACTGTGGTTAATCAGGTATCCTCATTTGTCCCGCTACAAGAGAATGTGGCTGAGCGAACACTCCTGGATTCGTTGACCGATTGCTTGAAATGGCTCGAACAAATCGCTACAGCGGATCGCGACGACATTTGCGCGTTGCTCGAGAAGATTACTCACGGCCAGATGCTCGATCTCCGTCGCTTCGACAATCCGGCAGAAGTGCGCGCTCTCCAAACCGCGGCCGACCTGGATGAATACACCTATCTCGTTGCGGGTTGTGTAGGTGAATTTTGGACGCGGCTTTGCTTTCGGCATGTCCGGGATTTTGCCAGTTTGGTCCAGGCGGAAATGCTGGCACTCGGCCGGCGTTATGGCATGGGTCTTCAGCTGATCAATATCCTGCGCGACACAGGCAGCGATCTGCGAACGGGCAGGTGTTATTTCCCGGAGGACGAGCTTCACGCGGTCGATCTGAGTCCGGAGCAGATTCTTTCTGATCCAGACCGCTTCCAGCCGATTTACCAAAGATGGATTGAAAAGGCGCAGAATGGTTTGGAGTCGGGGATGCAGTACTCGTGCGCGATCCGGAACAGACGAGTGCGCGCTGCCACAGTTCTGCCGGCTTTGATCGGGGCCCGCACACTGACCCTCCTGCGCGAAGCTGGTTCCAGCGCGTTGCAGAGATCCGTTAAGATTCCGCGCTCGGACGTGCGCAGGATGATTTTGTCGCTGACCATTCATTTTGCATCGCTTGCAAAGATCGATGGACTTTTCAATCAGGCGAAACGCTAGATGGATGAGTTGTAATCGCGACCACGTCTCGCCAATGCTTCCACCCGCCTGAACGCTTCGACAGCGCGACGGCTACAGAATCACAGAAAATAGTTTCGCTGTTTTTCGCTGATTGGTTTTTCCAGTCGCTCGAGTACTTGCATCATGTCTTCCCAGACTTTGCGTTTCTCGGAAGGTGATTGGTTCCGCAACAGGTAAGCTGGATGATAGGTGATCATCAGCGGCGTGTCTTGATATGAATGCCAGCGACCGCGCAATTCCCGCATTGTTCCGCGCGGACCGAGCAAGCCCTCAACCGCGACTGCGCCAAGCGCGACCATAACTTTTGGCTGGATGATGTTGATCTGCTCGATCAGATAGGGGCGGCACATCTGCATTTCGGCCGGTGTTGGTGCACGGTTGCCGAATGAGCCGGCCGGCATGTCTGGACGGCATTTGAGGATGTTCGCGATGTAAACGTCCTCTCGAGCAAAGCCCATTGCTTTGATAATTTTCGTTAGCAACTGTCCGGCCCGTCCGACAAATGGTTCGCCCTGCCGGTCCTCATCTGCGCCGGGTGCTTCGCCGACGAACATGATTTCAGCATCCGGATTGCCAACGCCAAACACCGTTTGAGTGCGTGACCTGGCGAGATGCGCGCATTTGGTGCAAGCGCAAACGCGCTCGCGGACTGACGCGAGAATGTGTACTTTCTCGGATGCGGTTTGCTGTGGCTGTCGCTCAGTCGCCGATGCACTTGCAGGCAAGGGATCAGCCGCAGAAAATGCGGATAGCAAACGCGTTAATCTGCTTCTCGACGCGCACGGGGCGCGATCAGTGGTCTCACGAATCTTTTCCAGTTCCGCAATGACGAGATCGAAGGCGGACTGGTCCATTGCCTCGCGATGATCCGAAATTTCACGCGGGCCTGCAAATTTTTTGTGAACGTTCCGCTGTACGCGTGGCCACAGCATGTGACCTGCGTGCTCTTTTACGCGTTGCGGGTGCTCAGCCACTGCAAAGCGAACCGCGCAACTTCCCGCGAATTTTTTAAGTCGAGTTTGTCTTTGATGTGCGACCGGTGAGTCTCAACTGTCTTTGGGCTGAGATGCAATAGCCTGGCAATCTCTCGCACGTCCTTGCCTTTGCCTATCAATTCTAAAATTTCAAGTTCGCGGTCGCTAAGTCTCTCGACTACATCCGTCTCGTCCTCAGAATCACGATGCGCGAATTTTGTAATCACCTGCGCAGCCATGGCGGGACTGAGGTAAGGCCGGCCGTTAAAAACCTCGCGGATCGCCTGAATCACATTGGTCATGGCTTCATGTTTCATGACGTAGCCTTCCGCTCCTGCACGCAAGGCTCGCAATGCGTAAAGCGATTCATCGTGCATAGAAAGAACCAGGATTGGAAGTTTTTGAAATTCTGCCCGTATATTCTTGATCAGCTCGATACCGTTGGCACCGGGCAAGCTAAGATCGACGATCACCAGATCGGGATGAAGTTTTCGAATCACTCCCATTGCTTCCGCGGCAGTTCCCGCTTCCCCGCAGACAGCGAACGTCCCTTCGGAATGAATCATTTCCTCCAAGCCCTTTCGAAACAACGGATGA
>DASXMV010000143.1:0-21111 GCA_036495465.1 Candidatus Udaeobacter sp. | reverse complement strand
CACTGAAGTTAACAACAGCGCCGTATCCCGGCTTTCCTACCGACATGCAGGCGCAAATGTGCGCTCTGCTCTCGATTACCAAAGGCACCAGTTGCGTTACCGAAAGTGTTTTTCCGCAGCGTTACATGCATGTGGCTGAGCTAAAACGCATGGGTGCGCAGGTGCAATTGGAAGGCGCAACAGCAGTAATCAACGGGGTAGATTGTCTCCTTGGCGCGCCGGTGATGGCGAGTGACCTGCGCGCGTCGGCGGCCCTGGTACTAGCAGGCCTGAAGGCCGACGGCGTTACTGAAGTCAGCCGGGTCTATCACATCGACCGCGGCTACGAACATCTCGATGAAAAATTGAGCGAACTCGGCGCACACATCGAGCGTGCAAAAGCAGGCTAGCTCAATCTTTTTTCCTTGCTCTTGCGGCGACCAGAGGGCAGTCGTTGTGACACACAAACGAAAGGATAAAATATGGATCAAACACCTCCGCCGCCTCCATCAACTTCGTCCGATGTCCGGACGTGGTGTGTTCTGTGTCATGCGAGCGCACTACTCGGATTGTTCTTTCATTTTCTCGGCCACATCCTTGGACCGCTTATTGTGTGGCTCATGAAACGTGGGGATTCGCCTGAAATCGATGCCTACGGAAAGGAATCGCTGAATTTCCAACTCTCCATGCTGATCTATGACGCGGTGGCAGCAATTCTTTGCATCGTGCTCATAGGTGTTCCGATTTTGATCGCGCTTTGGGTTTTGAATACAGTGCTTGTCATCATCGCGTCGGTGAAAGCCGGCCAGGGAGAATTCTACCGTTATCCCTTTACGATTCGGTTCATCAACTGAGCGGCGGCCTGACGCCGCTGTCATTGCGATCGCACCGAGGCGGAGTCGAATCCCCATCCAGGACTTCGCAGCGGAGCACGGCGACTTCACTCAGTAGCGGGTGCAATTTCCTGCAAGGGCGCGCAACGTCTTTAGATTGACCACATCTTCTCGCAGTTCCTTCCCCTTAGGGGTTTCGAGCACTTTCGGGATGTGCCGGAGGCGGCGGTCACGCATGATGAAGCGGAAGGCGGGCAGCCCGATCTTGCCCTTGCCGATGTGTTCGTGTCGGTCCACGCGCGAACCGCAAGCAGTTTTGGAATCGTTTAGATGAATTGCGGCGAGGTGGTGCAGTCCGATTACGCGATCGAATTCGCGAAAAGTTTTTCGAACCGAGGCTTGGTTACTGATATCATAACCGGCCGCAAAAACGTGCGCAGTATCAAGGCAGATACATAACCGCTTCGGTTCGCGCACGCTGCTGATAATGTACGCAAGGTGTTCGAATTGATTTCCAAGGCATGAGCCCTGACCAGCAGTCGTTTCCAGCGCGATCCGCGTTCTAATTTTAGGCAAACCCGAAAACACGCGATCAATCGATTTTATAACTTTCTCGAGTCCCGCTTCTTCGCCAGCTCCGAGATGCGCGCCGGGATGCAACACCAAAAATGGCAACTCTAACTGATCGGCCCGAACCAATTCTTCCGATAGCGAGCGAATCGAATTCGCGTGAAACTGTCCGTTCGTGGCGGCGAGATTAATGAGATAATTCGCGTGCGCGAAGATCGATAATTCGCTGCGTTGCTGATGCTGAACGAAACGCGCAATCTCGTCACGAGTGAGCGGCGGAGCGAACCACTGCATGTTGTTTTTCACGAACATTTGCATGGCAGTGCAGTTGATCGAACACGCCCGTTCAATTGCCATATTTACTCCACCCGCAATCGACATGTGTGCGCCGACAAGAATCAGGTGAGTCGGCGTTCCTTGGGGTGACTGCGCGGGGAATTGCCTGGAGAATGCTCGAACGGGTGCAGCCGCTATTTTGCTGACCCGGCCTTTCTTCGTTTTGTTTTTCTTCAACTATTGGCCCTTCAACACAGCCGGGCGCCAATCGGGCTTCTTTAAACTCCCGGTGCCGGCGTATTCGAAAAGTTTATACATAGGTGTGAGCACCACGCCGGGTCCTTTCATATTCAGCCGCAGATTGAAATCGAGCTTGTCGTCGAGAAAATGGACATCGCCATGGCCCAGCATGTTGAAGAGGCTGCCGTCTGCGTCGAAATCATCGGTATGAATAATTCCGTCATCGACCTTGACGCTCGCGGTTGCCTTGCGCGCGACACTGTATCCGCTGCCGGGAAGAATCCGATTCAAGATTCCTGAAAGAGGACCGAAAATCGGAATCGCGAAAACATCGCCGTCAGTCACTTCCACTTTTCCACGGCCCCGCATCGTGCGCGGATCGTTGCCGAGTCCCGAAAAATCATACGTGCAGTTCAACAAGCCAAGGGCTGTTTTGTAGTTGTAGTATAGACCAGTTAGAAGCGGGAAATTGATTTGCTTTACCGAAATATTCGCCTGGTAATGCGGGTCGTTTCGCGCCAGCGAGATGTCGGCGTTTCCATGCATTGTGCCCGAGAGGAGTGACCCGCGAAGATCGATGATCTGCAATCGGTCGTTTGTGAAGAGCAACCGCGCAGAGATGTGATCGAACGGCACGGTTTTCCCAAGAAAAACATAATCCATTCCGTTTGCGCCATCTACCTTGACCTCCAGACGTGTGTTTTTTCCGCCGTGAAATTGGTACAGGCCATTTGCCGTGACGGACGGTGGTCGCCGAAATTTATATGGTGCGACCGTATTCCAAATTTTTGGATCGATCCAAAAAATTATGTCGGCCGGATTCATCGAGCTTTTGACGTTCGAGATGTGTACTTCGTGTTTTTTAAAATCGTACGTAAAACTGCCGGAGCCGGAGCCCTCTGAGCGTGTCACGTGCAAGTCGTCACAAGTAACCGCGCCCTCGGTGAAATGAATTTTGGTTTCCGCGCTGTTCATCCACGTTCCGCGAAACCGGGTTCGCCCGAATGCAACTGTGCCATCGCCTTTCCAGGTTCCCGGGTTGTGATCCTGACCCCTTATCGCGAGGCGAACAGTGGGCGAACGTTGCCATTGCCACTGCCGGAGAAATTCATTCATCTCCGAGGGCCCAATTCCACGGATCGCATCAGGGCTCATTGTGCTCTCGATGTTTAAACGAAAATCGGAGGGCGCATCGAAAAGATCGGCGCGCACCTGGCCGGTTTGATGTCGTACGCGCAGGTCTCTCACCAGGGTGCGTTCGCCGTCCCACGAAAAATCGGCTGTGAGATCGGAGAATGGAACCTCGTTGTAAGTAAATTGGCCAAAGACAATGTGTCCGATGACGTTTGGCCTGAAGCGATCTGATTGAAAGTTTGCCGAACCGGAAACTTCGATTGCGGGCGGCGCCTGAAACTCAATCTTGGCAAATGGTTCGCCCAGTCCGAATGCCCCCAGAAGAGCTTTCAAATCCAGACTGCTGCGTGCTTGAAAATTCGCGGTGCTGCCTTCCACGTTCCAATTGCCGCGCCCGGCAAAACTGCCCATGGCATCATTCCATTCGCAGTGAGCGATAGTTAATTGTTGGTTGTTCCATTCCGCGACCGCGGAGAGGTCTTTAATTCCGTAGTTCCCCCGCTGCAGTCGATCGCCTCGAAGTGTCGCCTCGACGCGCGCCTTTTCGATCTCGGCGACGTCGCCACTGAATTTGATCTGTAACGAGGGAGTCGTGGCGGAGAATCTGAACTTTTGCAGTTCGTTCACCACGCGTTGTGCAATCAACAATCGCCTTTGCCATTCCTGGGCTGAAAGTGCAGGCGATGGCTGATAATTTTCGCGCTTGATCAGGTGTCCAGTGGCAGAAATCCGGATCCCGCAAAAGATTCCTTCAGCCTGGCTGACGTAGATTTGTTCTGGTGGAAAATAAACGTGTGCGCGCAAGTTGGTGAGCACGACTCTGTCGCCCTTTTCCTCCGCGGTCTTGAATGGAAGAACAATTTGCGCATTGCGCACATCGAGTGCGTTGAGGAACGGCTCATGGTGAATAAGCGCGGCATAATTGATATCGAGCGACACCTCGCTAATCAAAGCCAGTGTGTTCTCGCGGTTTTTATAATCGAAAATCCGAACATTTTTTGCGACCAGACCACGAAAGGGGTCCAGCGTGAGGCGGCCGATGCTTGCTTCGACCCCGCGCTTGCGCAATTCCTCCACCACGCGGTAACGCCATTGTCTGCCAAATCCTCTTTTAGCGAGGTAATAGCCGCCGCCAGCAATTCCGATCGTTACGCCAAGTAATGCGAGACGCACAAAGGTCACGAAGATCCGACGAGTCCAGGTCGATCTTCTTCGTCTTCGGGGCGGTCGAACCTGGGGTGGTTCGAGGACAGGCGGCATGGTGTTCGGTGAAGCGTTAAAGCGTTGCAGCGTTGGAGGGTTAGACCATTGTAAGCTTCTAACGATTCAACGCTTCAACGTGATTTCAATCTCCGATCTTCCGGCTATTAACGCTTCGTTTAATCTCGTGAGCACAGTCTTCATTTCAATGGGCTGGTACTTCATCCGCAATGGCGCGTGGCGCCGGCATATGGTTTGCATGATTACTGCGGTGGCTTCGTCAACTTGTTTCCTGGCGGGCTACATCGTTTATCACGCAAAGGTAGGCGAGCTATCTTCCGGTTATACTGGGTGGATTGCGGCCATTTACTTTCCGATATTAGCCTCGCATGTGCTGCTTGCTTTTGTGACCCTGCCTCTGGTGATTCTGACGCTTATTCCGGTTTTTCGTCGCCGATGGGCTCGTCACAAACGAATCGCACGTTGGACCATTCCCATTTGGCTTTATGTCTCAGTCACAGGTGTGTTTGTGTACTTGATGATCTATAAATGGTTTCCGCCTGGAGCATGATGTCAAAGTCTTGCACTCGGCCGTTAGTTGATGTTTGATCACACGATGTTAATACCGCCGAAGATTTATGGTGACGATTGCCACGTTCAATGATCCGGCCAAGGCGAGGCAGCTAAAACGGCGTTTCCAAGACGCGGGGTTGCGCGCCGATGTTCATAACGAGGCGCCGTTGCAGCAGGTCGGATTCATGTCACGCCCGCAGGCCAATGCCAAAGTGATGGTGGAAGACATTGATTTTGAAAGGGCGCAGAGTCTCATGGTGGAGTGGGAAGCGACTGATCCCGATATCTCGGCGGCGCTGGTCCGTTGCCCGCAATGCAGCTCTTCTAATATTGAATATCCACAAATGACTCGAAAATTCATGACTCCTGCGCTGGTCGGTCTGCTTTGCGCGCTCAAAATCATTCCCAAGGAGTTTTACTGCCAGGATTGTCATTTTACCTGGAGCAATCAGGAAGAGCCAACGATTGGGCGGCTCTGGCATCGCTTCTTTCCAGGGAGCGAATCCGGCACTGAGGCTTCGTAGGCAAAGCCGATTTTGGTGGCGGCGTTCAATTCTTCCCTCACCATTCTCCCTGTGATGAATCTCCCTTTTCAGACGCGCGGCGCCTTTCGAGTTTTGCCGGCAATCTCGATGGCGTTTTGCCATTTATGAAGTGGCTCTTTGTATTACTGCTGGCTTTGGTCATCTTCGGTGGCGCTGCCTGGTTCGGCTACAACACCTTTGTAAAAGAGGAAATCGCGGTCAAAAAAGAGCAGCGTGGAGAAGTTACGCCCGCGCCTGCGCCGGATATTAGTCTGCCCGAATTTCAGGCTGCGGCACAATTGAGGCAGGATGGAAAATTGAAGGAAGCCCGCGATGCACTGACCGCGTTTGTCCAAAAATATCCCAGCGGAAAACATTTGGAAGAAGCGAAAGATCTGCTCGGTGAAACGAATGTTGCAATTTTGCTTTCACGTTATCCGTCTCCGGAAAAGGCGGAATACGTAGTAAAATCGGGAGACGTGCTCGCTAAAATTGCACGCAAGCTAAAGACGACGCCAGAGATGATCATGCGCATGAATAATCTGAGCGGCACCATGCTGCACATTGGCGAGCATTTGCTCATTTCGAATCCGGATTTCGCAATTGTTATTCAACGCAAGGCGAATCTGATTGTGCTTTTGAATCGCGGCGCATTTTTCAAGCAGTACCATGTTCGCGAAGCAAAACTACCGGGCAAACAGCCGGCCAAGATCTCAGCAAAAGTTGCCGAAGTCATGGCTTGGAAGGATGGGAAGCGTGTAGGTATCGGAAGCAAGGATTACAGCGCCAGTACCCGATGGATCCGCCTGGCCGGCGCAGCGGCCTATACTTTATATTCGGTGCCCGATTCTGCTCATCCCAATCTCGATCAACCGCCTCCGCCCGTGGGACTAGGGCTTGAGGCTTCCGACATCGAGGAGTTAAGTAGCCTTGTAAAGAACGGCACGCCTGTCACCATTATCGACTGAGCATTGAAGTGCTGAAGCGAATATCTTTTGGAGCGAATAAACCACGGGCGCTTACTTGACGGCTTCATGCTTCAAGGCTTTAACGCTTAACGCCCATGGAACTGCAACCGCTTGATTTTGAAAAACCGATCTTTGAATTAGAGCGGCGTTTACAGGACCTAAAGAATCACTCTGACGAACACGATGTCGATCTTGATTCGGCTGTTAAGGGCGTTGAGGGAAAACTTCGTGATACCCGGCAGAAGATTTATAGCAATCTCACCGCCTGGCAGCGCGTCCAAATCGCGCGGCATACACAGCGGCCGTTCGCCTTGGACTATATCGAACGGTGCTTTACGAATTGGATTGAACTGCGTGGAGATCGCCGCTTCGCCGATGATCGAGCCATGCCTTGCGGCCTCGCGACTTTAGGCGGGCAACGCTGTGTCGTTATCACACATCAAAAAGGCCGCAACACGAAAGAAAATGTGATGCGGAATTTCGGCTGCGCGCATCCGGAAGGTTATCGGAAAGCGCGGCGATTGATGCGACTGGCCGAAAAATTTCGCATGCCGGTCATTTCGTTGATCGACACGCCTGGAGCGTTTCCCGGCATTGGATCGGAGGAACGTCACATTTCCGAAGCAATAGCTGTAAATCTCCTTGAAATGATGAAGCTTCGCGTGCCGGTCATGGCCGCGGTCATTGGCGAAGGCGGTTCAGGGGGAGCTCTGGGCATCGGAGTGGCGGATCATGTCATGATCCTCGAAAATGCCTACTATTCGGTAATCAGCCCGGAAGCGTGCTCCGCGATTTTGTGGAGAGATCGCCGACACGCAGCTGAAGCGGCTGAGGCGCTAAAGTTAACTGCACAGGACCTGTTAAAGTTGGATGTAGTGGATCAAATTATTTCTGAACCCGAAGGCGGCGCGCATCGCGACTACGACTCTGTGGCTGAGAATCTCGGCGCTGCGCTGCGTCAGACGTTGCAGGAGATTTCTAAGACGCCGATCGACGAGTTGTTGGAAAGACGATACCAAAAGTTTCGCCGGATTGGTGTCTTCTCCGAAGGCAAAACCGTTACGGCTTCAGCTCGCTTTTGATGTGATGTTTGGGACCTGGGGAAAGTTAGCGGGCATCGGGTGGCTCAGCGCAGCCGCTATGATCAGTCCGCCGGCTGCCAGGGCCGCCGAGGGGGAGTTTCGTTTCGGTCGCGACAGTCTCGCGTTCGCTAATCAAACCGTGTTCGAATATCACGAAGGACACCCTTCTTTACGGAAGTCCTCGACCGTAAAACGAGACGCATACAACCGCCATTGTTTCGTTTTATGCCGTACAGCCATGCAATTTAAGAAGTTCGCGCGATTCGACCCTCATGGTGCGCCCCTGGATGACACGTCGTTGGCTGCTCGCGTTCGCGCTGTGACGCATCGGGCGGCCTGGGAAGAGCCGTTACCGCAAAATCAAAGAATTGTCTTTCCAGGTTACAAGGATCTGCGAGAAATGAGTGAGGCACGCCGCGAACTCTTCCAGCGGACCATTGGTCATGGCTGGCCCAGTTATTTTCGCATTAGCAATGGCCGAATGATGTTTCAGACCGGCCCCGGGTATCAGGAGAGGACCCATGCCGAGTTGAATTCAGCCTTGAAGCGTGGCGATGTCTTTATTGGTTTTCTTACCACATATCCCCGCTTCAGTATCAATCACGCGGTTTTAGTTTATAAGCAGAAGTCTTTTTCCCCGAATCCCGGAGTTGAGCGCTATTTCGTTTACGATCCCAATCACCCGGAATCGCCGCGCGAGCTCATATGGTCCCCGCACACGCGGAGTTTTTCGTATCAAAAAGACTGGGATTTCGTTGGCGGCTACGTCCGCGTTTATCAAGTTTACAGCAAATGGTTGCAGTAGCGCCGATTCTCTGAGGGAATGCAAACGCCTGAAAATCCATCGCCACCGAAGCCAAGTCCGCCGAGTCCTACACCGCCTCCCGAACCATTGCCGCCGAATCCATCTCCGGTTCCGTCAGTTGGGTAGCGAGAATTATTTAATCGGCGGAAACAAAAACCGCAGCGCCGGCTCAACGCGTGCGGCCCAGGCCGCTTCGCTATGATTAGCGCCTGAGGCCTCCATGTATTGAAGATCCTGCTGAGGCTTCCAGCCTTTCTCAACGAGACGATTGATCAACTCGCGCGCTTGTTCCCAACCAGGTTCGGCAGTGCCGGTATCAAGCCAAATCTTCAATGATGGCTTTTGCTGGATCGAGTCGACAAGGCGGTAGATCGCGAAATTGTCCCACCAGATCGATGGCGACATCAACATAAGCCGGCTGAACACATTGGGGTACCAAATTCCGATCGCCAGCGTGGCCAGGCCGCCCAGAGATGACCCGCCCAGCCCTGTGAATTCCACACCCGGGTTTGTTCGATATTTTCGATCGATGTACGGTTTGAGCTCGTCCATCAAAAACTGCCCATACTTCCGGGCCAGACCCTTACTGCGTTTCTTGCGTTTTGCGTCGGTATCAATCACACCCCGCGTAGGAGTGTATTCATCAACACGCTGGTCGCCTGTGTTGGCAGCCGCGACGATGATAAGCGGTTCGATAAGCTTCTCTTTGATCAAGCGTTGGGCTGTCTCGTCAACGCCCCATTCCACTCCCGAAAACGAGGTTGCCGCATCGAAAATATTTTGGCCGTCCTGCAGATAGAGTACAGGATACCGCTGTTGGGAAAAACGCCTGTAACCGCGCGGCAGGTAGACCAGAACATCCCGCCGATTTCCAAAAATCTTCGATGGAAACGCGCGGTGCGTTTTGATGTTTCCAGTGAGAGTGTGTTTGGGCATCGAAAAACGAGACGCTTCGTCGAAAATCGGACGTAGTGCAAGCCTCGCAATCCGATCCGTCAGACGCGCTCATCTGTTGACGAGCTTGCGATTTGACGGGCTCGCCACCAAGATGATGGGCTGCTTCCAATGAATGAGCGTTACATTAAATGGTACACGCCGTGGTTGAGCCGCGAATTCGAAATGCTGGTGTTCGGAAATGGCGGCGGTCTCCCGTTGATTCTTTTCCCGACCTCATTTGGCCGTTATTACCAAAACAAAGATTTTGGCTTGGTCGGTTGTGTAAGCCGCTATGTGGATGCGGGCAGGCTGACAGTTTATTGTCCGGACGCCATCGATCTGGAAAGTTTTTACGATAAATCGATTCATCCAGCCGACCGAATGCGCACACATAACGCCTATGAAAATGTCATCGTGCGCGATGTGTTCGACCTCGCGCGCCGCGAATGCAACTCCCATCGTGTGGCGGTCAGCGGATCAAGTCTGGGTGCCTATCATGCTGCGAATATTGCTTTTCGTCATCCGGATGCCGTGAGTCATCTCATCAGTTTGAGCGGCTCATTTGATATCAGCTCGTTTTTCGACGGATATTGTGATGATAACATCTATTTCAACAGTCCCTACGAGTATCTCCAGCACATGCCCGATCCATGGAAATACAATCACATGGGCATCATCCTCGGCACGGGTGAATGGGACAACACGCGTCACGAATCCTATCGCTTATCCGAGATTCTAAATTCAAAAGGCATCGAGCATTGGCTCGACGACGGTAAATGGCGCGGTCACGATTGGAACTACTGGCGCGACATGCTGCCGTATTATTTGTCCGTGTAATGATATTTTTTTGTCGATGAAAGTGGTGATTGCGGCGACCGGAGCCAGCGGGGCCATCTATCTGCAAAGGTTGCTTGCGCAGATTGATTGTGCTGCGCACGAAGTTCATCTGGTGATGAGCATACCTGCGAGTGAGGTGGCGAAGCAAGAGCTCGACGATTTCAAAATCCCGTCGAATGTCTCGCAGCACGCTGAAAATGATATGAACGTGCCATTCGTCAGCGGCTCAACGCATTTCGATGCGATGGTGATTGTCCCTTGCTCAATGGCAACGCTGGGACGAATTGCTTCTGGTTCGAGCGATAGCGCGCTATTGCGAGCGGCGGATGTTTTTTTGAAAGAACGCCGGAAATTAATCCTTGTTCCACGCGAAACACCGTGGAGTTTGATTCACGCACGGAACGTCCTGACGCTGCTGGAGGCGGGGGCGGTTGTGCTGCCGGCGATTCCTTCGTTCTACAGCCGCCCTGGGTCCGTGAACGACGTCGTTGACACAGTGGTTTGGCGTATACTTGATCAAATTGGGCTCCCGAGCTCCCGCGCTTATCGTTGGGCGGAGAAGGATGACTCGGTGAAACGCGACAAAAATTGAAGATCGAAGGTTGGCTTGGGCGAGCGTTGATCGCGTTCGGATTTTTGCTGCTACAGGTTTGGGCGCGGACGCTGCGCTACGAAGTCGACGACCGGGCGGACGTTGTCGGCAAACCTGTGAAGGACAATTACATCGCCGGCCTCTGGCATAACCGATTACTTTTGATTTCATTCGCTTTGAAAAAGTTTCTGCCGCAACGGCCCGGTGCGGGACTCATCAGCGCTAGTCGGGACGGCGATTTAATCGCCGATTTGACACGGCGATTTGGATTTGAAGTCGTGCGCGGTTCCAGTTCTCGCCTTGGCGCTAGCGCGCTGCGGGAACTTGAGCACGTGCTTGCCTCCGGGCGCGATGTGTTGATCACGCCGGATGGTCCACGAGGGCCGGCTTACGAGCTTGGACCGGGGATTGTTTTTCTCGCGCAAAAGGCCGGAGCAGCAGTCGTCCCCACCAACATAGAATTTTCCAGCTGTTGGAGAGTAAACAGCTGGGACGGCTTCATTTTGCCACGTCCGTTTGCAAAAGTGCGTGTGATTTTTGGTCCGGCGCATCGCGTCGGGGCGACTACGACACAGGAGGAATTTGAAAGGGAACGCCTGGCTTTGCAGAACGCAATGATGGCGCTGGTTGAAATGCGCTGACGGGTTTCGCTGCATCCGGACTTACAACAAAAGCTCGCTTGCGCAGTCCATAATGGCAGGCAGGATTGCGTGCCTCATATGCCCAACCTCATCGATGGACGCGCGATCGCGAAGAAAGTTTATGTCGACCTTCGCCGTGAAATTGCTGAATTAAAATCAAACGGCCTGACGCCGGGGCTTGCTGTCGTTCTCGTAGGAGAAGATCCGGCCTCTCGCGCATACGTGCGCTCGAAGGACAAGATGTGTCGCGAGCTTGGATTGCACTCATTGAAGCTGGAATTGCCGGCGTCGACCACTCAGGAAGAACTTTTCAGCCGTGTCGAAAAATTGAACGCCGACTCGAGCATTCATGGCATCCTTGTTCAATCACCACCGCCGGCACATATCGACGAAACGGCGATCGTGCGCGCAATTGATCCGCACAAGGATGTTGATGGATTCCATCCGGAAAACGTTGCAAAACTCGTACTGGATGATCCTACCGGGTTTGTCCCGTGCACACCGCTGGGGGTTCAGCGTCTCTTGATAGAAAGCAAGCTTAACATCAACGGCGCGCACGTCGTGGTTCTTGGCCGCAGCATGATCGTGGGGAAGCCATTGGCCCTGCTTCTCATGCAGAAGAACGCAAATGCGAACGCTACGGTCACGGTGGTGCATTCGCGTAGTCGAGATCTCGCAGAGATTGCACGCTCGGCTGACATTATCATTGCGGCGATCGGTCGCGCTGGCTTCGTGAAAGCTGATCACGTGCGCGAAGGGGCCGTCGTGATTGATGTCGGTATTAATCGTGTGGAAGACGCGGGAAGTCAGCGTGGTTATCGCCTGGTCGGCGACGTTGCATTTGATGAAGTATCTAAAAAGGCAGCTGCGATTACGCCGGTTCCGGGCGGCGTTGGGCCGATGACAATCGCGATGCTGATGTCGAATACAGTCAAGGCGGCCCGGCAATCAATGCAATCTCGGTGAAACAATTTTCCCGGTCAGAAACTTTAATATCGAGCGGTCAATTCGCGCGGCATGGACAAAGAGCGAACCGATGCGAGGCGATAAGACTGCCGCGCGGGCCATCCTATTAATCCACAATCTTCCCTGATACATTTCGGCAGAGGCGCGCACGAATTCGCGGAGGGCCAGCTGGCGCTCTTCGCCTTTGATGATTTTCGCAAGGGTTCCGGCCGCGAGTTCTCCTGAGCGAATGGCGTAATAGATTCCTTCGCCGGTAAATGGCTCTACCACTCGGGCTGTGTCGCCGACGAAAAGGAGATCTTCATGGGTGCTGGGAACGGGGGCTCGGGTAAGCGGTGTGATTGTCCGCCACGGTTGATCGGCGGGAATCTCGAAATGGCGTTGCGCCCATTGTCGCAGCCTGGAAATTGTGGGTGGCCTTCCCACAAGGCAAAGATTGAGCTCGGTTCCATTCACCGGGGCCTGACCGGAATAACCTTCCCTAAGAAATTGCAACACGACGCGGTTGCCGAAATTTCTCGGAAGCGGGACATGCGCCTGCAATGCGACACGTTCTCGAACCGGACGTGGCAGCAAATTCAGTAAGCGTGCCACCGTCGAGTTACGTCCGTCTGCGCCAACTAATGTCCGGGCGCGAAACGTTTCCCCCGCAGCAGTCGCAATGTTCCAATCGCGCTCGTGGACCAACGATGTCACGATTGTTTCCTGGTGAACATGCGCGCCGAGATCGCATGCGCGCCTTAGCAAAAGATCGTCGAACAGACTGCGTTTTACCGAAATCTCGCAATCACCCGTGACCGGAAGCTCGACAATTACTTTGTGGCCGTCGATGGCGATGAACTCGACTGCAGTGAGCTTGGAATGCGGCAAATCCAGAACGCGCTGCGCGAGCCCCAGTCGCTCCAATACGGGCCAGCACGACGGATTTAAACAATCGCCACACACTTTTTCGCGCGGAAATCTTTCCCGCTCGAGAACAAGAGCGTGCAAACCAGCCAGCGCACAAACTGCCGCACAACTCGATCCGGCCGGTCCACCGCCAATGATTGCGATATCAAAAATTTCCATCGCCGATCAATCACTGATCACATGTACCATTTTGATGTCCATGACGTCTCTTAAAGACTGGCGCGCGAAGTAATCGCAGAGCAGATTGATTTAAATGAGCTGGTCCCTCCCAATCTTCCGCGTCGCCGGTATTCAGTTGCGGATTCACATTACGTTCTTACTGCTCATCGCGTGGCTCGCCTTCGGCTACTACACGCAAGGCGGTTCCGCGGCGGCGGCGAGCCGGGTAATTTTTGTTCTGCTTCTCTTTCTTTGCGTGGTATTGCACGAATTTGGACACGCATTCGCTGCAAAGGCGTTCGGGATCAATACGCCCGATATCACGTTGTTGCCGATTGGTGGAGTGGCGCGACTGGAACGAATGCCGGAAGAGCCAGTGCAGGAATTAATCATCGCCGTTGCTGGGCCCTTGGTGAATGTAGTTATTGCTGCCGGTTTGTTTTTAGCAGGCGGATCCCAGGCGTTGCTGAATCCTTCAAGTGTCGAAGGCGGCGGTCTCATTGCGCAGCTTATGACGATCAACATCATGCTGGTGCTTTTTAATTTGCTGCCGGCATTTCCGATGGACGGTGGCCGGGTGCTGCGCGCGCTTCTGGCTACGCGGATGAGCTATGCGCGCGCTACACAGGTCGCTGCGAACGTGGGTCAGGGTTTTGCCTTCATCTTTGGTTTCATCGGGTTGCTTTGGAACCCATTTTTGCTCTTCATCGCCTTGTTCGTCTATATCGGCGCATCGCAGGAAGCTGCCCTGGCGCAAATGAAGGATGTTTCGCGACGGTTCCCGGTTTCCAGTGCAATGGTGCGGGAGTTTCGAACCCTGTCTGAGGATGCGAGCCTGGAGGAAGCAGTAGACGCCTTGCTCGCCACTTCGCAGCACGATTTTCCAGTCGTCGATGACACTGGCAACGTCGCCGGTTTATTGACGCGTCAGGATCTGATTGGCGCGTTGCGCAAAAACGATCCCGCGCTTCGCGTTGGCCATGTGATGCGTCGTGATATTCCTACGATCACGACGGGAACGCGTTTCGAAGAGGCTTTCCGAATCATGCAGGAGTGCAATTGCCCGGCAGTGCCGGTGCTGGATCGGATGAAGCGCCTGGTCGGTTTACTCACTCCGGAGAACGTAACGGAGCTGATGATGGTTCAATCTGCGATGCCGCGACGGCGGGTGTTGTAAGACAGGATTCCGGCCTCATGGCACTAAAGCCGTGGCCTGTGTGCTATCCTTGCCTTTAAGAAGAGCGTTAGCGGGACCGGCCACAGGCCGGTGGCTACAAAACTTCGAGATTCCTTAGGAGCTGATGCGCATCGGCATCAACACATAAAGAAACGGCGTCTGAATTTTCAAGACACCAGGACTCATCTCATCGATGAGATCGAGAAAGACTTCGTCCTCGGTCAGAGCGCGCAAAGGGGCCATCAGAAATTCAGGATTAAAAGCGATAGAAAAATCACGACCTTTGTAAGCAACGGCCAGTGATTCCTTCGCTTCGCCCACTTCCGGTGTTGTGGCAGTAATATCGATGTTGTTTTTGCCGAAATTCAATTTCACCGAGTGCGATTTATCGCTGGCAAGCAGGGAAACGCGCCGGAGCGAATTCAAAAAGGTTTCGCGTTCGAGTTTTATTCGCTCTTTTGCCTCGGAAGGAATGACCTGGCGATAGTTTGGATAATTGCCTTCGATCAACTTCGAAACGAGCAGCGTCTTGTCGAGATCAAATGCGATCTGGCCGTTGCCCACGCTGACCTTGATTTCGCCGTCGTCAGTAAGCAGGCGTTGCAGCTCCGTTACCGCTTTCGTCGGAACGATGAGGTCTGCTTCGTGGCTGCGCGGGAACTCAAGCTCGATTTCGACCATGGCGAGCCGCCGTCCATCCGTTGCCACGAGCGTTAGCTTGTTGTCCTTAAAGCTGAACAGAACGCCGTTGAGAACATAGCGAGTCTCGTCTGTCGATATTGCATATGAGGTCTTGCGCAGTCCATCGCGCAAATCTTTCTGCCGAATCGTCACAACCTTCGCTCCTTCAAATTTCGGCAATGGCGGAAACTCTTCCTCGGGGAGGCCGAGGATTTTGAAAAAGCTTTGGCCGCTGCGGATGGAAGCGGCATTCTTTCCGTTAACGTCTATTTGTATGTCGCTCGAAGGAAGTTCCCGGACGATGTTGAAAAGACGACGGGCGGGCAGAGTAGTCGCTCCTTCCTTCTCGACGTCCGCCTCGCAACTGCCGCGGACGCCGACATCAAGATCGGTTGTGGTCAGATGGATTCCTTCGCCGTGGGCCTGCAGAAGAACATTGGAAAGAATCGGGAGTGTGGTGCGGGTACTGACGACGTTTTGTACCTGCTGTAGCCCTTCGAGCAATTTTTCCTTCGCAACGCTAAATTTCATTATGACGGTTTAAGATGTAAAGCTTTGAGGTTTAATCGGCAACCGTAATCTCTCTGATGTGGCCAGGTCCGTCATGGCGTATTCGTGGCGCCGTAACGACCGAATTTGTAGCTGCCGTAGCCGGAATCGCAAAATGGAAACGTACCCACTAGACCTCAACGCTGAAGAGAACTGTCAATGAAGGATATTGTCTGGCGAAGATTATCTTGTTCAGACATCCGTCTCTTTACCAGCTTGCAGGCGTGCAGCACCGTGCCGTGGTCGCGGCCTCCAAATGCGTCGCCGATTTCATTCAATGATGCCTTGGTAAGCTCCCGCGCAAGGAACATCGCCACCTGGCGCGGAAAGGCGATACTGGCCGGACGCCGCTTGCTGGTCATATCGGCCACGCGGACGTCAAAATGTTCGGCAACGCGCCGCTGAATCTGCTCGATCGTGATGGAATGGCGCCCTTCTTCCTGGAGAATGTCCTTCAGCAAATGCTCTACGACTTCCTGGGTAAGTTCTTTGCCGCTGAGAGAGGCAAATGACGCGACCCTCATCAGGGCGCCTTCGAGCCGGCGAACGTTGGTTCGAATTCGGCTGGCGAGAAATTGAAAAATTTCATCGCGCAAGGTGATCTGCATGCCGCGAGCTTTCTTCCGCAAGATCGCCATACGCGTTTCGATATCCGGAGGTTGAAGCTCAGCAGTCAGTCCCCATTCAAAACGGGAAACGAGCCGGTGCTCTAGGTTTGCGATCTCGGAAGCCGGCCGATCGCTGGACAGAACGATCTGTTTATGTCCATCGAAGAGCGTATTGAACGTATGAAAGAATTCTTCCTGAGAACGCTCTTTGCCTCCAAGAAATTGAATGTCATCGATCAGGAGAAGATCGACCTGCCGATAGCGTTTCCGGAATTTGACGAGATTACTATGTTGGATGGCGTCAATGAACTCATTGATAAACAGCTCGCTGGAAACGTAGATGACTTTTACGTTTTTCTTCTTCGCCCAGACGTACTGGCCAATTGCTTGCATCAAATGCGTTTTGCCAAGGCCGACGCCTCCGTAAATGAAAAGCGGATTGTACGTGCGGGCAGGCGCTTGGGCCACCGCGAGGGCGGCGGCATGCGCAATTTCATTGTTTGGACCCACTACAAAGGATTCGAATGTATTCCGCGGATTCAGTCCGGGTACTGTTGTGCCTGGTTTTGTGTTAGCCGGCGGTTCAGGTAAAATCTTTTCCAGGGGCAGGCCATCCTCTGCGGCCATTTGCGGGCCGGGTCCGGACGGAGAGCAAAACCTTACGGGGCGTGGACTGCCGAACGTTGTCACGATGGCTGTTTGCAATGCCGGCATGTAATTACTCTCGATCCAAAACTGATAGATGTTGTTTGGAACACGAAGAGTGAGCGCATTGTCTTTCGCCTCGACAAGTTCCACAGCTGAAAACCAGCGCTTAAAGCTATCAGCGCTAATCTGCGGCTTGAGCGCGGCTGACAACTGCTGCCATAGCTGTGCGCATTTTTTGTCCATAGCAGAGTTGTTAACAGTGTTACGCAATCGCCACACTAGTCGATACAGCGGAAAATCGCCGGGCAAACGCCGGGCGAGATGGCGCTGATCGCCGGCGTAACTTCCCAGAGATGCCCTGAAGAAAATTGGCGAAAGTGGGGAAATACGAGGGAAAACAGAGCATCCAGCGTGGCAGTGATTCAGTAAACGCCTCTAAGTGACGTTGTGCATTCCGTTGCTGTTCCAGGGAGTTCTTCGTTACGTTCATTGTCGGCGCTAAAAGTTTCTCAGAAATGTTCACAACTTATTCACATGCGTTGTTGTTTCGTCCTCGCCAGCGGGCTTGAGACTAGAAACCACTTTCAAAACCGACAAGAAAAAAATGAATTAAAAATGAATTTTATTTTTCGCTGCGACCAAAAATTTACTTGACTGAAAAAGCGAAACAGACGTGTCGGACAAAAAACAAAAAGTTCCTCCAGTTGATTGCGCCGCGCCTTTCTGGCGTCAGAAAAACAGGGTAAAGACCTGACGCCGGTATCCGTGTAAACTTAAGTGTGATTTGACCGAGTTGAGCCCTGCACGCAATTTCCACACCTCCCGGGTGGCACTGGGATGTCAGTCGAAATGCGGCCGACTCACACCAAGAATTACGAACCGGGAACCGGGCTGAATTCTCAATTGTAAACAAGCGATGCGGCGAATTTTGATCAGTGTAGTTATCATTCTTCTTTCTGCGGCGCACGCATATCCCGTAGATGAGCTCCTGCCGCCGTTCGGGTTTCGTTGGAATGACTCAATGGCCCGGGTGGAAGATGTTCTGCATCGCGCGAAAGCCACAATCACCGGCCGGCAGAAAAAGGAGAACCGTGATGTCTGGACAGTGGAAGGACTCGTCCACCCCGGATTAAAGCGCACGGTGTTTGTCTTCAAACAGAGAGCACTGGTCGAAGTGGAGCTGCAATACGAATACGAAAACTGGAATATCGAACGTTACAACCAGCGGATGGGAGAGATTCGCAAATACTTCGATGAAAAATATGGAACAGGTAAGCTGGTGTCGCGTTCGCGTGATACCGATACGGACGTGATCCAAACGTTAGTTGGCTACCAATGGATGGTCGGCGCGACGATGCTCGAACTCTTTTATTTTTCAGCTCAGCACGATTCCCTCGTTTATCGGACCATTAGCGTAGATTACAAAGCGATGTAGCCGGCCACATCGTGGGCATTGACCGGTGACGGCGTCAATGATGCGCCCGCTCTCAAACAAGCAGATGTAGGTATTGCCGTTTCCGGAGCAACTGAAGCAGCTCGAGCAGCAGCAGCGGTGATTCTGACAGCTCCGGGGCCCTCAGTTATTATCGAAGGAATCGCGGAGGCCAGACGGATATTCGAGCGGATGACGAGTTACGTTTTGTATCGCATCGCCATGACTATCGCCATCATGGTGTTCGTAGTGCTGGCGTCGGTCTACTATCATTTCTTCCCGCTGACAGCGATCATGCTTATCGCGCTGGCTCTTTTGGACACCGTACCGATTATGACTATCGCTTTCGATAATGCTAGTGTGCCTCCTCAACCGGTAAGATGGGAGCTGGACCGTGTGTTATTGATTTCGTCGGTTCTGGGATTATTGGGAGTCATTCAAGGCTTTGGTCTGCTTTACTTAATCGACACGCTTCACCGCCTGGACCATCCACAGCTGCAGACGATAATGTTCTTGCAACTCGTAGCTGGTGGTCACCTGACGTTATTCGTAACTCGCACCCGCGGGCCTTTCTGGAAGTCACCCTATCCAAACCCCAAGCTTTTCTTTGCAATTATAGCGACTCAGATCGCAGCGGTGTTCATGTGTCGCCAGGGCTGGCTGGTGTCGGCTCTTCCCTGGACAATCATTGGTTTTGTTTGGGCTTACAAAATCATTTGGGATTATGCGGGCCGTCGTAAAAAGAGGGGCTTATGGAATTCTGGACCCAGCCCATTCGTGGAAGAGATCGCTTTTCCGGCCGCTTCGACTTTCCACGACACCTAGGCCAGAGACGGTTCGTTAAGTTAAGAAGAGGAGAGTAACATGCCCAACTACCGGAAAAAACTTATCGTGAAACCAGGATCCAAGGTCCGGCTAAAGCATTTCGATCCCGGCTACCATGGCAAGCATAAGTCACGCAAATCGGCTTTGCCCGAAATTGAAGAGAACCGGCAGAAAATGGACGATCTGCAATATCTAATGTATGCGGAAAACAAGCATTCGCTTCTCATTGTGTTACAGGGACTCGACGCGGCTGGCAAAGACGGCACGGTCCGCCACGTTTTTACCGGCATGAATCCTGCCGGTTGCTTGTCCGTTAGCTTCAAGGAGCCTACGCCAAAGGAGCTGACGCACGACTTTCTCTGGCGGGTACACCCGCCCGTTCCTGCCAAGGGCTCAGTCGTGATTTTCAATCGCTCCCATTACGAAGATGTGCTGGTAGCAAGGGTCCGCCAGCTAGTGCCTGAAAAGGTCTGGTCGAAACGTTATAATGAAATCAACGATTTTGAACGGCTGATCGTCACTGAAAACGACACAACAATTCTCAAGTTCTTTCTGCACATTTCAAAAGAGGAACAGCTCGCCCGGTTCAAGAAGCGACTGGATGACCCGACTCGCCAGTGGAAAATCAGCGAATCGGATTACAAGGAACGCGAGTATTGGGATGACTACGTGAAGGCTTTTGAGGATGTGCTCAGTAAGACGAGCACCGAGCACGCGCCCTGGTTTATCGTTCCTTCGAATCATAAGTGGTTCCGCGATCTGGCTATTTCTCAGATCATTGTGCGGCAGATGGAAGCCATGGACATGCAATTCCCCAAACCAACTGTGAACCTCTCTGAAATTCGTCGTGAATACCATCAGGCGGCGCGCGGAGAGAAATCGGACCGGCGCAAGAAGCGGTAACATTGGTTGAAATCAGGCCAGCGCAACGTCTGACACTCCTCCCGAACGGTTCGTCGCTGAGACCGGTTCAGCGAAGGCTTTGGGTGCTCTGAATAGGGGACAATTACTTGATGGCTTCGTGATCTTCGTTCTCGGCGTAGCGATGCCGCTGACTGGTTGTGACTCTTGATGTTACGGCACGAAGACAAAGAAGATTGAGCTCAGACAAGAATCGATCCTCCGCTTGTAGAAGTTATCTCAATCCCGAAAACGAAATCAGTTGGAACGTGCGGCCTCGAGGCTCAAGCCTTCGTACGTTTCGGCCACGATGTGATCGACTACAGCCGTCATATCCTTCGTGCGAGCGTAGGTGGCCAGCTGTCGATCCGCGCCGGTGCCTTCGCGCATGATGCGTTCGATATGCGCCATTTCGCGGTGAGTGCCGAGCTCGTCTGCCTCACTTGCCACAAATTCGAGCAACTCGTTTAGCAGACTGCGCTCTTCCACTTCTGCTTCCTTGCCAAAGTCGATCAGTTTTCCGTCAATGCCATAGCGCGCCGCGCGCCACCGGTTTTCGTCCAAAAGACGACGCCGATAAATCCGGAAAGTGGTGTTTTGCCAGAGCAATTTGAAAAGCTTGGCGATGACTGCCTGAATCAAGGCCGCAATCGCCAGCGTATCATCCACTCGGGTCTGAGCATCGCATACGCGCACCTCCAACGTATCGAAGAACGGATGGAGGCGAATGTCCCACCAAATTTTTTTTGCGTTGTCCACGCAGCCGGTTTTAACCAGCAGCTTGCAATAGTCCTCGTACTCCGAAAGCGACTCGAATGCGTCGGGAATGCCGGTTCGCGGAAAACGTTCGAACACTTTCAGGCGATAACCTTTCAATCCGGTATCGTGGCCCACCCAAAACGGTGAGTTGACCGATAGCGCGTAAATATGCGGCAAAAAGTAGCGCACCTGATTCATCACGTGGATAGCGCTTTCGCGATCAGGCACTCCGACATGAACGTGTAACCCAAAAATCAAGGTCGCGCGCGCAAGCAGCTGCATGTCTTCGATAATTTGTTTGTAACGTT
>DASXMV010000142.1:0-14216 GCA_036495465.1 Candidatus Udaeobacter sp. | reverse complement strand
GCGGGAGCGTGGAAGCGGATCGGATTTTCTCGATTTAAAGACTGGAAAAGGCGGCATAATCGAAGCGGAGTTTCTCGTTCAAGCGCTGCAGATGCGCGCAAACATTCGCGAACCGAACTGGGAGTGCGCCGTCGATCGGTTATGCGAGCACGGAAGTCTGCACAAAGCCGACGTTGCGAAGCTCAAAAGCTGTTACGCACTTCTCCGCCGCTGTGAGCTTGTGCTGCGTCGATATGACAACAAAGGCGTTTCAACGCTTCCGGGCGATCCAGGCGAACAACGAAAATTTGCGATACGTCTTGGCTACCAGGAACCCGACGCTTTCCGTCCGGAATACCTGAATGCTCGAGATGCGATCCACACGCTCTACGAGCGGTACATCAAGTCACGGAATGCTCCCGAACACTAACCCGGGATGCCTTTGAGCATCTCAGTGTTAGTTGGGAATTTCTTCACAAACATCAGCAGCCGCTGAATTGCTTCCTCCGGTTTGTGTCCGGCCAGGCCGCGCCGAATGAGATTGATTTTCTCCAGCTCCCATGGCTGCAACAGCAACTCTTCACGTCGTGTACCGGAGAGAAAAATATCCACCGCCGGGTAGATCCGTTGGTCGCTGATTTTTCGGTCGAGCACCATTTCCATGTTTCCGGTGCCTTTAAATTCCTGAAAGATCAACTCGTCCATGCGGCTGCCGGTTTCGATCAGGGCCGTAGCCACAATCGTGAGAGAACCGGCTTCCTCGGTATTACGCGCGGCGGCAAAGATCTTCCGCGGAATTTCCATGGCACGCGCGTCGATACCGCCGCTCATCGTGCGGCCCCCGCCTGACATCGCATTGTTAAATGCCCGGGCGGTACGTGTGATGGAATCGAGCAGGATGAATACATGTTTTCCCGCTTCCACCAGCCGTTTGGCGCGCTCGATCGCCAATTGCGCAATGCGCGTGTGACTTTTGATATCGGCATCGTTCGAGCTCGCCATTAGTTCTGCTGTTGGATGCGAACGACGAAAATCCGTCACTTCCTCCGGACGCTCATCGACAAGCAGAATGATCAGGATCACCTCCGGATGGTTCTTTGCCACTGCATCGGCGATGTGATGCAAAAGGGTTGTCTTGCCTGTGCGTGGCGGCGCAACGATCAAGCCGCGTTGTCCCATTCCAAGCGGCGTCATTAAATCCATGATTCGCGTGGTGTAACGGTCCGGCACCGTCTCGAGCTTGATCTTTTTGTTCGGATTGATCGTGGTCAACTCTTCGAACGGCGTGAGTCCCTGATATTTTGTTGGTTCCTCGCCATTGATCTTCAGCAGCTTGACCAATTGCGGACCGCGGCTGCCCCGCCGGGTTTCACCGTAAATCCACATCCCATCGCGCAAGGCGAAACGGCGAACAATTTCGGGTGTCACAAAGATGTCCTGAGGCGTTTGCACGAAGTTGCGCTTAGCATCTCGCAAAAACCCAAAGCCTTTGCCCGAGATCTCGATGATACCTTCGCCAAATTCCGGTTCAGCCTGGACCTGCTCGCCCCCTTCGGTGGCAGCCTCCGCACCTTCGCGCGCCACTGGGGCTGGCCCTTCGAGAGTTTCCACGTCGGTAACCGCACCGGCAGAATCCGCATTAACTGACGAAGAATTTGGCGACTCTTCGGAATTATCGCGTCTGAACCGATCGCCCCCTCGGTAACGTTTTCGCGGGAAACGGCGACGTGGGCGATGATGCCGTTGCTCCGGCAACGCAGACTCAGTCGGTACAGGTTTGTTTTGGTCTTCTTCGTTCATAAGTTAAAATCTCGGGGCGCGGCAACGCTTAACACGTCTCCTCCAAGCGATAGTTTTTCAGGCCGGCAATCTGGCCAGCAATTCGTCGGGAATTTCTAGATTTGAATAGACGTTTTGCACGTCGTCGTCGTCCTCAAGTGCATCACACAAGCGGAGAACCTGACGCACCGCGCCTTCGTCTGGTACCGCAACAGTCGTATCGGGAATGAATGTAAACTTTTGCCCATCGGTGATTACGCCCGCGCTCTTCAGAGCCTCAGCTACCGCGTATAGCTGATCATGGGAAGTAGTAATAAGATACTGATCATCGTCGGTTGTCAACTCCTCTGCGCCAGCCTCAAGGGCCACTTCCAATAACCGATCTTCATCGATACTCGATCGCGGAACCGTAATTTGGCCTTTCCTGTGAAACATGTATGAAACGCTCCCAGTCGAGGCGAGGTTGCCATTGTGCTGGCTGAAAATGCTTCGAATCTCCGCGCCCGTACGGTTTTTATTATCTGTTGCCGTTTCAACAATAATCGCGACGCCGCCTGGCCCGTAACCTTCGTACACAATCTCGTCGAATTGCTGTCCATCCTTGCCCTCGCCGGTGCCGCGTTTGATCGCGCGATCGATGTTATCGTTTGGCATACTCTGCGCGCGGGCAGCTTGAATCGCGCTGCGTAGGCGCGGGTTGGCGTTCGGATCGCCGCCGCCGCGCTTCGCAGCGATGGTAATCTCCTTGCTTAATTTGCTGAAGACCTTGCCGCGTTTCGCGTCAATTGCGCCTTTGAAACGCTTAACCTTCGACCACTTACTATGTCCCGACATGGGTGGGGATTTATTATGCTACTGCTGATTGAACGTGCGAATTTCCGAACAATGCCCCGCCGAGAGAGTGGCTGGCGGGGAAGGAAACTAGCGATCGATATTTAATCGCACCACAAGCCGCTTGTCAATCACGCCGCGATTAATCGTTGGAAGAAAAAAGGCGGGATGGCTTTCACCATCCCGCCCACGTTACGAACCGAACTTAAACCAGCTTTAAGGCAAGTTTAGCACCCAGGCGCTACGACCGTGTGTAGCCGCATACAACTTGCGAGCACTTGTCGCTATCACGACACCGTTGACCTCAACCATCGGAAGACCGGGCGCTGCCACCTCCCAGTCAGTCGTGCCATGCTGCCGCTTGAGGACGCCAAAGTCGTTGGACGCATACAGGTCGCCGGTAACGGAATCAAATGCGACACTCGTCGCGGGAAAGTCCGGGAAGGCGGTCCCTCCCGATCCATCCAGATTGGTCCATGTGGCTGTGCCTGTATTTGGGTCGTAGGTCACAGAGAAAATGTGACCAGGAGTTGTCGGCGTCAGAGAACTGTAGCTCGAATATGAAATCCAGGCGTGATTCGCATTCGCCGGATCGACAAAGATGGTGCTCACGAACCGGGGCGGACTGTTTGCAGCCAGCGAATCAAGCCGCGTAAAGGTGACGCTGGTGTTCGTTGTGTTGGCATTCGTCGAGATGAAGACGCGTCCTGTCGTTGTCGCCGCCCACAAGGTCGACGAATCGGACGTCCCGCGCGCAACCGCAGCGACATTTCCGCCGGCAAGAGTGGTACCTCGATAATCTGCCGCGCTCGCGGTCAAATTCGTCGCACCGGCCGGTCCGATCGCCACGAAGTCACCACAAGCCGGGTTTGCACCTGATGTTGTAAACTCAGGGCAGTTGGCTTCGAGGAATGCCTGGTTGCCAGCCCAATCCTGGGTGCGCCAGACACTCAACGATCCTTGGAAGATCGTTCCCCCACTCACAGGGTCGGCGATAATCGGAGCATAAAACTGCGCGCCCTCGCCACTGGCAACAATTGGGCCACTCGCGATAACCCATTTCGTTGGATCGCCATTCCGGAAGTTCACATCATGGAAGTTCGAAGTAAACGAGTTAAACCGAAACGCGGCGTTGCCGAGATTGAAGCCAGACTGACCACCGTCACCGTAGATTACCTGCGGCCAGTTGGTCGTTGAATTGCCTGGTTTTTCGAACGTGCCGTTGTCTTGCGTGCCGCCCATCAGGTTGTTCACGTTTAATGGGTTAATCGATACACTTTGAAACTGCAGCGTTGAGAGTCCGTCGTTGTAAGTTGTATAGAGTTGCGTCGGAACTGCCGACAGCATCTGCACACAGGTCGCAAGATTGGTGCCGGTCAACCCGCGAGCGGTACATTGCGACGAGATGTTCGCGAAACTGCCGCTTGAACGCACAATTCCCCCATCACCGCCGAAGAAAGCGACATTGCTGCCGGGCACTTCAATAACTGCGTGGCTATCCGGATGCATTCCGTTCGGTGCGATTGGATTTGGCTGGCAACAGCTTCCGGGTGGTGTGGGCTTGGTCGTGGCGTCCCAGGTCATGTCAGTAAATGTCACGCCCGCATCCGATGATCGGATAAATGCGCGACCGTTGTTTCTGAAGCCGTACTGGCTGTAGTTAAATGAACCACCCAGATAAACGACATCCGGGTTTCCGGGCGGTGTATACACTACATTGTCGTACCAGCATTGCGCGCCGGCCGCGGGGTCACCACAATAGCCCAGCGTCTGATTCGGCGCGGAGGAAGCTTGCTGCAGTCCCGTCAGGTCGGTGAAACTCGCGTCGGTAGCATGTACAGCGTCATCGCTCCGGAATAAGCGAGCCTGATTCGCGCCTGCGGCGCTGGAGTTTCCCACACCGACGTACATTCGTGTAAATCCACCCGTGATCGGAGTAACAGCGAATGAGGCTCGATCGGTATTTTGTGTAGCATTCAGCGCACTCTTGATCTGTGTCCAACCGGTGCCGTTATCGGTCGACCGCCACACGCCACCCTTGGTATTGAGTGGGAGTGCGTTGTTTTGGGGGAACGGCGCTGCGTAAACAACATTTGAATTACTGGGGTCAAGCGACGCCGCGTGCACCCCACGTGTTGAACCAAAGCTCGCCTGCACAACTCCTGCGTTGCCCGGAAGTATGTTCAAGCAAACATCCTGGTAGTTCAGTAACGTGAAAGTCGCGCCGCCGTCAGTGGATTTCCACAATCCGAAAGGCGGCAGACCCGGGGCAAGACTTACGGCGCCACCACTTGAGACAGAGCTGACTCCACGCACAGCACGCGTCGAGCCAACGTACATGGTATTCGGATTGTTTGGGTCAATAACGATCGATGAGATGGCTCGTCCATCAAAAGCAGGACCGGTATATGCAGGCGCATTCTGGAAGCCGCCAGTGCCGAGCACCGCCGTGCAGTCTACGCCCGCTCCCTGCGGAACATTAGTCTGCGCTGCAAGATGCGTCCATGTGTTGCCGCCGTTTGTTGATTTATAAATTCCAAAGCCCGCCTCCGAATCGGCCGACGCATTAGGTTCACCGGTTCCAGCGTAAATCGTGTTCCCGGACGGATCGGTCGGATCGATAGTCAATGTGCCGATCGCGTTCGTTGCGAAACTACCTGAGATGAATTCCCAGTCCTGTGAGGGATTCGTGTGTAGCGCTTTGTCCGTTCTCCAAACCCCTCCACCAGCTGCCGCCAGGTAAAGGGTGCAATGGCCCTCACCGCAATTCGGCGCGAGAGCAAAGGCAGTGATTCGACCCGAAGTCGTGTAAGAAGCTCCGCTGAAGGTCAACACGTTTGGATCGTTTGCGGAAGTCGGACCGACGAGCGTCCACTGCGGTGGCGGCGGTGCGGGGCGCTGGAGGTTACCCGGGACCCGGGCGGCCGCTACTCTACTCGCGAACCTTGTCCTGACATTACTCCAAGCCTGGTGTGCTTTTCGCGTCAATTCAAACGGCACATACGGGGCTGGGCCGGCCCGATTCGCATAATCCTCTTCGGCTGCCGCCATTGGTCCCGCCTCTCGTTCGGGACCAGGTATGGCTAATTTGTTTCGAAACAATGCAATGCGATTTTGACTGGACTTATTGAAGGCGTCCTTGCTGTCTGATTTCGCCCATAACGGGCCCGACGGTTTCATCGCAACGAACGCCATGGCGGCCGCTGCGGACATGAACACGATCGCAAATGCGAAGCGCAGGTGCGATTGGAGACGATTGCGTATAAACGAATGTGGACTTTTCATGTGTTGTAATGCGGAGATCTACCAGTTGAAGTTTTGCCGAGTGCCAGGAGTGGAGAGAGGGGCAACGGCGAATGCGAGATTGCCAAAGTAAGCGCCACAGTGTCAATGACTTTTACATTACCTTTTCGTAATGTTCGTAAATACAATCGGGCGCTCCGATCATCTGAACCTCAACCGGAAGCTAGTGAGGCTGAATGCAATCAGTCCTCGCTGCGAATAAACGCAGAGACGAAAACTTCGCCTGTTCCGACGAATTAAGCTGCTATGACCGCAGCGCGCTTCCGAGCGGTCGCGTCGAGGATCTGTTTGCGCAGCCGAAGCGATTTTGGCGTGACTTCCACATACTCGTCGACGTCGATGTACTCAATTGCGCTTTCGAGGCTCATGCGAAGCGGCGCTTCGAGCTGAATCCCTTTGCCTTCGCCTTGTGAACGCATGTTTGTCAGGTGCTTCGCTTTACATGGGTTGACCGGTAAGTCTTCCGGCCTGGCGTTCTCGCCGACGATCATCCCTTCGTAAATTTGTTCCTGCGGTCCGATGAAAAGTCGGCCGCGCGTCTGAATGTTATTAAGAGCGTAAGCCGTGCTTACTCCGTCCTCCATCGACACCATCACACCGCGATCACGTCCGGTAAGTTCGCCTTTGAACGGCGCATATTCACGAAACAGATGACTCATCAATCCTTCACCACGCGTCAGGTTGACGAAATCTGTTTCAAAACCAATCAGGCCGCGTGTGGGAATGATTGCCTCGAGCGAGACGCGTGTCTCATGGTGATCGACGGTGACCACTTCACCTTTGCGATTAGCCACAAGTTGCAAGACATCGCCGAGGTTTTCACCAGGGAAATCGACATAAAGATTTTCGAGCGGCTCAAGCAAATTGCCATTCTCGGTACGGCGAAAGATCACCTCGGGACGTGAGACCATGAGTTCGTAGCCTTCTCGTCGCATTTGCTCGACCAGGATCGCGACCTGCATTTCACCGCGCGCATTGATTTCAAATGTGCCTGCGGTTTCCGTGTCGTTAACCTGGACCGAAACATTGCCTCGCGTCTCACGAATCAACCGCTCGCGTAGATGCCGTGCGGTAACGAATTTTCCTTCGCGTCCGGCAAACGGTGAATCGTTGACCAAAATCCGCATGCGGATCGTAGGCGGATCGATGTCTACGAACTGAAGCGGCTCGCGTTTTTCGTCATCGGCAAGCGTTTCGCCGATATAGACCTCTTCGAACCCGGCGAGACCAATGATGTCGCCCGCGACCGCGCGTTTAATTTGGACCTGATCGAGGCCTTCGTGTGTAAACAAGGCAGTCACCACACTGCGCTCCCGGCGGCCGTCACCATGAATGCAGATGACGGAATCGCCGACCGATACGCAGCCACTGACAATGCGGCCAATAGCAATTCGCCCGAGATAATCGCTGTAGTCGAGGTTCGACACCAGCATTTGAAAAAACGGCTGGGATGAGATTTTCGGCGGTGGCACATGTTGGACGATTGCCTGGAACAGCGGCGACATGTCGGCGTTTTTCTCTGAAAGTTCTCGCGTGGCGAACCCGTTCTTTGCGCTGGCATAAATGATGGGGAAATCGAGTTGCTCGTCAGTTGCTTTCAGTTCCACGAAAAGATCGAAAACCGCGTTTACTGCCCGATCGGGCTGCGCGTTCTCTCTGTCGATCTTGTTGATGACCACCACCGGCTTGAGTTGATTCTCCAACGCTTTTCGCAAAACGAAACGTGTTTGCGCCTGCGGGCCGTCATGTGCGTCGACCACCAGCAGCACACCGTCCACCATTTTCATGATGCGCTCGACTTCCCCGCCGAAATCGGCGTGACCGGGTGTGTCCACAACGTTGATCCGATAGCCGTTCCACTGAAAAGCTGCATTCTTAGCGCGAATCGTGATCCCCTTCTCCCGTTCCAAATCCATGGAATCCATGACTCGCTCTTCAACCTTTTGAGTTGCTCGAAACGTGCCCGATTGGCGCAACAATTGATCGACCAGCGTCGTCTTACCGTGATCGACGTGGGCAATGATGGCGATATTACGAATTTTATCCATTGGGGAAACCTTTCTGCCGAGCGACAGAAGCGGCTAACCTTACGAGAGACGGCAGTCGAGTCAAACCCCCACCGTTAATGGGATGTCCGCAAATGGTGACATTCTCACGAACGTTCTGGCAATCGCCGGCGACCTTTAAGCGCGTTTTTCCTTCTAAATTTTTCATCCACCATTCATTCTTTGGCTTATGAAAATTCTCCTCGCTGGAATTCTCAGCGGAATCGCAATGTTCATCTGGACCACAATCGCACATCTGGCGTTACCACTGGGGGAAGCTGGGATCCGCGAAATTCCGAATGAATCAGCCGTGCTCGACGCAATGAAAAGCAACATTGGCGACCAGAGAGGTCTTTATATTTTTCCAGGGATGGGCGTAGGCAAAAACGCAACGCGCCAGGAACGGAGTGAAGCGATGAAACAAGTGGCAGCGAAAGCGGCCAGCAGTCCATCCGGGGTTTTGATGTATCATCCCACCCGGCCATTTAACATTGGCAAATTGATGGGAGTCGAATTCGCCACTGAACTAGTGGAAGCGATTCTTGCTGTTTTCCTTCTCGCCCAGACGAGCATCGTGAGTTTCGCCGCCCGGGTTGGGTTCGTTTCTGTTATTGGAATTTTGGCGGCGATCGCAACAAACGTTTCGTATTGGAACTGGTATGGCTTTCCCGGTGTTTACGTTGCCAGCTACATGCTGATCACGGTGATCGGATTTCTTTGCGTGGGAATCGTCGCCGGACTGGTAATGCCAAAGCACCGCGCGATTATTTGAACGTACGATGAGTCGTAGCTTTTAAGGTGCAAAAATCGCCACCTTAAAGGCCGGCAACACAAAATCGCTGGCGCTCGCGTTTGTTAGCCCGGCGCCAATTTTCCCCAAATAAAGAGCACAATGATGGCGCCGATGATCGACAGAATGAATCCGGCCGCATGAAACGGGGCGCCTGGTTCCGGTTTGGAAAACAGGCGAGCGATCAGTCCACCGACAATGGAACCAACGATGCCCAGCACAGTCGTCATGATCAAACCGAGATGCTGGACACCCGGCATGACGCCGCGTGCGATTAACCCGACGATGAAGCCGACAATAATATACCAAATGATATGTAACATAGACGTGTTGTGGTTAAGCCCGCGAGGCTAACACGGTGCTCAATTCGAAAGCGATTCTTTTTCGCGCGCGCTGAACACGCACCGATTATTGATCAGGAGGCGGGCGAAGCTCCCGCACAGTCAGAGACGGCCGTCCCTCGGCGATTCCGTATGCTGCCACTGCCCTGCCGTCACTTCTTTTGAAGCGCCGTTCCTTCGCCGTATTGGCAGCAATCCACGCCCCACCGGCGGCGTTTGCTCTCAGAAATTTTGCAATCTCTTTTTCAGATAGATCCTTACCATTCGTATGCGAATAGCTTTCCGAGATAGACCGGTCGTTGGCGAAAATTACACGATAAAGATATTGGTCCTGGCCGTAGAGAACGCTGACGGTTCCGTCATCACGCAAACGTCGCTTCATGAGATTCCGATATAAGTCGTCAACCCTGTCCGAGTCGTCCCCGAGACATGCTTTCACCGGGCTCGCTGCAGCGATAAGCGCTAGCGCCACAACCAAAAATTGTTTCATGCCGTAATTCACTGTCCTTTTTACCTCCGTTCCAAATACTTCATCTGCTTTGTTCCGTCTGTGCCGCTGTCATCCGGCTTCTCTTCAATTAGTTCCGCGGCCGGGACAGTGTGAAACGAAACCACCACCCAATCGTCGCCGCCAACGACGGGACGATGCCAGACGTTCTGCGGAATTGAAATCCAGCGTTTTTCCAGCGGCGCCTGATCGTCGCTGATCAACACATTCGATTGCCATTGTTCCTGTTGTCCAGTTTTCATGTCGCCGCTTCCCTCAAACGACATCATGCGCTGATGACTATTCGGATGGCGCTCAGCCCCCGTATCTGCGCCTGCTCGCAAAACAAACACCCACGCCGATTGGATCTCGCACGGTAGCGCACCGCCGAAAACGGTTAACGGGATCGGTTCCCACGTCATTACCGCTTCTTTTTTTCGAGCCAGCTCCGCCCGGACGCGTCCGACAACAGGACGAATTCGAGAGCGAACAGCCTCCGATTGCAAAACTGTATCGATCGATTCAAGTCTCGCGCGCTCTTCCGGTTTCATTCTTTCAATATTCACCATCAAAATTGCGTTTCCCAATTGTTAGTTCGGACTTCCCACTTTTTCCTCTCGCCATTCTCTTAACTAATTCTTAATTGTTTCTCTCCACTCTCTCACTTCCTCCGTGCCGAAAAAAAAGAAAACTCGAAAGCGAGCGGTCCAAATCCAGGTAGGCAAGTCCGGTGTGCACGGTCGGGGCGTTTACGCCATGGAGTTCATTCCTAAAGGCACGCGCATTATCGAATACACGGGCGAGCGCACCACATGGGAAGCCGCTCCCAACGTCGAGGACGACCCACATACATTTAATTTTGGCCTGGATAACGGCCAGGTAATTAATCCGCTGATTGGGGGGAACGACGCGCGCTGGATCAACCATTCCTGCGACCCCAACTGCGAAGCCGCCGAGGAAGACGATCGCATATTCATCGACGCAATGCGCGACATCCAGCCGGGCGAGGAACTGTTCTACGATTACGCGCTGGAAATCGACGAACCAATCACCGAAGAGCAAAAACAAAAGTACGCTTGTCACTGTAGCAGCCCGATTTGCCGCGGCACAATGCTCGATACTTCTCCCTAATTCGCGATTCAGCCCGCCTGCATAGGCAAATCCTATTGCGACTAGACGCATAAAGTATTTCAACCCGCCACCGGACTGTGGCCAGTTGAATGTATGAACGGCTCAGGTTTGGGGACAGTCACAACCAGGGGAAACGACCGTTCCTGGAGCGTAATCGGCTGACTCGCTCGGCCACGTTCTGGGTCATAAGCAACGCGCCGTTAAGGACTTTGACGTTCCTGGTCCCGCTAAATTGAGGCCAACGCCGCGAACCCGAGCCCGTGAATTTCATCAACACAAACAAAGAAAGAGGAGACAAAATGGAAACTAGAATGCCTTTGGGACAGCGCATTGCGCGATTCCTTGAGACACGATACGTACACAGGTCGCATCCGCATTATTTGCCGGAGCTGGCCGGGTTTGGACTAATCCTGATTCTCGCCGTATGGCCGATGCTATCGCTCGTAGCAACGGCGTTGGAAAGAATGAGGTAAAAACTTCATTCTTTCGAGACAGGACTAATTGACAAATGGTTTGCAGACAAAGCAGCTGCAGCTTCCTGACGGAATGCTGCGGCTGCTTTGCTCTGAAATCGAAGCGGATTGCGCAGAAGATTGAACTCACGTTCCGGGACAGGCGGAGCGAACGGCAGGCTAACGCATCCGGGTGTCGGGTGATGTTTCACCATCATTTGCGGCACGATTGAGATACCGATCGAAGCCGCAACCATGTTCGCGATCGTGCTAAGCTGACTGCCGGCTAGCGCCACCTCCGGCCGGAACCGGCGGGATTCAAGAAGCTGATTGACCTGTTGCGACAGGCAATGCATTTCGTGAAGCAATAAAAATCTCTGCGATTTCAGGTCCTCAAATTCTATCAGAGTTTTTTTTGCCAATGGATGCCGTTCCGGCACGAGCAGGAGGAGCGGTTCGCTTCCCAGCGATTCCCGTTGCAAGGTCGGACTCGATCGGCAAGTGGACACTAATGCGACGTCCAATTCGCCGGCTTCAACTCGTCGAGTAATGCCGTCGGTGACGTCTTCAACGATCTCCAGTACTACGTCTGGATAATGTTTCTGGAACGTCACCACTAATTCGGGAAGGAGATAGGGTGCAATTGTGGGAATTGCGCCCACCGCCACTTTACCTGCTACTTCGCCCTTCAGATCGTCCACGCAACGCCGGGCGTCGCCGATCGAAGCCAGAATTTGCCGCGCGTAATCAATGAAACAACGGCCGGCCTCGGTCAGAACAACCGAACGCGGCAGACGGTCGAACAACGGTTGGCCCACCTCCCCTTCAAGCTTTCGAATCTGTTGACTGAGCGAAGGCTGAGAGACCCGCACCTTTGAGGCGGCGCGCGAAAAACTTCCTTCATCCGCAACCGCAACGAAGTAACGCAACTGATGAATTTCCATGGGCAAATCCTGTCCAAATGAGACTTACAGTAACGCCGGGCGTGCCACTTTGAAACTCGCTCGCCACCGCTTCCCGGCCTCACTGTTCTTGAGAAAAACTAACCACTCGATTAGACGTAAGTTAGGCCGCCAAAGGCGGTGCGCCGACCGCCGCTTCTTACTTTCCTACAACGAGCACGATTTTCCCTACCGCTCCCTGTGCCATCACTGCACGATGCGCCTGCGCGGCTTCAGACAGTGGAAATTCTTTCCCGATCACAGGACGCAGAGTCCCGTTTTCCAAACCGGCCACAAGCGCGGCATGAATGCTCGCCATCTCTGCGGGTGGCGTGTTCGGCAACGCCATTCCCCGAAGATCGACGTCCCGCTGCATCGTATCGCGCGGATCGATCTCGACCCGGCCGCGGCTACCGATGATCGCGACACGACCGCCTTTCGCAAGAATCTTCAGATCTTTCCCGAGATTCACATTAGCGAGCAATTCCACGATCACATCAACACCGCGCCCGCCGGTTGCCTTCATCACATCATCGAAATGCTCGGGTGCACGATGATCGAAGACTTCGTGCGCGCCCTGTTCGAGTGCCAGCTTGCGTCCTTCGTCACTCCCGACCGTGCCGAACACGCGCAAGCCGCGAGCGCGCGCAAGTTGCACTGCCGCGAGCCCAACCCCGCCGCTGGCGCCGTGCACCAAAACCGATTCCCCGGGCCTGGCTTCCGCGCGCTGCAACATCCCGCGATACGCCGTCGCGTACGGTGTGCCCACTGCGGCGCCCTGATCAAAAGGAACATTTTGCGGTAAGCAATGCACTTGATCGCTCCTGCACAATGCAAACTCAGCATATGCTCCGGTCACTGATCCTGCGGTGTAGACGCGATCGCCCGATTTAAAATCCGTGACGGAATCGCCAACTTGCTCGATGACGCCAGCGCCGTCGTTACCTGGCGTGTATGGTAACGCAGGCAATCGCGCATAAGTTCCGGCGCGAATATACGTCTCCACCGGGTTGATTCCGATCGCATGCATTCGCACGAGCACCTGATCGGTGCCGGCCTGCGGCGTTGGCACTTCTTCGAGCCGCAGAACCTCCGGACCACCAAACTCACGAACTCGAATCGCCTTCATTGATTTTGTTTTACTGCGATGTCCGCAATTCGCAATGGAGCAATCGGAACGAGCGACATTCTGCCCTGCGCACACTTCTCAGCCGGGGTCGACGACCCCGGCTACAGAGCGATCAGCGCTAGGACAATAGCGGGTGAAACTGCGATGGCTGATGAACCGGAAGTGGCAAGATATAAATGAACAATTCCGGCGCATTTCAGCGTCGGAAGCCGATTCATTCGAGAACATGGCGTTATCTTCCGTGCGCGCTTTCATCTTCGACATCGACGGGACACTCGTCGATTCCAATGAACAGCATGTCGATTCCTGGGACCGCGCATTTCGCCGGTTCGGCAAACAATTTCCTCGGGAAAAGTTACGCGCCCAAATCGGCAAAGGCTCCGATCAATATCTTCCCGAATTTCTCACGCCGAACGAGATCGAGCGTTTCGGCAAGGAACTGGATGAATACCGGTCCGAACTGTTTAGAAACGAGTATCTCTCCAAGATCCGGCCCTTTCCGAAGGTGCGTGAACTTTTTCAGCGGATCCGAGAGGACAACAAACGCATCGTGCTCGCGAGTTCAGGCAAAAAGGCTGACACAAAACATTATATCGATCTTCTTGAGGTCGAGAGTCTCATTGATGAATACGTTTCGGGCGACGATGCTGACAGTTCCAAACCGGCGCCTGACATCTTTGCCATCGCACTGAAAAAGCTGGGCGACGTTTCACCTGATAGCGCGATGACAGTTGGCGACACAAAATTCGACATTGAAGCCGCCGGGAAAACCGGGATAGAGACCATTGCATTTCTTTGCGGAGGAACGCAGGAACAAGTGTTGCGCGAAGCGGGTGCAATCGCCATCTATCGCGATCCCGCCGATTTTCTGGCTCATTACGATGAGTTAGTGACTCATGTCCCGCCGGCGTAAACGCAGCTTTCTTTCCCGTCACTCGCTTACCCTGGTCGCTATCGGTCTCCTTGTTGTCTGGATAGTGGGTTACCAATTGTTGGATCCGAAGACCC
>DASXMV010000141.1:0-19031 GCA_036495465.1 Candidatus Udaeobacter sp. | reverse complement strand
ATCGCGTTGCCATTCAACTTTCAGCTGTATGGTCAGACTTTTAGCAGCGCGAACATCAGTTCCAATGGACGGCTGGAGTTCGTGTGCGTGAACGACCCAAGCGGCTACAGCCCTCAGTGTCTTCCAGCCCCCACAATTGAGTGCCCGTTTGACTACACCATTTTCCCTCTTTGGCAGAATATGCGCACTGACGCGGGTTTGGCATGCTCGACTTGGGCAAACGGTTGTGGCGTTTTTACCTCCGTTTCGGGCACGCCACCCAACCGCATCTTCAACATCGAGTGGCATGCTGTACTTTCTTTCGCCGTTAACTCGGCACAGAATTTTGAGGTGCGTTTATATGAGAACCATCCAAACCAGAAGTTCGAGGTGATTCTCGGCGCGCTCAACATAACGGGCGCTACTGAGAACTATGTGTCGGGAGTGCAAGGAACCACCGGACTTGTTACGCAAGACTTCTGCAGTCTCCTCCCTCCGCAGAACGTTTCGCGCACTTACACCCTACAAGGCTGCGGAAGTCCAACATCAACTCCAACGGTCACACCTACACCCGCGCCCACATCGACACCGACTTCCACGCCCAGAGTGACACCGACTCCGCGCTCTCGCCCTACTCCAGCACCGCGCCCGTAGCTTTCATCGATGAAGCCAACGGTCCATTGCATTGCAAGTTCAGTGTATTTGCCACGACACCCTGCCGTGGCTTATCTCTTTCTCGTTAGATGAAAGCGGCCGCTTGTATTGGGGTCGCAGTGATTGTGTTCACTTCGCTGCTTCTTCTGAGTCTCGCTTTTTCGCATCAGGTCAAACATGGTCCATGTCAGCTCCTCTTGAACTGATCTCGTCCAGCATTTGGGCGGACCAGTAAGCAGCGAGCCCGTCCGTCTCGGAAGTGGCGATTACATGTACGTAAGTCTGACTTGGGGACAACGGCACGTTTGTGACGACAACTAGTGTTTCGGCGTTGAACGCGAAGTGCTCCCAGAGGTCCGCATTTTGATAGGCCCCTTCAAAGCCCCTTTTTTGAAGCGCGATTCGTGTGTCAGTTTGTGTGTCGGCGTGGCTCCTTGGGAGAACGGTCGCGTAGTGATAAAGATATGGTCGGCTCATTTTGTTTCACTCCTGCTTGGCATGCGCTTCATTCAGTAGGTGAGATCGTTTACGATAGTAGCGCAAATGATGACTAGTCATTTTTACAGATGGCTTTCACCGCGAGTCGCCGATTCGAATTCCAGAAAACGCTGTCAACTTTTCATCGGCTTGCACAACGAACGTTTTCCGTCGCCGCGATGCTGCCTTACTGATTATTCAGAACCGTTTGCGGCGCAGTTTTGCTCACTTCAAGCTGGGCGCTCACTTTCTGTAGACTCGCGCTAAGCGCTTCAATTTGCTTTTGCTGGCGCGTGATAGCCGCCTCGAAATCTTTACGCTGCTGCTCGACCTTGCGGTGCTCTTTCAAGAACTCATTGAGCAACATCGCGTTCACCGCTTCGTAGCGAACGCTGTACGGTTTTCCTTGTTTGTCACGTACCACCAGGTCACGGTTCACCTTTTCCACATCCTCGGCGACTAGGCCGAATTGGGGAATACCCTCAGCATCGATTTCTTTCTTGTAACGAAAGGTGACCGGCTTAAGCGCGAAGAGCGCTTCGCTCATTTGCTCCATTGGCTTAATCTCGTCTTTAAAACGTCGGGAAGAGGTGCTGGTGCCAAGTTTGCCGCTTGAATCAACAAGCACGGTAGTTCCACCGGCAGAGGTTTGGCCAAAAATGTTGCCGATAAAGCAGCTATTGTTTACGTTCGCACCTCCGACAGCGGCACCGATACAGATAACGTTATTGGCCGTAGTGACATTATTGCCCGCCCCGAAGCCTAAAGCGGTGTTGCTGCTGCCGATACTGCTGTTTTCCAGCGAATGAGCGCCAGCTGCTGTATTGAGATTGCCCGTTGTATTGGTAGTGAGCGCCTCGTCACCATTGGCGGTGTTATGTTGTCCAGTTGTGTTTCTCAAGAGAGCGATGAAACCATCGGCCGTGTTATGGACTCCGGTTGTGTTTGCAAAAAGTGCTCGCGAACCAGTGGCGGCGTTCCCGAAGCCGGTTGTGTTACGAAGCAGGGCTCCAAAACCATCGGCCGTGTTATCACTGCCGGTCGTGTTGCTACCGAGCGCGAAACTACCGGTCGCTGTATTCGTCGAGCCCGTGGTGTTACTAAAGAGCGCGACAAAACCAACGGCCGTATTGTTAGTGCCGGTTGTAAGGCTGAAGAGCGCACTTTCACCCTCGGCCGTATTGTTGCCGGGATAGCCGCCATCTGGCGCCGGATTGACCGCCTGCGCTGTAGACGAAAGCGCAAAACACGCCAGCGCGACGAGAAATACTGGAGTTGCTCTTTTTAGCTGAATCAGTGGGTGCATGAGATATATCCTTTCTGTTCCCCGCCGTCTTGATTCTGCAATTTGCAGGTCTGGACGAGGCGACGAACCGGGGCGGGGAAATGTCCTCCGCCTGATTCAGATCCGCTTAACAACGCCGAGTTTGGCGAAAATCTTGCCAACGTGTCAAATCAATTCGCCGCGAGGGCGAGTCGCCGCTTCAAGATCCATAAACGCAGTCGTCCTTTTCATCGGCCTGCAACGACATGCCTGCCTTTTTCGCGGTGCACATCGGCTACGAAGATTATTCGCCTCTTCGCGAGTCACTGCTGAAACACAGCCCCAACTCCAACCGGTCTTGCCAAGATTGTCAGCGATTATTTCCCAGTACTTCATATATCAACCCTTTGTTCAGGGCCCTGTAGGATGCGATCACTTAGCCTTTTGATCCGCAACGCGCTTGTGTACCAACTCGTAAACCTGTCCACAGTCTTCCGCACGCGGTGGATCGACAAACTTATTTGTGCTGTTGCCAAAACAAATCGTATAGAATTTTTTTTGCCGGAGGTTTTCGATGTTTTTTGGGGCATCTTCGATGTAGATGTCCGCACCTACCTGTTCTTTTGCCTTCATGAAGCATAGATCCCAGTATGGAATCCCTTTCTCATCAAGCCAGTCAATGGTCTGACTGACTGCGTCATGGTGGAAATAGCTAATGTACAACCGGTGCGTGATGATGCGAACCCTAGCACCCTCGTCCGACATCAATCTCAAAAACTTCCTAGCGCCTGGTATCATGGGTGACGCCTTAAAGAGACCGCGCTGCGTAACAGCGAATCGATGAAGACTCATGTATTGTTCCTGCGTCTTGATTCCCCATTCCTCTAGCCCGTAGGACACGTCGGTTGTCAATTCGTCAATCGGCCGTTCAAACTATTCAGCCGCTACTTCTCGCATTATTCGAAAGAAGTCTGAGCACACTCCGTCGAGGTCAACTCCGATAATCACGCCATCGAGAGAATTCGCATTCACATTCATTTTATCATCGACTGCCGGAAACTGCTATTTCACTGCGGCGAACTCTGCGGCTTTTGCTCTCCACACGGCAATGAGAAAATGATATACAAGGTCGCAACGATGCGGTGGGCAACACTTATCATTGCGGCATTGTTTTGCGCCGGTGAGGTAGAAGTTGCGCCACGGACCGGACTCAGCTTGATAGCCAAGCTGTTCGAGCGCGTCAGCCTCAAGGTTCTTGGCCGCTTGATTGCTGGGATCGGCGAAGACGACGTGATGAACCACCTGTGCTACCCAGCGGTAATCCCCCTTGTCGTAGGACTGTTTCGCCTTGGTGAGCACAGCATCAGCGCCGCCCATAAACTCGACGTATTTCTTGCCCTCCACTGGCGGCAGTTCGTGCAGCGTGGCGCGTACAGCGGTCCGCCGTTCGCTGCATCGCGTGCGGCTGATTGCCGCCAGAGATTGATTTTCACCGAGGGATAGGGAAAACTAGCTCCCGAATTCATGCATCAGGGCCCAGCCTTTTCACGTCTGCAGACTGTCCCGCCTGCGCCGGCGGGTGCGACGAGGCCGAAGTTGTGGATACTAGATTCATGGCGTGACCTGGTTTTGTACGTCGGCACACCGTTGTTGCTGGTGCCGGCGTTTGCACTGGCCCAGGCGCGTTGGCATCCGCAGGACATTTATCTGTTTGTCGCGGCGTTTGGCGCGCTGGGGCATCACCTGCCGGGCATGATCCGCGCCTACGGCGATCGCGCGTTATTCGAGCGCTTCAAATGGCGCTTCATCTTCGCGCCGGTGTTTCTGCTCGCAACGTGCGTCCCCTTCTTTTGGTGGGACTTGAAGGGAATTTTGCTGGTCGTTTTCTTCTGGGGCGTCTGGCACGGGTTGATGCAGACCTACGGTTTCTGCCGCATCTACGACGCAAAAACACGAACATTTGATGCGCTGACCCGCCGGCTCGATTTTGCCATGTGCCTGATCTGGTTCGCGACTGCCGTGGCGCTCTCGCCATATCGGCTGAGCGACACGCTAGATGTATATTACATGTCGGGCGGGCCTTTTATTCCGCCGGATATGCTGCGTATGGGCCAGGGATTGATTCTCTCCGCAGCCGTAGCGGTATCGGTTCTTTTCGCCTTCCATTTCATTCGTACATGGATCGCGGGCAGTCGCGCGAGTCCCGTTAAGCTGGCACTACTTATTACCAGCATCGCCTTTTGGTGCTACTGCAATAATCTGGTCGGGAACATTCTCGTCGGTATCGCGCTTTTCGAGGTGTTCCACGACGTGCAATACCTGTCGCTGGTCTGGATCTACAACCGCAATCGCGTGGAGAAAGACAGCAACATCGGCGGATTCATGCGGTTTGTGTTTCGACGGAGCGGGTCGCTGATCGGCCTGTATGTAGGCCTTGTCTTCGCTTATGGCTCGCTGGCATTCATCAATGACAATCTCGGCATCGACACCGTCAAACGCATCCTGACCGGCGTGGTCACCGCTTCCGCGCTGCTCCACTTTTATTACGACGGATTTATCTGGAAAGTGCGAGAGCGCTCTACTCGACAATCACTCGGGCTCGCCGGGGGAACCGCCGATGTGAGTCCGGGCGGGGTGCTCCCCGGCTGGGCTTGGCACGGTTTGAAATGGGTGGCGATATTTGTAGTGCCCCTGGGCGCGCTGTGGTTTTGGCAGACGCGTCTCAGTGTTCCAGAGATCCAAAGGCGGGCATGGATCGTCGCGGATGTGCCGCTGGGCGCAACGCCGCATTTTGAGTACGGCCGGACCTTGCAAAAGGAAGGCAAACTAGACGAAGCCATCGAACAGTACAAACTCACGTTACAGTTCAATCCTAATCACGCGGAAGCGCATATGAATCTCGGCGTTGCATTGAGTTCGCAGGCCAAATTCGACGCGGCAGTCCCGCACATGGAGACGGCGGTGCGTCTCCAACCGAACAACGGCGGCTTTCATCTGTTGTTCGGTAATTTGCTGCACCGGATCGGCCGAATCGACGAGGCCGCGTTTCACTTTGAAACCGGCGTTCGCCTGAAGCCGTATTCGGCAGATGCCCACTACGGCTACGCAGCTTTCCTTGACGCAGCCGGCAAAAATGATGAATACATCGGCGAGCTTCGGAAGGTCATCCGACTCAACCCGAATCACCTAGACGCCTATCTTCGGCTCGGCGATGCGCTGTTTGCCAAAGGCGATCTCGAGGAGGCCAAGAAGCATTATCTGACGGCACTTCGCGGGGATCCCACGCTGACAGTTGCCTACAATAATTTGGGCAAAGTGTACCTGACCCAAGGCCAGACCTCCCAGGCCATTGTACAGTTCAGTGAAGCGCTGCGTCTGAATCCCAGCTACAAAGAGGCCGAGGACAACTTGAGCATCGCCAAAGCGAGCGACGCATTCTTGGGCACACGCACAACTAATTTTTGATTGGCCGCGCTCTCCATCTCAATCTCGATTCGATGAAGCCAACGGCCTCATTGCGAGACAACTTCAGCCTGTTTGCCACGATACCGTGCCGTGGCCTATCTCTGTCTCGTTAGACCTCGTGCGTCCGCTCACATTGCCATCGCGGCGAGCAAAGAAGGCAGCCATCATATTCGCGGTCGTTGCATTGCTGTTTGGTGCATGGGCAACTTGGCTCGTTTGCAGCGCACGCGTGCTAATCGATTAATTGCGCCCATGGCGCGCGACGCGGGCGATTCAAGCGCCTGTTGCGCAAATCGCGTTCGGAAATCGTTTAGAGTTATTTTGGCGTTTCGCGACTTTCGACATCTGTTGCGAACTCTTGAACATCCGTTTGCAGCGTCTAGGCAACCCTCGACTGAGTGGGAATGACACAAAGATGTAACGATAACCAAGCTTGCGGCGGCATCACAGACCTGCCACCTTCGGTTACGAGAGAAGGGAGGGTCCGCAATGAGCAGAGAATCCGCACAGGCCGCGCTCGGCACGTTCGCTGAAGCCGTCAACACAGGTAAATTCGAGTTGTTCGAGCAGGTCGTTGCCGCTAACTGCGTCGACCACGATCCCGCTGATGGACAGGTCTCTGGCCCCGCCGGTTATCGAATGTTCTTCTCCGGACTGCGGACCGCATTCCCCGATATGAACGTCACCCCTGAAATCATTGTGCAGGACGAAGACACGATCGCCTTTGCGTACACGCTGAGCGGCACGCACACCGGATCCCTTGGAAAGATCCCGCCTTCCGGTAAGAAGGTCAAAATCCGTGGAATGCAGATCTCCAAATTCAAAGATGGCAAAATGATCGAGCGTTGGGGAAGCTCCGACGAAAAGACCCTGCTAAAACAAATCGGCGCTTTACCTGGCTAAGCTCGAAAGCCATTCATCCAACGGCCTGAGCACAGAAAGCGCTGCCTTTTGATGACTACCAAACTACTGAAGCCGGGACGCGCATCGGTCTCGATGCTGAATCAATTTTCGTGGAAAGGAGCCGGACGAGATGACGCTTGGATGGCGCGCGTGCGATGCCTTTCATCGGTAATTCACCGATGGTCCGGTCAGGTTGCACTCAAACGCAGACCGCACGGACAATTTGGAGATTGCACTATCTATGCTGTTTGATCGGGACGTGAGACATTGGCAAGCTGTAGCGGAAGAGCTCAGCAGGGCCGGTTTTAGCTGGGGCTGCGCAAGCGAGATTGATCCGGCAGGCCGCGTAATTTTCACCGCAGAAGCATACTCTCACGATGGTCGCCGGTTTATCGTGTTGTCGGACCAAAAACTCACGGCGTTTCTGGAATTGGAATCAGCGACTCGCGATCGTGGCAAATCGGCTTAAGACGCCGCCGCGATTATTTCATGGCGCCGAGATGAAAACACTTGCGCCTTCGACCTTTCATTAGATAAAACTGGCAATCGTGAGCGTCTCCACGCGGCTCTTGATTGCAGTGATGACTGCTTTCGTCGTCCTTATACGAGAGCTGTACATAGCTCCGGAAGGCTACGAGGATGAAGTCGGCTTTCACGTTCTCTCCCCAGGCCCGCGACCATAGCGTTCGTTGATTGCCAGGCCGAGAAGTCCGTGCCTAGGAACAAATCCCAAGCCATACTGGGTATCTTTTTTATTTAACATGCATGGCGAATTTTTTCCGAAACAAAGTCGAAGGCTTCCGCGTTTTTATGGCATGGGCATACGAGTCAGGTTCGATTCGGATAGTGGTTGAGGTGTTCGAGCAGCGCGTGAGGAATGAACTTAAGTCTCCCGGAATTGATAAGACTGATCGAGCTTATACTCGTCTGTCAGGTGCCGGCGTGGACCTTTGTGCTCGGTTACCTTTTGGCGAAACATTGAACATCTGAAACCAACTCTGTGCTCGGAAACTTACGACTTGTTATGAGTGGGTCGCAGCTTGAGAGAGAGCCAAGAGATTCCGTAATTAAATCAGAAAAAGAAAAGCAACGACACTGTCGAAATCCTGGAGATTATTCTACCTAGCTTCGGCCAATCTTTTTTTCTTAGCATTAGTCCACGACAACGTGGATGCCCACACCTGCATGGTTCAAATTCTTCACCCAGATCGAAGTCGTAGTCGATCAGGAGTTCCTCGCCCTGCTTGATTCGCCGAATACTGGTCAACCAGAGACCACCGCGCTTTTTCTTTATGGCACAATTGGGATAGCAACCGTGGTTCACGTGACCTGCCGGACTCCATTGCGGACGGGCGTCCATGTCGTGTTTAGCATCGAACTTGATAACATGATTCGCGCCACGGAGTAACATGACCGCCCCTTCCTCCCACGAGATCACGCGACCCTTGAATTCAATGATTGGCGTGCCTGATTTGATCGGGAGAGCTGCAAATAATCCGATGCGGTTAATTGGCGATCTTCTCACTTGCCATAGCTGCTTCCGCCGCCGCGATTGGCTTGTTCGACTCATTCCTGATTGTTGATCAACTTTTAGGGTTCATGGGTAATTTCTGCCGGAACACCCTGCCGGAAACACGGCAGGAGACAGGAAAATCTGGAACCGCTAAAAAGCGTATCAAACTCCAAACCTGGTCGCTAATCACATTTATCAGTTTTTACTCTTCAATACTTTGCAGCCGACAACAGTAAACGTGGTGCCGCCACCTTCGCAGCCGATAAAGAGTTGGCCATCTTCGGCGACAGCGTAGTCCGTGTCGTCGTCACCTTCTTCCGAATGCTTCCGAATGGTCGCGCGTATCATGTGACTTTTGTTCATATTATCGACGTATACCTCTGCAAAACCTGCCTTTTGCTCACAGCTTCCGGGCACTAAACGAATCCGCGCACAGCTTGCCAGTTCGACTGACTGCGCATACGCGGCAACGAAACCACCGACCAATGCCGCGGTGGTGAGACTGATGAAAGACGCTTTGATTCGCACGGCGCTCATGGCTTTTTATTAACGAGACGGCCGAAAATAACGCCAGCACAATCTGCGTCATTTGAAATTCCGCTTGTTGCTGATGCGTTTCGAATCGCACGCGCGTTTAATATGGACAAAATTTGAGGCCCGTATATGTTCGCATGAACATGAGATCACGTTTACTCCGTTTTTGGGCGCGCCTATCGAGGAAGCTAACCGGCAGGCATGAGCAGCTGGAACTAAATCTATGGAATCGCCGTCCAAGACGTTGAAGGCATCGCTTGAGGCCATCCGCGACATCGCGAGGAATGCTTTGAATCAGATCGACCAGTCGCAAGATGAACATTCGATGAGGTGGAAGTGCAAAGGCTGTCAATACATAAAGCATTTTACGAGACCGGTTTCATTGGAAACCGCTGGCAGATGTCCCAGATGCAAAAGCACGGAGTTTAAACCCGTCCTGTGACCTGTGTGCCAGGTTTTTTGGACGTGATCCTGGCCAAACACCATCTCGTCCAGTTGCCCGCAGTTCCTCTGCTCCGACTTATTGAAAAAGTGTTATGCGGCGATCAACCGTTCGGCTCGTCGAATCACAAACCAACCAAAGGACCGTCGGCGTGCGTAACATTACTGGGATGTCATGAACGAGCACGCGACTCCAGAAGAACGGGAACGCCAGGCGGAACAACTTAAAAAAGCCGTAGAGCGACTGAGGAAGGGTGAGGACGAAAATCGGCGCGAACAATCAAAGCGACCGATATCGCCAAAGACAAAACATCCTCAGAAAAAACCCAAGGGTGGATCTTCGCCAAGGCAATAGCGCGTTAATTCACCCGCGCGAAACCGTCTGCCCCTGAAAGTCAGCAGACATCAGCTATTTCGGGCGGTCAAATCCCCGGTTCCCGCGCGCCGAGTTCCTCGGTCGACACCAGCGTCCGGTCGTTTGATTTTGCATGCGCTTGCTTGCGTTTTTGAAGCCAAACTACGTTTTTGCGCTGTACATGACCTGCTTTTACAAGGGTGCGTGTTCTTCCGAGCTTTGGATCGAACACGCTCACATCGGCAGGGAGCGCTGCCAAAAATTCGCAGAAATATGGCACTCCGTTGTATTTGAATGCCTCCTCGCGCACGGCCTTTGTGGTAAGGGCGTGTCGGCTACTTGCTGCTCGCGAATCGCGATCCTGATTAACCGCGACCGAGGGGGACGATTCGCGGTAGGTAAAAGGAGCGGGCGTGGGCACCGCTGCTTCGGAAATGTTCGGCGGCGGCACCGGAACTTGTACCGGTGTTTCGTACGGATATGGACCAGGAACTTTGATTGTCGGCATCGCGGATTCGGTTTTCTGAATAGGGAACGCCAGCAGGGTCATGAGTCCCGCGGCGATTGCGATCATTGCAGTGGGTGTTGTGGCGTGGTGTCTTTTCATGTTAGAGCAATGGCTAGTTTTTGAAGAAATGGTGTGATGACCCGGCGAGTCAAACTGCCCCGAATTACACACCCAAAGAGGACTAGAGAGCGACAGTAAATTAGAGTCTATTTACGCAGACCAGTCAACCCACAATCTGCACCGGACACGATATGAATATCCAATCTTCCGTCGTCCCTGCAGGAAAATTAATGCGGGACTCGACAATTGAGACAGAGTGTGCGAAACAGAACGCTTTCAAAAGCCGGAGAAACTCTTTCAGATGGTGCATGGTGCATGGAGAGACTCCATGACCGCCCTTTTCAAGATTTTGTGGCGCATGAAACACACCGTCTGATCCCCAGATTTCGATTAAGCGAGCAGCGCAGAATCGCTGATCACCGCGCCGAACTGCTCACCTGAGATTAATGTGCCTCAAGACGGTCGATCGTGCCGCGTGCGCCGCGTTTTTGACGAAAAAAATCTTTAAGGATCCGCGCGCACTCGTTCTCTAGAACACCGGATGTAATCTCGCATTGGTGGTTCAAAGTGGGCATCATCAACAGGTTGATTACGCTTCCTGCCGCCCCGGCGGCCAGATCCGCACAACCAAAAACAACTCGTCTGATCCGAGTGTGAACGAGCGCTCCGGCGCACATCGCGCACGGCTCCTTGCTCACATATAAGTCGCAATCGGTCAGTCGCCAATCGCCCACCGCGGCCTCTGCTTGCGTCAAAGCCAACATTTCCGCGTGCGCGGTGGCGTCTTTGAGCAACTCGACCTGATTATGAGCACGCGCGATGATTTTGCCGGCCCGAACGATCACAGCGCCGACCGGCACTTCGTCAGCTACGGCTGCTTTATTGGCCAGACGCAACGCTTCACGCATGAAATACTCATCGGTGCGTGGTGGGTCACTCATCATCAGTCTTGTAGCCACGGCCATGTGAGCCGTCCAATTTTAATAAACTACATTTCATTTCTTTCTGGTCACAGGCCATAGGCCGGTGGCTACAATTATTTGTGATGCCCTTGCCCTAAGAATTTCTTCGGCATATTAGGGACTGCTCATGCACGGTCACATCGAGTCGCACCTGGTTGAGAAACGCATTTTTAAACCACCGGGAAATTTTGCGAAAAACGCCCGGATCAAGAATCTCGCGCAATATCGTCGGATGTATCGAGAATCGATACGCGAACCGGCAAAATTCTGGACGCGTGAAGCGAGTGAGCTGGTCTGGCGCGCAAGATGGAAAAAGGTATTGGAATGGAAGGCACCATTCGCGAAGTGGTTCGTCGGCGGAAAACTTAACATTTCAGAAAATTGCCTTGATCGTCATCTAACCGGTCCGCGCCGGAATAAGGCTGCAATTATCTGGGAAGGCGAACCCGGCGACAAACGCACTCTCACCTACCAGCAACTGCATCGCGAAGTCTGCCGCTTCGCAAATGTCCTCAAGCGAAACAAAATTCGAAAAGGTGATCGTGTCATCATTTACCTGCCAAATATTCCTGAGACGGCAATTGCAATGCTTGCCTGCGCGCGAATTGGCGCGGTGCATTCAGTGGTCTTCGGCGGATTTAGCGCGGATAGCATTCGTGACCGCATTGCTGACAGCGGCGCGGTCGCGGTACTGACCGCCGACGGTTCGTATCGACGCGGTGGAATTGTGCCGTTGAAGAAAAATGTTGATGAGGGACTGCGTGATTGCACACAGATCAAACGGGTCATCGTTTTTCGTCGCGCAGGAAACAACATTCATATGGAAGAAGGACGCGACGTCTGGTGGCACCGCGAGCTGGAGTATGTCGACGCGAACTGTCCGCCCGCGCCGCTCGATAGCGAGCATCCGCTTTATCTTCTCTACACAAGTGGTTCTACCGGGAAACCAAAAGGCATCCTTCACACTACGGGCGGCTATTTGGTCGGGGTTTACTCGACCACAAAGTATGTCTTCGACATTCGAGATGAGGATATCTATTGGTGCACGGCTGATGTCGGCTGGGTCACCGGTCACAGCTATATCGTCTATGGTCCGCTCGCCAACGGCGCCACGACGGTGATGTACGAAGGCGCTCCGAATTGGCCTGAACCGGACAGGTTCTGGAAAATCATCGAAGAATATGGGGTCACGATTCTTTATACCGCCCCGACGGCGATACGCGCTTTTATTCGCTGGGGCGATCATTGGGTGAAAAAACACGATCTCTCATCATTGCGCCTGCTCGGCACTGTCGGCGAACCGATCAATCAAGAGGCATGGATGTGGTATTACAAAAATATCGGAGGCAAACGTTGTCCGGTTGTCGATACATGGTGGCAAACCGAGACGGGAGGGATTATGATCACTCCTCTGCCAGGGGCAATTCCGGCGAAACCTGGCAGCGCAACGCTCCCGTTCTTTGGTGTCGATCCAGCTGTCGTTGACGAGAAGGGGCGCGAAGTCGGACCAAATGTAGGCGGCAAGCTGATCATCCGTAAGCCTTGGCCATCCATGTTGCGTACGATTTACGGAGACAAGGCGCGTTACCGGAAGCAATACTGGAGCGAATTTAAGGGTAATTATCTCACCGGCGACGGCGCGCGTCGCGACAAAGACGGCTATTTTTGGATCGTGGGACGCATCGATGACGTCCTCAACGTGGCGGGCCACAGGCTTGGCACATCGGAAATTGAAAGCGCCCTGGTAAGTCATCCTCATGTCGCCGAGGCAGCAGTGGTTGGCAGACCTGATGAACTAAAAGGACAGGGCGTCGTCGCGTTTGTAACGTTGAAAGCTAGCATTAGCATTACTGGCGGACTGAAAGCGGAATTGCGTGAGCATGTCGGCGTACACATCGGCGCAATCGCAAAACCAGATGAAGTTCGTTTCGCCGAAGCGCTCCCGAAGACACGCAGCGGCAAAATCATGCGACGGCTATTAAAAGAAATCGCCAGCGGCGCGCGGGTCACCGGTGACACGACTACGCTGGAAGACTTCAGTGTCCTGGCAAAACTGGCTGAATCGGAAGAAGCCTAAACAATTGCGTCAACCGTGAGTTTTATTCGCACTGGCTTTCGCGAGATCGGATTGAAAATCCGACGCCAGCGAACCCGCATCGCGCTTCGTCACGAGAAGCGTCTCCTGCAGAAGAGTGAAATAAGTCTTGGACGCGAGGGCACTGCGCAGGCCGCGAATTTTCCCGAGCTGCGTAATGAGATTGTCGCTCTTAAGAAACTGGAGCAGGAACAAAAGGAAGTCGCTCTTCGGATCGCGCGGATCGAAGAAGGGATAAAGAAAATTGAAGAAGAACGGCAACAAAATACACGGGAACAATCGGAAGCCATTGCGAAGTTGGAAGCGGAAAAGAAGCCGCTTGTCCAAAAGCGTAACCAAATAAAAAGCAACGTTGATGTCTGCGAACGCGAACTAAACGCCGTGGACCGCAGGATTCAGGACAGCGAGGCTGCCGACCGCGATCTCTTGAAGCAGCTCTCGGACCTGCATGCGCTCGACCCGGCTCCGGCAGATTTGGAAACGCGGTCCGCCGGTATTAACGCTCGACGCGCGCGCCTTCCGGAAGAGCGGGCAGAACTGGTGCGGGCGCGCCTTGGCAGCTCAGAGGCGGCGCGCTTAGCCCGGGAGAAACTAAATGCGGCTGAAGCGGAACTTTCCGCGACAGAAAAAAATATTGCGCGCACCAAGAGCGAGTTTGAAGCGCGCGACCGAAAATTGAGCGATAACGTCGGCGCTCAACAAGCGGCGGCGCGCGACGCACGAACACGCCATCAAACAGTGGAGGAGCGGAAAAATCCCGCGTACCTAAACATTGGGCGCCACCTTGCCGCGCAGGGCGTCGCGCCGCCAAACGCACCGCATTTGCTTGCCGAGGCGCATCGCCGCCGCGAGGCAGTGGACCGACATTTGGAGCATAAGGCAGAGCTGGCCTTGCTTTCGAGTCAGATTGACAAGCAGGAACTGCGAAAATTTTATTTCAGCATTTTCTCGGTGCTGGTCCTGCTTGCGATCACGTTACTTGTCATTTTCCAATCTCCGCGAGGCCGCGAATGGCTGCCGCAGGAAACCGACACGATTTTGTCAATAAACGCCGATCAATTTGAGCGGGCAGACTCCGCGAAACACTGGAGCAAAGACCAGCCAAAACTCTGGGCGGGCCTAATTGGCGCGGCTGCGTCCACTCCGGGATTGAATCTATCTAAAGAGGCGACACGCATTACTCGTGCAATTACAACCAGCGACACAGGAGAAACACGGGAGTTCGTTCTGGTAGAAGCGCGCCATGGCGCTCCAAAGGTCGTTCGTACAATCGCAGCTGATAAAGCGTTCCAACGGCGCGCCATTAGCGGCTTGCCAGTTTGGGAGCGACCTCCGGATTTTGCTGTCGCCCGGATCGGGCCGGCAACGCTGGCTGTTGGAGCACCGACTGCCGTGGATGAGTTGGTTCTGGTCCGGCTCGGAATGAAACCTGATCTAAAAATCACGGGCCAACTCTTTGATCGTTTCCAAGCGCTCGACCGCGAGAGCGCGCTACGACTGATCTCACGGGACCCGCCCGACTTGTCACGTGTTTTTAATCCAATTTTTACCCGGGAACTACTGGAGGCTTCACAATTGCTCGGCCTCGCAATCAGTCTGCAAAGCCCGGTAAAAGCCAGAGTGCTCATAAAAGTGAATTCATCCAAACCAACCGCCCAAATTGCGCGAAGTTTACACGATAATCCGCAGCAATGGCTCCATTTACCGGACTCGCAACTGTTGCTTTATTCTCGACCACCCGAGGTGCAAAGGTCGACCAGTTCGAACCTGGAATTGCGCTTCGAAATTCCCGAAAATAGCGCTCGCCTTCTTCTCGAGCGGCTGGCAAAAACGGAGGCTGCGCCAGTGGCGACATCAACGTACTGATCAAGCAATGCGACGTTTCAATGCTTCGTTACTCGCTTTAATGGCAGCATTGCTATCGTCAAACGTAAAGGCCGGGGGCCCTCTCGTTGATATCAGATCAGTCGATCCGACTATCGTCGTTGACCTGCGTTACGCAGGACGAAATAACATGGTCGGCCACGCTCTTTATCCCAAGGGAACATGCGCTTTCGCACGACCGGAAGTTGCCTCGGGCCTGGCGGTAGCCCAGTCGTTTCTGAAGCGCTATGAGCTTGGCCTCAAAATTTGGGATGCATATCGGCCGGTGTCCGTGCAGGAGAAGCTTTGGCGAGCGTCACACAACAACGACTACGTCGCAAACCCCGAGATTGGCGTCGGATCACTGCACAGCTGGGGCGTCGCAGTGGATGCAACGTTAGTCGATACTTGGAATCGTCCTGTCCGCATGCCCAGCGACTTTGATAATTTTACTCCGGCCGCAATGTGGCACTACATAGGTCCACATCCTGATATCAGGGCGCACGTGTATTTACTACAGGTCGCCATGAGAAACGGCGGTTTCTGGGGATTGCGTACCGAGTGGTGGCATTTTACGATTGCTGACTGGCAGAAATATTTGCCTAACGAGGCGACACAAACGGCACAGGTGTGCGGTACGCAATGGAAGGGCAAGTTATAGTCAAGCCTGCTGCGGTTTTTGCGTTCGTTATCTCGAGCGAAGTCGAGTCGTCCATAACGGCCTTTTAATGGCAAGAGTCCCTTCCCTCGGAATGGCACGATGGTGAGTCGATTCGGGAGATGGAAATAGGATTTATCAGCGAGACCCTGCTGCGCGATTTGCGGCAGCCGGAGTACATTCACGTGTTGCTCAACCCGTTGCCGGTTTACGGGCTGCTTGTGGGTTTGATTGGGCTTGTGATCGCGGTGATTTTGAAAAGCCGCCGCGCTCAAATCGCAACTCTGACCCTCGTGCTCATAAGCTCTGCTTCGGCATGGCCGGTTTACGAGTTTGGGCAGCAGGGGTACGATCGTGTGCTCTCAATGACGGACGAGGCTGGACAAGCCTGGCTCGATGAACACAAACAGCGCGGCGAAGATCTCATCTGGATTTTCTATGCGCTGGCTGCTTTAAGCGCCGTTGCGATCGCCGCGCCGATCAAATGGCCCAAATCTTCCGTCCCACTGGCCGCGCTGGTGATTTTGCTCGGGTCCGTCACCCTGGGAAGCGGTGCTTACATTGCCTATGCCGGTGGACGGATCCGACATCGTGAGTTTCGAAACGAATCGCCCCCGGTGAAACGATCCGAAGACGAGCATTAAGACGTTCGTTACAGCGCCAAAGCGATGAAGCGTTGCCGCACCACCGCGTATCCTGTCATGTTGAGCGAAGCGAAAACATCTCAGGTTGCAAGGTGGCTTTGTCGGAAGAAATAGCCAGAGATTCTTCGCTTTGCTCAGAATGACAATGGCGCTTCCCTTTTAACGCTTTAACGCTTTAACGATGACGCCCTCACTCAATCGCGCAGAACGCAAAATCGAAGAACAGAGCGGTGCGCTGAAAAAGCCGCTGGGCCTGCGCGACCTGGTGTTGATGCAGGTCATCTTCGTCGTTGGCTCAAGCTGGGTAGGCGCAGCAGCGAAGCTTGGCCAGTCGCATCTCTTTTTCTGGCTGCTCGCGATTGTACTCTTCTACATCCCACAGGCCGCAGTGGTGATTTATTTGAATCGAACGATGCCGCTCGAAGGTGGCCTGTATCAATGGGCGAAACTCGGTTTTAACGAATTCGCCGGCTTCATGGTTGCGTGGAATCTCTGGCTGCTTTCGATCACCGTAATCGCACTGGGCGGAATGTTTCTTACAACGAATGTCTCTTACGCCATTGGAGAGAACGCTGCCTGGATGCCGAACAGCAAATGGTGCGTCTCGTTGATCAGCGCCGCGCTGGTAGTCGGTCTGGGATGGATCACAATTCGCGGATTGTCGTTAGGCAAATGGGTCAACAACATTGGCGCCGTTGCCATGTTTTTGGCATACGGCGCGCTGATCGTACTGCCTTTCGTTAGTCTCGCCCGCGGCGAGCTCAAGCACTACGACCCGCTGCCGATTGCAGCTCCGGCAATGTCCATTTTCTTCTGCGTGAATATCTTTACCAAGCTTGCCATCGGCGCGTTGACTGGATTTGAGTACGTCGCCATTCTCGCAGGGGAAACTCGCACACCCGCGCGCAACATTGGACGCTCTGTGATTATTGCCGCTCCGATCATAGCGTTATTGTTCATCTTCGGAACCAGTTCGGTGCTTGCTTTTGTTGGAAACAAACCAATCGATCTCATCGGCCCGGTGCCGCAAACTTTGAGGCTCGGCCTGCGCTCTTTTCAAATCGCCGGCACAATCGCTTCCTTAGGCATTATAATGATGACCGTCCGCACCATTTCCTCAACGAGCATTCACTTTACCGGCAGTTCGCGGCTTCCCATGGTCGCCGGATGGGACCAGCTTTTGCCTTCGTGGTTTTCACGGCTGCACCCGATCTACAAAACGCCCATCAACTCCATTCTCTTCGTCGGCGCGCTCACGCTTTTACTTGCTGTTTTGAGCCAGATCGGGGCGGGAATACAGGAAGCATTTCAACTCGTCGACAACGCTGCGAACGTTTTCTACGGGATTGTATACGCCGTCCTTTTCGCAATTCCAATTGCCGGTGCCCGGGCCATTCGATCTCAGGCACGCGTTTGGGTTCGGATCGCGGCGGTATGCGGCTTCGGGGTTTGCCTGCTGGCAATCTTTTTCACTGTCTATCCAATTATTGATGTGCCCAGCCGTCTCAGCTTCGCTGCGAAAATCGTAACAGTAACGGTGATCGCCAATGCAATCGGAGCAGCCATTTTCGCAGTTGGAAAAAGACGCCGCGGCGCGATCAGATAGTGCAACTTTCAGCAACCCAGCTCAAGTAGGCCGGCAGCGCGCTATCGACTGGAACGAAGATTATTTCCGGCACTTCATATGGATGCAACGAGCGCAGCTTTTCCTGGAACGCTGCTTGTCGATCTCTGGTAGTCTTGAAAAGGACGATCACTTCGCCGGCGGTCTCGATTTTTTCTTTCCAGCGATATATCGAGTGAACATCCGGCATGACGTTCGCGCATGCCGCGAAGTTTTGTTCGACTAATGTTTGCGAAATGTCACAGGCTATTTCCGCGTCAGGAAAAGTGCTGATGGCCAGCAAGATTTGATCGGTCATGGTCACCCAATCACAGGTGCAGCCAGACGGTTGGACTTCTTTGCGTACCTGACCTCCTCGTTTCGACAAATCCAACCACCTCCGATGACGACATCCGCTCGATAAAGCACCGCCGCCTGTCCAGGAGTGACCGCTCTTTGCGGTTCGTGCAGTCGCACGTGCGCACGCCCTTCCTCCGTTGTCGTCACGGCAGCGCGCGTCCCCGCGTGACTGTAACGAATTTTCACCGAGCACTCCAACTTGTTGTTGCTGGCCTTTGTCCCGGCTACAGAAGCCGCAGGATGCCAGTTCACTCGATCGATCTCAAACTCGTCCGACACCAAATCCTCAACGTCTCCCACAATCACGCGATTGGTATCGGGATCGAGATCAACAACGTAGCGCGGCCGCGACGCGCCGCCGGGTAAGCCTTTCCGTTGTCCTATGGTAAAAAGCTCGATGCCGTCGTGTTCGCCGAGAAAATTTCCCGCAACATCGTAAATCTCGCCGCGATGAAATTCATTCTCACCCAAATGCGAACGTAGAAACGCCTTGTAATCATTACCCGGGACAAAACAAATTTCCTGACTGTCCACTTTGTCCGCAACCTTCAGGCCTAACGAATGCGCTATGTCGCGGATCTGCGGTTTCGTCATTGTACCCAGGGGGGTTAGCGCACGCAGAAGCTGGGGCTGGCGCAAACTGAAAAGGAAATAGGATTGATCTTTGTTCGAGTCGACGCCTTTTCGCAAAAT
>DASXMV010000140.1:0-32186 GCA_036495465.1 Candidatus Udaeobacter sp. | reverse complement strand
CAATGGTAGAGCCCCAGATTGTGGTTCTGGTTGTTGCGGGTTCGAGTCCCGTCGGCCACCCCGGCGTCCGCGTTCGAAAAGCCAGGTTCCATTTCGAGAGATTATTTAGGAGGTCGATCATCGAACAAGGCTGCGTCGCAGTCTTTCGCTTTTGAAAAGTAGACGAGGTGGGCGGCCAACATCGACGTCGGGGCGACCACTTTTGTACGATTCCCTACGGCTGCTGCATTAGACGATCACTGCATGGTTGCAAAAAAATTACAGAATTGTCACTTTTCTTATTGCCACCAATATTGCGAGTTTGTAATCTCGCCCGCCATGTTCACAAAGCACAGCGACATATCGCAATTTTCAACAGGGTCACGATCACTCCGCAACCATCAATGGTTGCTTCCCTTCGCGATGTTGATTCTGCTTCTCGTTGCGAGGCAGCCCGGCACAGCCCAGACGACGGAGGCAGAGCGGGTTACTGTATCCGGCGAACCGGTTCCGACTCCGACACCTCATGACAATTGGCGCGAAATGCGTCAGCACATCCTGCCCGAAGTATCGGGAACACAAATCACGGTCACAAAAAAAGCGACGGTGATCAAGCTGGACCAGCAACCGCCTGTGGAAAATAATGACTTGCAGGATCTTTTTCTCAAGGCGCCCGGCTTTCAGATTACCGATCAACACACGCCTGGGCAATTCAATTTCAATTATCGAGGCTTGGGCAATCCGCAAGAATCCGAGTTCACGCTCGTGCTGCGCGACGGACTCCCACTCATGAGTGACTGGATTGGTTTCCCGACCCTTTATTACCTGCCGCTGCCTCAAGCGATAAGCGAGATTCAATTCATCCGCGGCGGTAGCAGCTTGCTTTACGGGCCGGAGCCGGCGCCGGCAGTGAACTTTGTATCGAAATATCCCGCGCCAGGTTCGCCATGGAACTTCTATACCGAGCAGATCGGCGGTGCTTACGGATATTATTCCACTTTCAATGTGGTTCAGGAAGCTTTGGGGCCGCTGGAATTTCGTTTGGACGGCGGCTACGTGCGATCAGACGGGCAACGGAATAACAGCGCGTACGATCTGTGGCAAACCGATCTCTACGTGGGCTGGAGGCCCGACGAGCATCAATTGCTGGCACTCGATTTCTATTCCAGCCGATTTTCCGGCGGTGATCCGGGGAGGATTACCTATAAGCAATGGGTAAACGACCCGAACTTTTCCTTCACCCCGTTCAATCACGACTGGGTTGATCGATACACGACTATTCTCCGGTACGAACGTGATTTTGGAGACGGCTGGCTTTTGCAGGCCAAAGGATGGTTCACTCATCAAGAAATCGATGCGCGAACCGCTGCAAACAACAATCCAGGAGCGCCGCACCCATTTCCTTCAAGTACTCTTTTCAGTTATGAGGAGTTCAATAATGGTGGGGCCGACATACGCCTCCGCAAACTGTGGGGCGATGGCACTATCTTTAAAGGAAGCGCCTTTACTGTCGGCACCGTTGTTTATCATGGCGATGCGCCATTTCAGCGATACACACTAAACGAGGAAAATAGCGGCTCGGATTTTCTAACTGCGTCACGTGGTACGACCTCGGATCTCGTCCAACTCGACCAATCCAGGACCTCCAATTATCAATCGATATTTTTCGAGGATCTTATCCGCATCGGAAAATTTCACATGGTTGGCTCGTTCCGCCTTGATCATGAAGATGTCGAAGTCGATTCAGCGGCCGCCCCCTGGCTAGCAACCGTTCCTCCCACCGGGCCGGCAAGCATCAGCGCCGATCACTGGGTGCCTCTTTGGGGTTTTGGAATGGGCAACGATTTCGGTAACCGCAACGAAACTTATTTCACTGCATCCTCGGGTTGGCGGCCGACACGGTTTTTCGATATTGCCGGAACCAGCCGGACCATCGCATTCGGTGAATCGATACCTGACCCGTTCCATTCGCTGGACTTCGAATTAGGCGTACACGGCACGCCTTACAAAGGATTCTGGTATGATCTTGGTCTGTTTTGGATGCTATTCGACAACAGAACTGAGACGCAAAATATCGGTAACACTGATTTCATCATCCTGAATACAGGCAGCACACGTAACCGTGGTTTAGAAGGCGAGCTTTCCTACGATTTTTTGGCTCCCTTCCAGCATCCGCCGATTGCTCTGCAACCTGAACCTGGCAAGGACGTCGCTGATAAGAGCAAAGATATACCTGTGCCCGGCGTGTTACCCACGGATTATCGCCCGCTGAAATTAATCGCTTTCAGCAATGTTCAGTTCCTCGACGCGACATACATTGAAAGCAGCCTTCTAGTACCCGGCACTAACCATACTCTTGTCGGCAATACGCCGGCTTTCGCGCCGAACTTTCTTATGAAGGGCGGACTCCAGCTGAGAAAGGATAATTGCTTCGACATTACTTTCTCAGCTATCTATGTCTCACAACAATTCTGGCAAGACCAGGACGTTGGGAATGCCGCAATCCCGAAAGCGCTAATTGCACCTTACAAATTGTTTAATCTGACCGGGGATTACTACGTTACCAGAAATCTGCGGATCATTGGCGGCATCACCAATCTCACAAACGAGAAATACTACGATCGCGTGTTCGCGAATGGCATTGAACCTGCCCCGCGTCTTTCCGGGTATGCCGGTCTATCGCTCTCCTTTTGACGGGCATTCGCTACAATGTGAATAGTGAGTCGTGAGCGGTGACCTTTATTTGGTCGTTAAACACATATCACGTCACGTTGTCAGCAGTGCCTGTAGCTCAACTGGATAGAGCTTCTGACTTCGGATCAGAAGGTTGGGGGTTCGAATCCCTCCAGGCACGAATTAGCCTGCGTCGTGCTGAGCTACCGGACGTTGCGTTTATGTTCTCATTGCGGCGCGAATGTTAACGCGTCGAGCAACCGCGTTGCCTCGACCGGCTGGAACAACTATTGGTTTCTCGAACAATGGATAAGGGTCGAGACCAAAAGTTCATGCGCGCGGCTCTCAACGAGGCAAAGAAGGCGCTGGGTTGGACCAGCCCAAATCCCGCGGTTGGCGCAGTTCTTGTCGTTGACAATCGAATCGTTGCAAAAGGACATCACCGTGGGCCAGGCCATGATCACGCTGAAGTAGAATGTCTCCGCAATTTCGCCCTGCCCGTGCCTGGTGAGGCTACCCTTTACGTTACTCTTGAACCGTGCTCCACACAGGGACGCACTGCTCCTTGCACAGATGCAATACTCCGCGCTGGTGTCAGAAAGGTGGTGATCGGCACGATTGACGTAAATCCACGCCATTCCGGGAAGGGAATTCTGCAATTGCGAAACGCGGGCGTAACCGTACGCGAAGGCATTTTGACGGACGAATGCGCGCAAATTAACGAGGCGTTCAACAAGTGGATTCTCACGCGACACCCTTTTGTTATTGCAAAATGCGGAATGTCTCTCGACGGTCGATTGACGCGCCCGCCTGCTGAGTCTCGTTTGATCACAGGGAGTTCCGCCCGCCGTGACGCGCATCAGCTTCGCGCTCAAGTGGACGCAATCTTGGTAGGAGCGGAAACCGTCCGCGTGGACAACCCTCGCTTAACGGTACGCGGCGTTCGAGGCGCGCGGCAGCCCTGGCGCGTCGTAGTAACTCGCTCCGGCAAGTTATCGCGGCGTGCTTACATACTCGCCGACCGATTCCGTTCACAGACGCTAATTTACCAGGGCAAATCTCTGGCCTCAGTGTTTAAAAACTTAGGCCAACGAAGTGTGACAAGCGTTCTGATTGAGGGTGGCGGTGAGGTGTTGAGCCAGGCTCTCGACGCACGCCTGATTGATAAAGTACAGCTCTATTTGGGTCCGATCTTAACCGGAGGACCGGTGATCGCGTTCGCGGGGCAGGGATTCGAAACTTCCGCGAGTGCGCTTCGCCTTCGCAATGTTTCTTACCGCCAGCTTGGGGAAAGTGTTTGTATTACGGGGTATCCAGACATTTCGCAACGCGAATAAAGCGCAAAACTTTCCGTCATTAGTCCTGTTTAATTTGTAAGGAGGAAAACATGAACTGGAAAAAACTTCTTTTAATCGGAGCCGTAGCCGGGTTGCTGGCCTTTGTTCCCGTTCAACGTTCCGACGCCGGAGTATCGGTCGGAATAGGGATCGGATTTCCAGGCTATTACGGGTATTACCCGGCGTATTATCCGTACGGCTATTATTACCCGTATCGCTACTATGGTTATTATAGACCCTATAATTGGTACGGCGGTCATCGTTATTACCACCATCACCGCTATCATCGCTACTACCGGTAAGGAGTTGACGTAAGCTAGGGAAGTCCGAATCGCGCTGGCTCGAGGGCAACCCCGAGCCAGTGTATTTTCCAAGAGTTGTCGGCCTCCAATGGATAAATAAAGGCCGGGGTCGTTACTTCTTTGGCTTAGCGGATTCCGCCGGTTTTGTCGCCGGGACCTTTGGTTGGTCGATTTGGAACTCTTTTTTCAGTTGTTGAATGAGTGCTGGGATTTCCTTTTGCCGCTCCGTTTCGATTTGTTGGTGGAGCGTCTGTTCCACTTTTCTGCGCTCTTGGATATAGCGCGATTCAAATTGAGCGCGTTCCTGCGGGTTTAGACGGAGACCCGAGTCGCGAAGCGCCGCGTCCGTCTCCCGTCTGATGGTTTCCCTTCGCAAATTTTCACGTTGGCGCAGGACGTTTCTCTCTTCCGGACTCATCCGCAGCCAGCGCTCGGCATTACGCTGAAAGTTTTGCCGCGCCGACGGAGGCATAGCCATCCATCGCTCACGCATGTTCTGACCAGATGGCCCACGCGGAAGTCCACCGGGCGGCCCATGCGCAGGCCCAGTAAGTGGTCGACCGGCAGGCCGATGTGGTTGGGGCTGCGCTTGCATGGAAGCGCAGGACAAAGCGAAGACCGACAACGCAACAAATAGTTTACAGAGTCGGCTTATCCTCCCACACGCTATTTTCATCCCAGGCGATCAGTTCATCCAGATCGGCCACGACGTCATAGTCTTGTGGATCGATTTTTGCCACCACGTCTGACGCATTTGTAGCCGCCGTCTGAGAGACTGGGTGATGTGTGGCGATAGCCATACCGATCACGAGGACGACTACAGCCGACGCCGCTGCGAGTCTGCGCCAGCTAAACCATCCACGGATCCAGCTGGAACGACTCGCTTCCTGGCGGACGCTCCTCACCACATTGCGGGCGAAGAATGGCGAAAGAGTGGGCTCGGGAACACGGTCGAGCATATCCCACAACTGTTTGTCATCTTCACGATCCATAGTCTCCAGTCGATTGAACTATTTGTAGAGTGGGAAGTTGCGCTGGAATAGCAATCAAATTCACAGTCCAGGAGCTTCTAGGAACCCTTCAAGTTGCCGAATACGAGTTGGATGCCGCATCTTACGTAATGCTTTTGCTTCGATCTGCCGAATACGCTCACGGGTGACCTGAAACTGCCGGCCGACTTCCTCCAAGGTTCGGCTGTACCCGTCAACCAACCCGAATCGTTGCTCGAGGACCTGCCGTTCACGATCCGTAAGCGTCTCCAGGACATCCTTGATTTTTTCCTTTAACAAGACAATCGCGGTCATGTCACTCGGGTTTTCGGCTCCCCTGTCTTCAATAAAATCGCCAAAATTTGTTTCCTCGCTCTCGCCCACCGGAGACTGAAGAGAGATTGGCTGCTGGGCCATCTTGAGAACCGACCGGACTCGATCTACGGGAAGAAGAACTTCCTCGGCCACTTCCTCGGGACTTGGTTCGCGCCCATATTCCTGCACCAGCTGCTTCTGCACACGCATGAGCTTGTTAATCGTCTCGATCATGTGAACCGGAATACGAATCGTGCGCGCCTGGTCGGCAATCGAACGGGTAATGGCCTGGCGAATCCACCACGTCGCGTATGTAGAAAACTTGTATCCGCGTCGATACTCAAACTTCTCGACAGCCTTCATCAGGCCCATGTTTCCTTCCTGAATCAGATCAAGGAATGACAGACCGCGATTGGTGTATTTCTTTGCGATCGAGATCACCAGACGAAGATTGGCCTCGACCATTTCGGTCTTTGCCTTAAATGCCTGGCGCATCCAGTTCTTCAACGTCTGGTACTCTTTTGCGTATTCAGAAAGAGGGAACCAGAGCCCCTTTTCGAGTTCGCGAATCTTGTTCTGGAGCTGCAATCGCCGTTTTTTGCTGCGAGGATTTTTGGCCAGCTCAGTTTGGAGGTAAAGCGAAGTGTGGTGCGCGTCGTCCGCCAGATGCACGAATTCTTCCGTGACCTTCTGCTTGAGGTAAAAAAGAGGATAAAGTCTTTGCAAAGAAGTCATCAGTCTCTGCAAGGCGCGGAGCTTCTGCGGCCGTTTCTTTTGAGAATTGCGCGAGAGCTCGCAAAACTGCCGCGTGATCGACACATTCAACTGTTCTACCTGCTTACAAAGGCGCGGGAGATTTTTCATATATCTCTCCCGACTTTCAATTTTCTTGTCGAGAATCACCCGATCGAAGCGTTCTCGCCCCTCGACGAGTTTGCCGGCCAGATCCAAGTGAGCCTGGGCGATAAAACCGAAGCGATTGATGTGCTTCAGAACCATGGCTTCGGCTTCCTCGATGCGTTTCGATATTTCCACTTCCTGTTCCCGGGTCAAAAGCGGCACCTGCCCCATTTGCTTGAGATACATCCTCACGGGGTCGTCTAGAATATCGACCTTGGATTCGGTTCTCTCTTCTTCTTCCAAGTCCTCATCTGCGTCCTTTTTGCCGTCCTTGTAGCGATCGACTTCAGAAGCCTCGATAATATTGATCTCCAGGCGACGCAGCCGGGTGAGAATAAGGTCTAGTTCATCGGCATCGGTGATTCCCTCGGGCAACGCCTCATTTAAATCGTCAAACGTGAGGTAACCTTGCTCCTTCGCGAGCTTGATCAGCTCTCGAATGCGGCTCTGTAGTTCAATCGCCGAGTATAAACGCGACGCTACCATTTGCTCTGCCGGCTCCGGTAACGATCCGTTGCTGCGTAGTGGCGCGCGCGCGCGTTTGGCTTTGGTCGAAGTGGTTCGTGGCCGTTTTCCCAGCTTTCGACGAAGCCGAGCCATGACCGGTCTCTTTGATGACACCCTGCGCTGGGCTTGTTTAAGCCGTTTCGCCGACGACTGTCGGCTGCCTCCCTTGTGTTTCGAATGCCTGGCCAAGATGGATGCGATTAGGGATTTGACTAAGACGTTCGATTTTTCCCTTTGCCAGGAGATCGGCAATTAAATGCCCCCCTGGGCGTCGGGCTGGGAAAGCTCGTGGAGCTGTCCCTGGAGGTCAAGGATTTGTTTCTGCAAATTTACGATTTCACCGGTGCTCAAGTTTGGGAGCGTTATTTTATTAGCAGCCACGTCAAGTTGGCGGCGCAACACCGCTTGGCGAATGCCCAGCCACCATTTCTCAACCATCATCCCGGCATTAGGCGGGACCTTTTGCAGAAGCCACGAGGAAACCACTCGTTCCTCCGGCGCGGCAAGCGTGACCATAAAGGCATTGAGGGAAGCGGAGTCATCAGGACGGACATCGCTTTCCAGAATGCGAGTAAGAATTTCGGCGTCCGGGACCTGGCGCAGGATCTCATGCCAATTTTGTTCCAAAAGAAAAGCTCGCGCTTTTTCATCTCGCAATGCTACCAGGCAGAGCATGGCGATATCGTGGCGCGGCATCGGCGTAGCTCCGTCTGTCTTAGGCGGTTTATGGGCGTGAAATTGATCAGCGGAGCGAAATGCTTCGCTTCTCTGTTTTGACAAAAGCGACTGAAAATCTTGCACGGCAACACCGAGACGCGCGGCGACTTTACTCGAAATTGCTCCCCGCATTAGCGGATCGCGGACGTGCGAAACGGTCTCTGCCAACCTTCTAGTCAATTGCATCTTGGCGCCCAAGGAAGACAGATCAACCGCGGAGGTTTCACGTTCGATCCAGTAATCGAAAAAATCTCGCGCGCCGACAAGGCGCTGCTCAAAGCCCTGTTTTCCCTGGCGTCTCACCAGCGAGTCAGGATCTTCGCCAGCCGGCATCTCGGCCACTCGCACAATCAAATCGTTCTGAAGCAATGCATCGAGCGAACGTTCCGCTGCTTTTTGTCCAGCCGCGTCGGAATCAAAACAAAGAACCACTTCATTGACAAAACGTTTCAAGACCCGCGCCTGACCCTCCGTAAACGCAGTTCCTTGTGGCGCGACCACATTAGTAATTCCTGCTTCGAACAAACTTATCAAATCCAGTTGCCCCTCGCATACCACAGCGCAGTTGGCCTCAATGAGGGCCCGTTTGGTTTTGTTCAAGCCAAACAGCACACTGCCTTTTCGGAAAAGTGGCGTCTCCGGCGAATTCAAATATTTCGCCGTTCCCTCCGCGTCTTTCAGTAGCCGGCCGCTGAAGGCGATCACTTCGCCGACGTCATTCCAAATCGGAAACATGATTCGGCCACGAAAACGATCGTACGCGCTCGATCTGTGGACGGGCGCGTTCTCTGCGTCATCCCTCGATTTGACAAGTCCGCTCGTAATGAGGTCGCGAATTTGGTAACCCCCTGCGCGCGCCCAACTCCCAAACGCGTCCCATTCGTCTGGCGCGTAACCAAGCTGCCAATGTTTGGCGATTTCCGCCGTAATCCCACGTTCCTTTAAGTATTGCCGCGCCGGTTCTCCGATATCTTTTTTCAGGAGGTTTTCATGAAACCAGTTCGCAGCATCTGCGTGCAGTTTCAGCAGTGTCCGGCGCGCCTCATATCGCCGGTCTTCATCGGCTGTGGCGCGTATTTCCACCAGCGTGATTCCAGCACGCGTCGCAAGCTTACGCACGGCTGACGGAAAATCGGTGTGCTCATAGTCCATGACGAAGCGGAAAACGCTCCCCCCCGCGCCACAACCAAAACAGTGGAACGTCTGCCGGCTCGGACTGACCGTGAACGATGGCGTTTTTTCCTGATGAAACGGACAAAGCGCCTTGAAATTCACTCCGGCACGTTTGAGAGGAAAATACGAACCAATCACATCGACGATGTCATTCGCTGCAGCAATTTGCTCGATCGTTTCCGAAGGGATCGTTCCCATGCGTGCTGATTATTTTTGCCTCGTTCGATTTTTGAACCGATGCCAAACTTACGCAGTGCGCATTGGTTTCCAAACAAGTCGTAGCAATTCTCGTGTTATCGCGGGGAGCCGCGGAGTTACCGTCGCTTTACGGGCTGGGATCCGTTGGTTCTGCCGAGTGTGTCTTCAGCGAGCGAAGCGAGCAGCATGGATCTTCTCTATCACAATTTTCATCGCAACAGCCATTACCGCTCATGCTGGCGAGGCAATTCACAAAGGCGACATCGTCGTGATGCCGGTACACGGCGAAATCGCGCCTTCGCTTCTTACGTTTCTGCGGCGGGCCGTGAAAACATCCGAGAGCAACGAAGCGACTGCGATCATTTTCGACATGAACACATATGGCGGCCGGCTCGATACGGCGTCCGAGATCGTGAGCGCGCTGAATCAAATTAAAATTCCTACATACACATTCATCGATACAAATGCAGGTTCGGCCGGTGCCCTTATCGCCACCGCCACACAACACATTTACATGGCGCCGGTGAGCGCAATTGGCGCCGCCGCACCAGTCCTTTCGAGTGGCGAGGATCTTCCCGCTACTGCTAAAGAAAAGACGATTTCGTATTGGTCTGCTCTGATCCGTGGTTCCGCGACGAAGAACGGACACAATCCCGATGTCGCCGAGGCCTTCATGAACAAGGACAAAGAAGTAAAGATTGGTGCGCGCGTCGTGCACCCGAAGGGAGCGGTCCTTACTCTTAACGCTCAGGAGGCGACCGAAATGATCAATGGCAAACCGCTCCTTGCGGAAGGCGTAGTTGATTCGATTACAGACCTCACCAAAAAAGCCGGACTCAAAGGCAACATTTTCACGATCGAGCCGACTGGCTTCGAGCAAATCGCATTTTGGATTACTGCACTGGCGCCATTGCTGCTATTGGGCGGGATTCTCGGAGCATATCTGGAATTCAAGATCCCGGGGGCGACGTGGCCCGGAGTCATATCCGCAATTTGTTTCACGCTATTCTTCCTCGGCCATTATTTGGCCGGGCTCGCCGGCTGGGAAGTTGTCGCACTTTTCGTTCTTGGAATGGTCCTCGTGTTGATCGAGGTACTCTTCTTTGCTCATTCGACGATCATTTTTGGTCTTGTCGGTGTGTTTCTCATGCTCGGGTCGCTCCTATGGACAATGATCGATCGCTATCCGGGTCAGAATTTCTTTCCCACTGGCAAAATGCTCGCGGTGCCGCTGCTAAACATGTTTATCGCGATCGTGGGTTCGGTTATCGTCATTGCACTACTCGCGCGCTATTTGCCGCGCACCAGCCTTTATCGGCGATTCGCGTTGATGGACTCAAGTCCGTCCGGTCCATCACTCGCTGGTGCTCCACGTAAATTCGCGATGCCGCTAACACTCACGCCAGGGATGCAAGGAACCGCTGTAACTGTTTTGCGACCCAGCGGAAAGGCGCGCTTTGCCGATCACGTTGTCGACGTTATTACTGAAGGCGAATTCATCGCTCCCCAAACGCCGGTCACAGTCATCCAAGCTGACGGGATGCGCGTCATAGTAAGAAGCGCTGTTTAAATCGAATAAGAGATGGCTTGAAAGCGCCTAGCCGCCGGCGACCACACGAATGAATTCCACACGGTCGCCTTCGGCCAATACACACTGTGACCATTCGTGTCGATGCAGGGCGACCCCGTTATGCTCTACCAAAACCGCCTGAGGCGGAAGTTTGTAACTATCGACGAGCTCCGCAATTGTTTTCGCATTCCGGGCGTCCACGGTTTCGCCATTGACTGAAATAGTCACGCTCGGCAAAGGGCTTGATCCCAATCTTTCCAAACTGGTTCGAGCCCACAGCGGCGCAGAAAAGCGGCGACTTCGGCTGGGGGACGTTCATCGCTGATCTCGAATTGGCCAGTGGCGAGCTGATCTTCGCCGTCATGATATTCAGGCGGAACAATGCGGCCACGCACGGTACGATGGAGATGTTCGCGGCCTCGCCGCGTGTAACCGCCCGGTTCAGTGTGACTCCCGGCGCTCATCATCGTAACTCCTATCAGCGCCAGTGAATCGCGCAGCGCTGCCTGCTCACGCGTGCTCAACACGACGCCCAGTTGCGGAAATGTGATCCGCAATGCGCACACGAGTTGCGCCAACTCGCGATCGCTCATCGAGAAAAGCGGACGAAAACCGCCGGGGGCGGGACGCAGCCGAGGAAGGCTCACGGTAATTTGCGCCTGCCAGCAATGTTTAAACAAATATTCCAAGTGCGCTGCGAGCGCGACCGCTTCGTCTTGCCAACGCGAGAGGCCGATCAGCGCGCCGATGCCTAGGCGGCGAAAACCAGCTCCATAACCGCGCTCGATGCAATCGAGCCGAAAATTAAAATCGCGCTTTGGCCCGGCGACATGCATTTCGGCATATACTCGACGATTGTATGTCTCCTGATAAACGACGAGCCCTTCCGCGCCGGCCTGGACAATCGGCACATAATCCCCCCTATCCATCGGGCCCACTTCGATCGAGATCGACGAGAAATCCGGAGCAATAGCACGCACGCAATCAGCGAGATAGTTGTGGCTTACAAATTTCGGATGCTCGCCGGCAACAAGCAGGATTTGGCGAAACCCTTGACGAGAGAGGTGCTGCGCTTCTGCGATCACTTCGTCCACGTCAAGCGTCACGCGAAGAATTGGATTGTCCCGGGAAAAGCCGCAATAGCGACAGTTGTTGACGCATTCGTTGGACAAATAAAGCGGCGCGAACAGACGCATCGTGCGTCCAAAATTCTGAATAGTGAGCGAGTGCGAGGTCTGCGCCATTGCTTCGAGGTCTTCATCGGATTTCGGCTCGATGAGATGCTCGAAGCGCTCGACCAGATCGGACTTCTTCAAAGCCAAATTGTCCAGAATCTCAACAAACGACATCGACACAACTTCGCGCCCCTACTGGTGTTCGCAAACGCCGATTGCGATCTTTCCATGCTGGAGTTCGTTTGAATTTGCGTAGGGAACATTTCGATCAATTCTGAACAGTACACAAAAACGGCGTCCGAAATTTCGGACGCCGTTTCAGAAGATGCGATTCCTGATATCCTTAGAACGCGAAATTAACGCCGGTACGGACCATGCCAAAATTGTTCTTGGGCCCGTCTACGAAATTCCAGCTGAAGTCACTGACCCATCCGATGTGTGGAGTTAAGCGAACTTCCATGCCGCCTCCGACCTGGCCAATCGCACGTGACTCGGAACCAGTTTGCTCAGTGCGAATGATTCCGTCATTCGCGACGATGTTTGTCTTTTCGCCGCCGCCAAAGATCCCTCCAGCACCACCAAAAATGTACGGCGAGAATCGCGTACACGGAATGGGGTAACGCAGCGTCAGCGTGCCTAACACGGAGCCGACGGCCCGGCTTTCATGTCCGGTGTGGGAGTCGAAGGTGCCGTTATTGAGATTCACAAAGACATCCTCGAAAGCGCGCCTGGAGTCCACAGCCCAACCTTCAATACCGACACCAAAATAGCGATGGAAAAAGTATTTGAGGTCGATGCCGCCTCCGAAAGCATGATCCGACTCAAGGTAACGATCGTCCTGCCAATTGTTTCCCGTGAAAATGTACGTACCCCACAGACTGACGTTAAACTCGTTGTCTGCATACCACTGCGGACAAGGTGGCGGCGCCACCTGTTTCATTTCCTTTCCCGAATATGTATCAGTCCCTGCAACCGCTGCCGAAGTGAGTGCAGCGATGCATACCAGCCCCAACACTGATTTCTTCATTTTTTCTCCTTTGGTTAAGTCTCCCCAGTCTTTAGCTCCAAACACTTCTTTGGAGCGCACAAGGTAAATAACGAAACTCGTTCTTACCCCGGATGCCGGACTCTTGGGCCAGCCACAAAAAATTGCAAGGAGTATTTGGCGTAGGGTAGTGCCTTACGAGCTGAGTTCCGCGCCGGTATTCGCGTCGGTAATGACGAACTTTTCGTGGTGAAATGTAGGATCGCCACGAAACGTCAGCCGGCTCGCATAACGGCGCTCCAACTCCACCAGTGATTCTTCATCTTCTTCTTTCAGCCGTTTCAGCACACCCGGATTGAGAATCACTCGAATATCGTGAACACTCTCCTGATACTTGCGCATCACGGTGTTGAGAGTCCTATGCAATTCCACACTGGTGCTCATGGAGGTTTTCACCACTCCTCGTCCCCCGCAGTAGGGACAATTTTCGTAAATAGTATCGCTCAGACTCTCCTGCGCTCTTTGGCGGGTCATTTCCATCAAACCAAGCTGCGAAATGGGAAGAACGTGTGTCTTTGCTTTGTCGCGATTAAGCCGCTCTTTCATCAAACCGTAGACTGCCTGCTGATCTTTACGGCTCTTCATGTCAATAAAATCGGCGATGATCAGCCCACCGATATTGCGGAGCCGAAGTTGGCGGGCGATTTCGTCCGCGGCCTCGAGGTTCGTTTGCAAAATTGTCTTCTCCACATCGCGTCCCCCTTTGTTCCGACCTGTGTTGACGTCAATCGCCACCAGCGCCTCGGTTTCGTCTATCACAATATAGCCGCCACACTTCAGCCAGACCTGCCGATGAAAGGCGTCATCGATTTGTTTTTGCACGCCGTAGGTTTCGAAAATCGGCATCGCGCTGTCATAATGATGAACACGATTTCGAGCGCGCCTGGAGATCTGGCCGATCATTTCAATCATTCGTTCCGTTGACGCACGATCATCACAAACCACTTCGTCAATTTCTTCAGTCAGAAAATCGCGCACGGTCCGACCAACCAGGTCTGGTTCCTCAAAGAGGCGGCAGGGAGCGGGTTGTGCGCGAATGAGTTGCTCAACCTGAGCCCATTGGTCGAGGAGGAAACGCAGATCTCGCACAAAGTATCTTGCCCTCTGACCTTCGCCAACCGTCCGGATGATGACTCCAACCCCATCAGGAATCTCGAGTTCCCGGACAATCTTTCGCAACCGTTCCCGCTCTTTCTGGTTCTCAATCTTTCGCGAGATGCCACTGCGATCGCTGAATGGCATCAAAACCAGGTAACGTCCTGCAAAACTAAGATTGGTTGTCACCCTTGGCCCTTTTGTCCCAATGGGGCCTTTGGTTACCTGCACAATGACATCCGAACCGACAGGATAAATACTTGGTATGTCCTTGACCGTTATTCGTTTTCGCGGCCGTTTGCTTCCCCGGCGATCGATTTCCTCAATCCCGCTATCGAGCGCAGCGGGAATTGCGTCCCAAAAATGAAGGAATGCGTTTTTCTCGAAGCCGATGTCAACAAACATCGCCTTCAACCCCATCTCAATGTTTTTAACTTTACCCTTATAAACGCCGCCTACGATATTTCTCGAGCTCTTACGCTCGACACTGTATTCCTCGAGGCGACCGTTCTCGAGCAGAGCTACTCGCGACTCGAGTTTTTCTACACTCAGTACTATCTTCTTGCCGGTCTTTCGTGAGGAAAGACCCAAAAGTTTTCTTACTTTGTCTATCATAAAGGGAAAGAGGTTGTCCGATCAGAAACGGAGCTAACCACACGCACTGCCGCAATGATTCTGGTCGGGTGTTCATCGTGTTGTTCCACGGCCGCGATTTGGCGGGGGTGGCGCAGGTGCCTGTCGCGGATGTATTCCAAAGATTTTTTGGAAGAAATTGCGCTGAGCTGGAGTGGATGCGGGAACAGCGCGGGCAGCGGCTGGAGCGGCTCGCCGACGCACTTTGCCCTGAGAATCCGCTTCTGGTTCGACATCTGGCGACGCGTCTGAGCTTGCCATTTGCGCAGTGCCAGTCTGCGATTGGTCTGCAGTCTCTTCGTCCGCGCCGGCGAGATTTCCGCCCTTCTCGTTGTAAGCCACAGACTTGATCAACTGGAGTGGATTCGCGTGATGCGCAGGCTGGAGCCACGCTACTTGCATATCGAACTTGCCTTCCTCCAGCGCCAGCGAACGTTCCAAGATTCTGTCGGCGATCGGGCCAGCCACTTCGCCGCCGTGCCCGGACGCCCCCTGCACCATTACTATGACCACATACTTCGGATGGTCGAACGGCGCAAAGCAAGCAAACCATGCAACGTTTTCCTCGTGGCCCCGGTCAGTGGCCTGTGCTGTGCCGGTTTTACCGGCGACTACCCACTCTTTCAGACGAGCTCTGCCGCCGGTTCCCCCATCTTCGTTAACAACTTTCCAGAGGCCTTTGCGCACAAGCTCAATTTTGTCCGGTGAGATTTCCTGGCGTAGATCCCATCGCACACGTGGGGGCGGCGCGGCGGGATTGCCTTGCTCGTCAAGGACTGGAGAGCCGTCTTGCTTGAGAACTTTATCGATCAGCCGCGGGTAATAGCAGATACCGCCATTTGCAATCGCAACGTATGCCATCGCCAATTGCAGAGGCGAAACAAGCGTGTACCCCTGACCGATCGAAACGTTAGCGGTTTGAGCCTGCGACCACCTTTCCTGCGGATGATGAATCTGCATCCACTCCGGTCCCGGCATGTTGCCGGTTTGTTCGGCTGACAGTTGAAGGCCCGACTCTTCCCCAATACCCAGCATCTTGCCAATGTAGTCAATCGACTGAATACCAGCTGCGTTTCCGTACTGATAGAAAAAGGAGTCACACGATACTTTGAGGGCATCGACAACCCCGATATTTCCATGCGTGTAATGCTTTTCGGCTACCCAACATCGAAAAAAGTGATCGCCATAACTGACGCCACCACCACAATTATAATGGGCATTTGCGAGATTTTTCCCGCCGCCACGCAGACCGGCGAGTGCTGTAATCAGCTTGAAAGTCGATCCCGGCGGGAGGCAGCTGATCGCGCGATTGACTAATGGATCGCCTTCATCTTTCTGCAGCGCTTTCCAGTCCTTCGCCTTGATGCTCGGGATAAAAGTATTTGGATCGAACGATGGAACAGAAGCCATCGCCAGAACGTTGCCATTATTCGGATCGACGACTATCGCGCCCGCCCGACTGACTGCGCGCAGAGCTTCCTCTGCAATGGCCTGAATCCTCGCGTCGATCGTCAGGAGGACATTGGCGCCTTGCTCCGGCGGGTCTTCGCGCAAGACGCCATCAATCGTGCCCTTCGCATTGCGCCGCAAATACCGCACCCCCGGTTTCCCGCGCAAATATTGGTCCATTATTTTTTCGACGTTCGATTTCCCTTCGACGTCGCCCTGGTAAAAGGTGAATTTTTTGGCGTCATCTTTATCGACGTCATCGGGCAGGCCGACATAGCCCAAAAGATGCGCAGCGAGCGCGCCGTAAACGTATGAACGCACAGGTTTGAGCGCGAGTTCCACGCCCGGCAATCCGACATCGTGTTCGGAAAATTTCGCCAACGTTGGAAAATCAATATCTTTAACGTAGGAAAATGGAACTTCGGTGTCGTTGCGATAATGTTTCTGCAACTTGCCCGCATTGTAATCGCGCGCCAGATCGAGATCGTTAAGCCGGGGAACGATACCGTTGTTAACGATTTTGATTATGTCAGGTTCCCTCAGATCTTTCGGCATTCCGTTGATGGTCGCTCGATATTCGGCTGTGGGTGCCGAACCGAAGCGTTCCCGATATCCTTTGACCATTTCTGGCAGGTAAAAATCGACTTCGTAACTTGCCCGGTTCTGGACAAGCGTGAGTCCATTTCGGTCTTTGATCTCGCCGCGCACCGAAGGAATGCGCACCGTTGCTTGAGAGCTACCGCGAAGCTGGGACGTCCATTCCTGTCCATGCGCCACCTGGATCCACCAAAGCTTAAGGCCAAGGGCACCCAAACCCATCAGCATAAACACTGCAATGAATTGAATCCGCACGCGTGAAGTCATTCGGCGCCTGTTCATTCGAGTCGCCCCCTTTCAGGTTGATAGGAATAGGCGCTAATCCGCCCGATCCATTGTAAAAGCCAAAACACGATCGGAGCCATCGCCATAGCAACGAGGCCGGGTCCGCCAATTTGCCACCAAATTTCGCGGTTAAAAACGATTGAGCCGCGGCGGAACGTAATCATTAAATATTGAGCCAGAACTATCAACGAGGTGAACACGCCGCTCAAGACACAGTGCACTTCCCATCGCCCGCGTGCAAAGAGCGGTCTCAGGCCATGCATTACTCCTGCCAGCACACCGTAAATAAGTATGGATGATCCGGTCGAAATTTCAACCTTGCCTCCGATAACCTGCACCGTCATGGCATCCAGCAGGATGCCGGCATACAAAGCCAGTGCGAGCATAAGGGGAAATGGGAGGGCCATTGCGCCATAAAAGACGATCACCGGCACAATGTACACGTGGGCGTTGTAAAGCCAGGGTAACGCCGGGATAAAAACCTCGGCAATCTGCGCCATCAAAACGAGTAAGAGCAAAACAAAAAAGAAAATCATTTTCGGCCGGTCACTACAAACACGTCTTCCAGATGCGACAAATCGACCGCGGGCGTGATTTGCGCCTGGCCGTCCAGTTCCCGCACATGGAAGCTTTTCACAGAACCAATCAGCAGACCTGACGGAAAAACGCCGCCCACTCCCGAAGTATAAACTTTCTGGCCGGGCTTCAGGTCAGCCTGTTTTGAGAGAAAATTCAGGTTCAAAAGCGGGGTCAGACTTGTCGTTACCCGTTCGCCAGAGACGATCCCTTGTTCCCGGCTTCCCTCAACCTTCGCGGCGACCCGGCAGTTTTCATCGGAAACCAATAAAACGACTGAAATGCTGTCGCTCACCGTTGTAATTTTTCCTATTAACCCTTCATCGGTAGCGACAGGCATGTCGATCTGAATGCCATCTCTCTTCCCACGGTTAATTGTGACGGTTCGCCACCATGTGGAGGAATCACGCGCGACGATTTCTGCAGCAATCAACTTAAAGACTGAGCGCTCGCGATAATTAAGTGCATGGCGCAAACGATTGACCTCGGTTTCGGCATCACGCAAACCTTGATTAGTCGCCCGCAGCTCTCGGTTTTCCACCTGTAACGTGGAGTTTTCGCGCTCCAACTGGTCGAGCGACTTCAGGCCTGTTCGCACGGAAGTAATTTGCTTTTTTATCCCCGAGCCACCGGTGAAAAATGGCGACAGCAACTGATAGACACCGGCCTTAAACTTCTGCGTTGTTGCTGGGCCGAAGCTGAGAAAATATCCTAGAATCGCGCCGAAAATCAGCAAAGCGATGATATTGGTGCGGCTCATCGCAAATACGGATTGCGGACTCTAAATCGCGGAGTAAAGAACGCCGACATCAGCGGAAGAATCGACGTCAGTCCGCAATGCGAAATCGCGACTCCGCAATTCTTTCTACCGCCACTGGCGATCTGCAGAGGCCACTTGACGCAAAAATTTAAGTTCATTAAGGCATTTGCCAGTCCCTTCCGCCACTGCGCTGAGCGGATCTTCAGCAACATGGACAGGCAAACCCGTTTCCTCGCTCAATAGCTTGTCGAAGCCCCGCAGTAACGCGCCGCCACCTGCCAGCACGAGGCCGCGATCGACCAGGTCTGCCGAAAGCTCGGGCGGACAACGCTCCAGGGTAATCCGCACAGAATCGACAATTGTAGAGATCGGTTCGAGCAAAGCTTCGCGCACTTCCTGTGAAGTGATCATTAACGTTTTAGGTAAACCGGCGACCAGATCGCGTCCCTTAACTTCGACGCTGGTTTCCTTTTCGCTCGGGTATGCCGAGCCAATCTTAATCTTTATCTCCTCGGCTGTCCGTTCACCAATCATCAGATTGTAAGCGCGTTTCATGTACTGCACGATCGCTTCATCCAGTTCATCGCCAGCGACACGCACGCTGCGGCTGAACACGATCCCTGAGAGCGAAATCAGTGCGACTTCCGTCGTACCTCCTCCAATATCGATGATCATGTTCCCAGCTGGATCCTGCACCGGAAGTCCCACTCCGATCGCAGCGGCCATCGGTTCTTCGATCAAATAAACTTCGCGTGCTCCGGCATGTGTCGCGGATTCGCGTACGGCCCGCTTTTCCACCTCGGTGATTCCGGATGGCACGGCGATCACAACGCGCGGTCTGGCCTTTACCCGGCGATTGTGGACCTTGGTGATGAAATGCCGCAGCATCGCCTCCGTCACTTCGAAGTCCGCGATGACGCCATCCTTGAGCGGGCGCACCGCGACAATGTTTGCCGGCGTGCGCCCGAGCATGCGTTTGGCTTCATCTCCGACAGCCAGCACTCTGTTCGTGCCAGCCTGTACGGCCACCACCGATGGCTCGCGCAGCACGATCCCTTGATCCTTTACGTAAACAAGTGTGTTTGCCGTACCGAGATCGATCCCGATGTCGCTGGATAACCAGCCGAAAAGTCCGTTGAACATGAATTATTTATTAGCAGCAATTTTTCAGCCTGAGAAGAAGCGCGTTCATCCGCCTGAGGCGGCCTATTTCACAGAACCCCACCAACGAGCGCGATTCGGTCGGCTGAAACGCCGTAACATGAAACAGAGCGGCACGCCGTCAAGCGGCATTTCTATTGAAGTCACGAAGTCTTGGAGCAATGGAGTGCTGCTTGGAATACTTGCCATTATTGCGTTAGTCCTTTACTCCATCATTTTATGGGAAGAGTGATCGTCGCTGCATCCATTCTGGCCGCCGATTTTTCGCGACTTGGCGAGGAGATTCATCGCGTGGAAGCCGCAGGCGCCGATTGGATTCACTGCGACATCATGGATGGACATTTCGTCGATAACATTTCATTCGGTCCGGACGTTGTCGGACGGGTGCGGGGCCTAACGAGTCTGCCGCTCGATGTTCATCTTATGATCGAGCATGCCGATCATTATGTTCCGCGATTTATCAAAGCTGGCGCAAACTCAATCACCGTCCACGTAGAACCGGAGGCGAAACACAGCGTCACCCAAACGTTGGAGCAGATTCGAGCTGGTGGTTGCCGCGCCGGGCTTACTCTAAACCCCGAAACTTCGTTCGATTTAGTCGAGCCGTTTCTGGAGAAAATCGACATGCTGTTGGTGATGACGGTGCATCCCGGTTTCGGGGGTCAATCGTTCAGAGCCGACCAAATGCCAAAAGTTAAGCGCGCTAGATCGCTGAGCGGCACCCTCGACATCGAAGTAGACGGAGGAATCAACCCCGAGACCGCTCGGCTATCGATCGAAAACGGCGCAAACGTGCTCGTCGCCGGCACTTCAATTTTTCGCGCGAAAGACTATGCCAAAGCAATTCACGACTTGCGAGGCGAGTCGTGAGTATTCCGTCTCTTTCTTTCGGCTTTACTCTGAGCGAGATCACCCAGCCACCATTGGCTGAGCTTCTTCAGTGGTTTCGGCCATCACCTCGTCGGTTTGCGTGACTCGAACAACTTCTTCAATGGTTGTTTTGCCCTGAGAGACACGCCGCCAGCCGTCCTGTCGCAAAGTGTTCATCCCTTCGGCAATGGCGCATTGCTTGAGCTCGCCTCCATCGCGCTTTTGCATTATCAATTTTCTCAACGGCTCGGTAATGACGCAAATCTCATAGATTGCCGCACGTCCTTGGTAGCCCGTCTGGCGGCACTGATCGCAACCGGCGCCGCGCTGGAATCGGGTGCCGAGTTCCTTCACCGGAAAACCGATCTCAGCGAGATATTCGCGCGGATAATCAACCAACTGCGAACACTCTGAACAAATGGTGCGTACCAACCGTTGTGCGATGAATGATTTCACTACCGAGGAGAGTAGAAACGGTTCGACATCCATATCGAGTAACCGTGTGATGCCGCCCACCGCGTCATTGGTGTGTAGCGTGCTAAAGACAAGGTGACCTGTCATGGCCGCGCGAATCGAGATGTCCGCGGTTTCGACATCACGAATTTCGCCAACCATCACGACATTGGGATCCTGTCGCAAAATGTGGCGGAGACCTTTGGCAAAAGTGAGGTCGATCTCCGGTTTCACTTCAATTTGCGACACGCCGGCAATCCGGTATTCGACCGGTTCTTCGACAGTGATGATGCGCCGCTGCACGGAGTTGATGCTTGAGAGAAAACAGTAAAGCGACGTCGATTTTCCGCATCCTGTCGGGCCGGTCAGAAGAATGATCCCATTGGGTTGTGCCAGGAGATGTCGAACAATCTTCTCCTGGTTTTCGCTGAGATCGAGGCGATCAAATCCGAACTGCTGTTCGCTACGGATGAGCAAACGCAGACTGATCGATTCACCGTTCACTGTGGGAATCGTCGAGACGCGCACGTCAATGTTCTGATTGTTCGACTGCAGATTAATGCGCCCATCCTGAGGCAGGCGACGCTCCGCAATGTCCATGTGCGACATGACTTTCAAACGCGAAATGATGGCCGATTGCAGGACTCGTAATTGCGGAGGCACCGCCACTTCATGTAAAATCCCGTCGATTCGATAGCGAATCCGCAAATCATTCTCCAGCGGTTCGACATGAATATCGGTTGCGCGCTCGAAGATCGCTTCGCGAATGATCTGGTTCACGAATTTCACCACCGACGCCTCCGGATCATCGTCATTCATGTCGATGGCGGTGTCCGTGTCCTGCAGTGCTTCAAAGGAACGATTCGTCTTAAGAATTTCGTCGAATGTTTCTGCGCCGACGCCGTAGAGAGTTTTCATCGCGCGGAGAACCTGTGCGCGCGGCACCAGCACCCATTCGGCCGGCTTTTTCAAAAGCTGCGAGGCAAGTTGGCGGCCAATGGAATTGAAAAGATCATATGTCGCGAGCACCACCGCATTTTCCTTTACTTCGATTGGCAAAATGTGGTGTTGAAAAACAAAACGACTCGGCAAGGCCGATAAAGTGGCGCGGTCGATTTTCTTCGCATCGACAGAGGTGACCGGAACCCGGAAGAAATTTCCAATCGCAGCGAGGAAACGCTGCTCGTCCACTTTCCCTGAATCAAGCACCTGGCTCACCCACGAACCGCCGTTCAGGTTCACGGCCAGTTGCGCCGCATCCTCAGTCGAAGTAACACCGCTTTCCAGCAGCAAATTGATCAGCGAAGGACTGGCGGGGGAGCTCATACGGCACGGGGTTCAGTAGAATCGACAATGCAGAATTGGAAGCGTTCGAATGAAGCGCATCTAGAGCGTTTCGCAAGGTCTTTCACGCATAATACGTAATGGGAGGTGCGGCGTTGCACGTCCAAAGCTGATAACAGCGGGGAAGCAGCGCGCGACAAATGGATCGGGAGCTCTGGCATCGAACGCGCGACGGCGTCGCAGGGCTCGTATATCTGGGTCAAGGCATATGCAATGCACGTCGGACGGGCACTGTGAGCGTACCAGTTACACGCATCGAATTATTCTTTTGTAGCCGTGCAATGGCCTCGCTTACTTCCGGCGTAAATACACCATTAACCGGTCCGCAGTAATAACCGAGGCGATGCAACGCTGTTTGCATGGAGCCGACATACGCCGGTTGTGCGATCAGTTGCTCGCGGCCCTGAAAGTAGTAACGCCATCGCCAGTCGTAGCGTGGCGCAAAATCGGTCGCGTTTAGCGTTTTGCCCTGATGGATCAGTCCCCACTCGTCCCGCTGTGCGAGCGTGTCCACGGAACGAATAAAATCATAGTCTACAATGTCGTATTCATCGGCTAGCGCGATTGTCGCGCCAAGGCAAAGGGTCAATGTAAGAGCCAGTCGTTTCATAAAGAATAAAACAGGTTAACGCATATCTTTCGGTTCGGGAATATCGGGCGGTGGTAACGTCACTTGTTTGCCATCCCGCCCCTTCGGGCAATCTGGGCATTCGTTCTGATCCAGATCCGCGCCCAAATGACTGTAAGTATTTTCCCATCTTTGGCGCAGCCGAAATTGATCCAGCTTGGTCAGGGTCACCTGAGGACACATAAGAATAATCAGCTCCTGCCGCTCCTTTTGAGTTGATGTGCCACGGAACGCCGCGCCAAGTAGGGGAATGCGTGAAAGATAAGGAATTCCACTGTACTGTTTTTGCTTCTGTTCCTGTATCAAACCGCCCAGAATAATCGTCGATCCGTTCGCCGCGGAAACATTCGTACGAATATACTTCGTGTCGATTGTTGGCACAGAATTGCCGCTGATGAGTTGATTGCCGTTCGGGACAATGCTGTCGAGCTTTTGCAAAATATCGAGCGACACTTCCTTCTCGGAATTAATGAGCGGCACGACCTCGAGCTGAAGCACAACCTGCTTGTATTCGATGCTCGACTGGATAGAGGCAACGTTCACCGCGGTCGTGGCATTAGTCAGAGTGCTCGTCGGCACGGGAACCTCCTGGCCTGACGCGATGATAGCCTTCTTATTGTTGCTTGTGAAGACCGTCGGACGCGAAATGATTTTGAACTTACTGGTAGATTCAAGCAGATGTACTATGGCTGCGAAAGCGTTGCCGGCCGCCACGTAAATATTGGTTCCGTTGCCCACGTTCTGAATAATGTTACTGAAATTGATCAGGTTGGACGGATCAAGAATATTGGCAGTTATCGGTGTACCCGAAGCACTGGGAATGGGAATGTTAACGGGATTTGAGTTGAATACCTGGTTGTTGCGGGAGGTGCCCACGAATCGCTTGTTGTATTTTGCAAAGTAATCGACGCCGAATTCCTCGTTGTTAGATAGTGTCAACTGACCAATCACCGTGCTCAGCGCCACTTGCGGCGCCTGGACGTCCATTTGGTCCAGAATTTTTTCTACCTTCACCACAACCTCGCGATTCCCGAGGACAATGATGGAATTGGCTCGCTGATCGGCGATGAGCTTGGAGTTTCCGACCGTGACAGCTTGCGGCGTGGTATTGACTGGTTGGGTGGAGAGTTCCTCCGAAATATTTAGCGTGCTGCCACCTGCCGTGCTGGATCCGCCACCAAATTGGGAGTTATATTGGTTGTTGCCAGTGCCCCCAGTCGTGCCTCGCCCTTGTGGCTGCTGCGGTTGCGGACTTGCGCCAGGCAACCCGCCCCCCGGCGTCGTGCCAGCGCCGCCCTCCGTGCCCGGTTCGGTCAACGCCTGAACCAGCACCGGTAGAACGTCACCGGCTGAAACATATTGCAAATACCGCGTGACTGGTTTTGCAAACTCAACGTTGGCGTCGAATTGGTGAATCAGTTCCCGGATGAAAGGCATGTTGATTGGACGCGTCACCACGTGGATTCGGTTTGTGCGCACATCAGGCGTCAGCTTGATTTTACCCACGATGATGGCTTCCTCGGACAGCACGTTTAAGCCAGCACCCTCAATCCCCTGCGGTTGCGGAATCGCCCCGGGTACCTTCACACTGCGAACGCCCGGCTGAGTGGTCGACTCGCTGCCCTTCTCGAAAATGTCCTTCAGCATGTCGCTGACCTTGCTCGCATCGGCCCGATCGAGCTTGATAAACTCACTGACAACTTCTGCTGTAGCTACGTCTATCTGGTTAATTACACTGGCAAGCTGCCGGATGATGTCTGCGTTCTGGGTCACCAGAAGAGCGGACGCTTTCGGCAGGGCAAGAATGTTGATAGTCCCGGAGCTCCCCTGAAAATATGCCATCAACACTTGCTGCAGTTCTTGGGGGTCCGCGTACTGCAGGTGGAACAGGAAACTGATCACCGGGTTCCCCGTGGGAATATCGGCCAGATCTGAAACAATTGGCACCGGCGCTTTCCGGGGATTTTGGCCCGCCCCCACGACGTCGATCAAATCCTTGCCAGCTGGAACGAGAGAAATTCCGTTCAGCGACATGCTCATCTCAATGATCTTGATTGCCTCTTCGCGGGATACGTCTTTGGCGATGAAAATGTTCACCTTCCCCTGCACGAAATTATCCATGACCAGCTTTTTGCCGGTCAGTTGCTCATACAGATGCAGCACATCGACGACATCACTGTTTGGAAACTGGAGGCGGACCGTGGCAGGCGCGTTTGGAGGAGCTGTTGCCGCAGCTTCTTCAGCCGAGGCGTTAGCGGTCTGCGCAACGGGCGATGGCTCTGGACGCCTTTGTTTCCCCTGAGCCGATGCCGCGGTCGCGGTGGCAAGCAGGACAATCGCGATGCAGAAAAAACGGTGCACAGCCTTATTTGGATGGATGGGCGACGCTAGTGCATTTATGAGACCCGTCAAAATATTTCCCCGGTTGGACCCCTGAAGCTGGACGCAGCAGGGCTGGTAGCTTACAAGGGATTGCCGTCGCCGCAAATGATCAATCCCGCGAGTCTGGGTAGAGCCCATTGGATCCTGATTGCTTCCTACATTCTCGGGGCGATCGGTGTCTTCGCCGCGTCCCAGCCGACAGAAAATGCAAGGAGTCGGATTCAATCTGTCCTTCAGGCGCAGCAGGATGCCTGGAACCGAGGCGACATCGATGGATTTATGAATGGATACGCCCGCTCAGCATCAACCGTCTTTATTTCGGAAGACACAATCAGACGCGGCTGGCAAACGGTCCGTGATCGTTACCGCCAAAAATATTCTAATCGAGACAAGATGGGAACGCTGACGTTTTTCGATCTGGAAATCACGTCCCTATCATCTGATTCGGCTGTAGCCTCAGGTCGGTGGAGATTGAAACGCGCAAACGACCAGCCACACGGGAGATTCACGCTGATTCTAAAGCGCCTGCCGGAAGGTTGGCGAATCGTTCACGATCATACGAGCGCGGCTTCGCCGCCGAGGTAATTAGTTGATGAAGTTACTAAGTTAAAGGAGGCAACCAACTCACGCTGCTCGGCGCTTATATGGCTCTTGGCCTTTTGACTTTGTAACGCGCTTAACTTTTTAACCTCGTTAGTAGTTTCTCGTGGATATTATCAAATCCACCATTACTAAAGACCGCGACGACGTCACTTGGTCGTAGCATCGGAACGATCCGATCCAAAATCGCATCGGCGCTCCGTTCGTAGAATGCCGGACGACCCGCCTTGGCAATCGCGGCTACGACTCTCTCGGGATTCAGCCTTTCTTTTTCAGGGATCTGTTCAAGCTTGGCGACTTGGGAGATGAAAACTCCATCCGCTAATTTTAGCGCGTCGGGAAGCTGCTGTTGAAAGACTGCCCGCCGCGTGGTGTTAGAGCGCGGTTCAAAGACAGCCCACAGACGACTACCACGATAGCGATGACGCAACGCCTCCAAAGTGTAGGCGATCGCTGTCGGATGGTGACCAAAATCGTCGATCACTTTCACCCCTCGCGCTTCACCGCGAAGCTCCTGCCGCCGTGCGATTCCGGAAAAGCTCTTGAACGCGCTCTCGATTTTCGATTTCGGTACGTCATAAAATCGCGCGGCAATCGCCGCCATCGCGGCGTTGCGCACATTGAATTCGCCGACAAGCGGAATCTCGAATGTCTCATCCCCGAGCTTAAATTTAGAACCCCCAGCCGAACAGGACACATCGCCGATTCGCTGGGCACAATTCTTCGAGAAACCGACTTCAATCATCTGCGCGAAACAATCTTTCGCCACCTCGACGCAATTAGCATCGTCGCCGTTCACCAGGACCATGCCGTTCTGAGGAACAACGTTGATCAAGCGCCGGAAGCTAAGCTTGATTTCATCCAGATTTTTAAAGATGTCGGCATGATCGAACTCAATGTTGTTTATGATCAACAGTTCCGGCAGGTAATGAATAAATTTCGATCGCTTGTCGAAAAATGCCGTATCGTACTCGTCGCCTTCAATCACGAAATACTTGGAATCATTCAGCCGCGCCCCCTGGCCAAGGTTTTTTGGAAGTCCACCGATGACGTAGCCGGGTTTGCGTCCTGCTTTCTCCATGATCCAGGCGAGCAGCGCGGTCGTGGTTGTTTTACCGTGAGTCCCTGTAACAACAAGATTATGCCGACCGCGCAGAAAATAATTTTTCAGCACTTCCGGCAATGAAAGGTAAAGGAGCTTTCTGTTCAGCACAGCTTCCACTTCCGGATTGCCGCGCTTCATCGCGTTGCCGATTACCACGACGTCTGCGTCCCGTGGAATGTTTTCCGCCCGGTAACCCTGCTTCAATGAGATCTCTTTTTCCTGAAGAAAAGTCGACATGGGCGGATAAACATTTTGGTCCGACCCGGTCACTTTGAATCCACGCTCCCTGAGCGCTGCCGCCACTGATCCCATGGCCGTGCCGCAAATCCCAAGAAAATGAAAACTCTTCGGCGCTTCCTTCACGCGGATTCTTTACGCCGCGCCGATGGAAAAGAAAACTACGGATTGCGCCAATTTCGCGAATAAGAAGGAGGCGTTCTCGGTGGTTGTAAGCGAAACGGCGGAATGGACCTGCATTGCTTTACGGTTGACTAACGGACCTCTCGTTTCCGAATGCCTCGTGAACTATTCCAAGGCGGACCGTCATTTCTTTTCAAAAATCTCCACCGCGGCCCAAGCCTCATCCGGCGGCGTCTGTTCGTATTCTAGCGCGCGATCCAAATACATTTTCGCCAGGAGATCGTCCGGAAAAAACTCAAGGAAACGAGAAAACAGAATCTTGGCCTCGGTAAAATCGCGGCCGCGGAATCTATCCAATCCTTCTTCATACGCATCGAGCCACTTCAGAAATTCGCGATCCAGTTCTTCGTTTCGCCCGCCAATGAACGTAAAAACATCCACCGGTTTGCTTTTGCCTTTCACCTGCACTCTGGCAACGGACCGAAGGTGAACCTCGTCTCGAATCAACTCAGCTGCCGAGGCGCCGACGAGAATATCGACACCATAAACCCGGGTGAGACCTTCCAATCGGGACGCCAGATTTACGGAGTCACCGATCACTGTGGGATCCATCCGCTCGTGCGAACCAATATTGCCGACAATCACTTCGCCATGATTGATACCAACACCCATGCCCAGGCCCATCCGGCCTGCTTGGCGCCACTTTTGATTGAGCTGAGCCAACTCTCGCCGCATTCCAAGCGCCGCGCGCGCGCAGTTTTTCGCATCTTGGGTCATGCCAAAACTGCGCACGTTACCCCATACCGCCATAATCGCGTCGCCAATGAATTTATCGAGGGTACCACCGTTACTGAACACCACCGACGTCATCCCGCTGAGATATTCATTGAGCTGTGCAACCAGGGCTTCGGGATCCGCTTTTTCCGATAGCGTTGTGAAACCAATCAGGTCTGAAAACAAGATCGTCGCAGGGACGCGGACGCCGCGAAGCGAACTGTAGTAGCTGTCCGGATTTTCCAGGACTTCCTTAACCAAATTTTTCGAGACATAGCGTTCCAAGGTCCGCCTTGTTCGCAGTCTCTCACGCCATTCGAGCGCGTACTCAAATCCCAGCGAAAACCCTCCACTTAAGATAAATGCTGCGAGCACGGGAACCGTGAGAAGCAACAGTCCTGTTCGGTCATAAGCTAGTCGTGCCGCGGCAAGATATGCGACCGTAATCAGAACGAGTGTAGCAACGCAAAGCAATGGCCGGCGCAAAAAGGCGACGAGTAACCATGCCGCAAGGCCCGCGGCGCCCACGAGCGCGAGATCAGTTTTAGCCGGCGTGGCTCGAAAAAATTCGTGATTCATTGCGGCCGCCATTGCCTGCAAATGAAGCGACGGGCCCCATGTAGTTGGGCTCATTGGCGTATCGACAAAATCGTGCTGCACCTGCGCCGAAGAACCGATCATCACGATCTTATCCTTAAAAAATGCGCCGTCCGCGTAATTGGCGTGCCAGAATTTTGGATCGAAAGCTTCGTAAAGCGGGCGGGGAGAAAACGCATCCGGCGAAGTGAAACGAATCATACGAGCGTGAAAACCATCCGGCACATCATTCCCATGGCCAATCTTGGCCAACGCCCGGGCCGAAAGAGACTCGTAAATTTCTTCACTTGGGTCCGGCGGTAACCCAAAGAGTTGTCGATCCGTCACGCGATAATCCACAGCGCGAATCTTCCCGTCGATTGGATCGGCCCAGAAATTCACGAAGCCAACACGGTTATCCAATAGCTGCGGAGGCGGAATCAGCGTGCTGTTTGGCGTTATGAGAGGCTTGTCGGCTCTTTGCATATCGAAGTTGGCGCCGACGACTACTTTGTCGTGATAGCGATCGAGCGCTGCGTGAAACGCCGCATCACCTTCGTTAGGCGGACTAAAGATCATGTCGAACACGACCAGCCGCGCTCCCGCGCTAAACAACCGATCGAGCAAAAGCGCCCAAACTTCTCGTGACCACGGGTACGGCTTTTCTGTCATTAGCTGAAATGCGCGGTTGCTCGCAATTTCTTCGGCGCTTAACGGTGGCAACTGCAATGTGCTTTGGTCGATCCCGAGAAAGACAAAGTCGGATGGCGCGGGCGTCTTCCGGCCTTCGCGTCGAAGCAAGTCTTCAAAGCTCTGTTCGCCCCGCCATGGGGCAGAAATAAACGGGACGCTCGGAAAAAAATGACCGACAGCGATGACGCACGTCCAAAAAATACAGATCACACCGAGGATCAGGAGACGATGACGCCCGAGCCAGTGCATGCGGGCCGAATTTAGCACTAAAACGTTGAAGCGTTAAAGGATTGAAGCGTGACGCCATCGAATCGCTTTAAGGCTTCTACTATTTAGTGCTTCAGGCTCCGGCTTCCGGAGAAAGCAGTTGTCATTCTCGCCTCGCTACCTATTGTTCGTCGCTCGACGCCCCCGCGTTGTGACGATCTGCGCACCTGGTTCCGCTCGACGGGACTATATCAGCGAGTGAAGTCGCGAAAGATCGATAATGGAACAAACAGCTCGCTGAACGAGGGCCCCGAAGCGATTTGGGGAAAGAATAATGCCAAGAGCTACTAACGCCCCGGCAAGCCGGGCGCGACGCAAACGAGTCCTGAAAAAAGCAAAGGGCTATCGCGGACGCCGTTCAAAACTTTTCCGCTACGCGAAGGACGCCATCATGAAAGGCCAGTATTGGTCTTATCGTGACCGCAAAACGCGAAAACGCACCTTTCGCTATCTCTGGATTCAACGTCTGAACGCCGCGGCTCGCGCCAATGGGATGACCTACAGCCGTTTTGCGGAAGGTTTGAAAGCCGCAGGAATCGGACTGGACCGAAAAATCCTGGCAGACCTTGCGGTTACCGATGAGGCCGCGTTCAAATCAATCGTCGATCAGGTAAAGAGCGCGCTGGAAAAGAAAAGCAAGAAAGCAGCGTGACCCCTTCGCGACATAGTTAAGCGTTAAAGCAGAAACGGATTGTCATTCTGAGCAACGCGAGGAATCTCTGATTAATTCTTCGGGCAAGATCCAACTGGCAATCCGAGGTATTTCGCTTCGGCCAAGAGGAACAGCTTGCCGGCCTCAATGCTTGCAAAGTGTAACGCTTCAACGGTTATGATCCATCCACTCGAACAGCTCCGTGACGACGCCTTGCGTGAAGTTGAAGCCACGCCTGACGAACAGGCAGTTGAGGCAGTACGCGTAAAATATCTCGGCAAAAGCGGCAGTGTATCCACCTGGGGCGAGCAGATGAAAACGCTCTCGAAGACCGAGAAGCCAATCATTGGCAAATTGCTCAACGAGGTTCGCAACACCGTCGCGACTGCGATCGAAACGCGCAACGCACAATTCCGTTCGGAAAAAGAATCCAACACGCTCGCAAAAATCGACATCTCGCTGCCGGGGACACAATACGAAATCGGTGCGCTGCATCCGCTCACGCAAATGTGGGAACGATCGATCGAAATCTTTCAGCGAATGGGCTTCGTACTCGCGGATGGACCCGACATTGAGGACGAATGGCATTGCTTCGATGCGCTCAATACTCCACCCGATCACCCTGCGCGAAATGAGCAGGATACGTTTTATTTGCCGGACGGCCATTTACTGCGAACACACACTTCGACGGTGCAAATTCGAACGATGCAAGCTGCTCCTCCGCCGATCCGCGTGATTGCTCCCGGTGCCGCCTATCGTCGGGACGAACTTGACGCCACGCACAGCCCGCAGTTTCACCAGATCGAAGGACTTTACGTTGATGAAAACGTAAGCGTCGCCGATTTGAAAGGCGCCCTCGAGTTTTTCATGCGTGAACTTTTCGGTTCCGGAACCGAAGTGGAATTTCGTCCGCATTTTTTCCCATTCACTGAGCCGAGTCTCGAGGTTTATGTGAAATCGAAAGCGCTCAAAGGTGGCGAGCGCTGGATCGAAGTTGCCGGCTCGGGTGTGGTGCATCCAGCCGTCTTCGAAGCGGTCAACAAGGCGCGCGGTGACAAAGCCTACGATCCCGATAAGTGGAGCGGTTACGCGTTCGGCCTGGGCATGGATCGCCTTGCCATGATTTTGTTCGATATTCCCGACATCCGTCTTTTCTCGCAGAACGATTTGCGGTTTCTCCGCCAATTCGCATGAAATTTTCCGTCAACTGGCTGCGCGAATTTGTCGATCTTCCAAAAAATCCCGAAGAGATCGCCGGACTGCTGACTCGCGCCGGCATCGAGACCAAAAATATCGAGACGCATGGCGCGAACGTCGACAAGGTGATCGTTTCGCAGATCACGGCGTCGTCGCGCCACCCGAATGCAGACCGACTGAGCGTTTGCGAAGTGGACGATGGCAGTGGAACGAAACGGCAAGTCGTTTGTGGCGCGACTAATTACAAGGCAGGCGATAAAGTTCCACTTGCATTGCCGGGGGTAAAATTGCCGAATGGAACTCAAATTAAAAAAAGCAAACTTCGCGGCGTGGAATCCGAAGGCATGCTTTGCAGCCCAATCGAGCTCGGCCTCGGCGACGATGCGTCTGGTCTGTTGATTTTGTCAGATGCGGCAAAGGTCGGCGCACCGATTGCCGATCTTTTCCCAAACGACACCATTCTCGATGTCGAAATTACACCTAACCGCGGCGACTTGTTGAGTCATTTCGGATTGGCGCGCGAAATTGCGGCGCTCACCGGAAAAGAACTCAATTCAACGGCGCCCGGTCCGAAAGGTCCCATCAAAAACGCCGGCGTGAACATCACTTCAACACGCGAATGTCCGTTTTTCTCCGCGCGCAAGATCGACAACGTAACCGTCGGGCCGAGTCCGCAATGGTTGCGTGCCAGGATTGAAAGCGTCGGCGTTCGCTCCATCAACAACATCGTCGACATCTCCAATTTTGTGATGCTGGAGCTTGGACAACCAACGCATGCGTTCGACGCGGACAAATTGAAGGGCGCAATCACCGTTCGCCTTGCGCATAGCGGCGAAAAATTTCTCGCTC
>DASXMV010000139.1:0-6483 GCA_036495465.1 Candidatus Udaeobacter sp. | reverse complement strand
CCATTTGCCGCGTCCATTCACTCGGGAGACTCGATCCTGCGACGAAATCGAGATGCGCGCCATCGGAATTCAATAACAAAACGGAAGCGAGGGTGCCGGTTCTTTGTTCTTCGATGATCAAGCACAATGCGTTCAGGATCTCTTTCAATTCGACGCCGGTGGCGATCATCTCAAGCAGCCGCTTCTCTCCAGTAAGCAACGCTTCGCCCTGTTTGCGCTCTGTGATGTCGCGGATGATCACCTGGGCAGCCGGGGCGCGCTCGTAGATAATCGGGATGGATGTCACCTCTACGTCGCGGACTTCTCCACTCGGAGTAACAAACTGTTCCTCAATTAGCGGTGCTGTTTCTCCCTCTCCGACCTGGCGTATCCGGTTTTTTACAACTGCAAGCGAATCCGGATGGATGAAATCGAGAACCGAACGTCCAACGAGTTCGGCCAGGTTCTTCGCTCCAAACAGCCGTACTCCCGCCGGATTGACATAAAGCAGCTTGCCATCTCGATGGACGCAGATGCTATTCGGAGAGAATTCCACCAACACCCGATAGCGTTCCTCACTCTCTCTCAAGGCTTCTTCAGCCTGCTTGCGCTCGGTGATGTCCAACATCACTCCGCGTAGACGCACCGGTTGGTCGTTCTCCACAACTACGGTCACGACATCGTGGATCCAAACGATGCGCCCGTCTGCCGCGACCATGCGGTATTCAAAATCGTGCGGACGTTTCGCGAGCGTCGCGTCCATACAAAAGCTGGTCGCCCATTGCCGATCCTCCGGATGAATATGGTCTTTCCAGAACGTCGGTTCCGCCATCCAGCGCGACGCTGGATAGCCTAATATGTGCTCGGCTTGCGGACTGACGAAGGTAAAGGCAAACGTTTGCGCGTCAGCTTCCCAGACGATTCCATCGAGAGAATTTACCAGCCCTACATAGTTCTCGTGTGCTACTCGCAGAGCCTCTTCCGCCCTTTTGCGTTCGCTGATGTCGCGTACGACCGCCTGAAAATATCCACCCTTTATCGCAGAGACTGAAACTTCCACGGGAACAATCTCCTGGTTTTTGCGCACGAATTTTCTCTCAAATCGCAACGTGCTTTCTTTTTTTAATTTTTTTAGCCTGTCTTGGAAAAGGTGACGTTCTTCCGGGGGATACGTGTCCGTGACTGGGGATCCAAGCAGTTCGTCCTGCGAAAGTCCGGCCAGTTCGGCGCCCGCCCGATTTCCCAAAACGCAAACGCCGTTCGCATCAATCACATAGATTGCATCTGGCGAGATCTCGATCAGATCGCGGTATTTCTCTTCGCTCTTGCGCAGTTTTTCCTCAGCTCGTTTACGCTCGGTAATGTCGCGCAGAGTACAGAGCGTGGACAAAAATTCGCCGTTTTCCGAAAGGCGCGGAACCGACACGCCGTCGAGATGGACCACCGCCCCCTGTTTTGTTTTCCAGCGAATCTCGTACTCGCGTGTATTTCCCTGAACGAGGTCCTGAAGAATCTGTTCTATTGCCAGTTGGTCCTCGAGGACTATCAGCCGATCCGAAATATTTGATCCGCGTAATTCCGATTCTGAATAGCCGCTCAGTTCCACACCGCGTTGATTGATGCAGAGGATGTTCCCCGTTCGGTCCAGCGAAAGAATTACGTCACGCGATAGCTTAAACAGATACTTCGCCGCGTTTTCATCATCGCTGGCGTTGGAACAAGACCTTGCAACAGGGCTAAATTCCGCGAATGACAAATGTCTGGTCGTGGACTGAGTCGGCTGCTTGGGGACGACGTCTGATTTCATAATAAGTTCATCAAACGCCACCGCAAAGCAATCTTCCCCAGCTGTAGTGCGCGCTTGCGCATGGTGTAAGTCTAACAAGCCAGGACGACCGCGCCACTTTTGTTTCCTCCCTCGAAAGAGGTGTTATCCAGTCTCCCCTGCGAAGCACCGAAAAATCCTCCGAGCGCTTCGTGGTGGCGTGCCGCAAGGTTGCCTAAGTTCCTCATGAAATCAAAAGACATGAGACACAAAAAATTACGAACCAATTCAAGGTCCAAGCTGCCGAAGTTTCTTCGGCGTTCCCGACGACGTCATGATCCGATGCTCGTTTTGAACATGGCCCTTTTTAACTTCACCGACGGCTGGACCCGTGCGCTCTCCAGGGAGCGGTACGCGCGCTTCAGCGTCTGACAACATGATTAATATGATGGAAAACAGTTCTGCGATAATGAACGCCGGCAGCCATTCGGTTGTTGTGAAGTCGCCGGTTGATCGCGTCTACGAGTGGTGGTCGCGGCTCGAAGATCTCCCAAAATTCATAACGCCCCTGCAAGACGTGCGCAGAATCGATGACGCTCATTTCTCCTACAAATGGCAGCCAAATGGGACTGAGAGAAAAGGAGTATTTCACATCGTTCTTCAAATTCCCGGGCGCCGAATAGCGTGGCGCAATATGTCCAATGGTTTTATGTCGGGCGTGGTTTCATTCGAGCCTCGTTCTCAAGAGGAAACGGAAGTAACGCTGAAGATCCGCTCCATTTTTGATCCGCCAAGTCTGTCACGCAGGATCGAGGAGTACCTCGGTAACTTTAAAAGGCTCGTAGAAAGTGAGGTAACCAAACAATGAGAAGTTTTCCTATGCCGGAAGAGCTCGTGGCCGTTTACTGGAGCAAATTGGCGCGCTCAATCGAAAACGGCGGAGCACAGCCGCGATCCAAAATGCGCGCGTTGAACGGCCATTTGCCATCGCGATCACGTGTTGGAGTGCGGCAACGCTCTAGCTCTTTACGGAACGTTAAACATTGACTCCTCACATCGCGCGAAAGTTGGGGGTTTCTCCAGCGCCAAGAGTCGTCAGCGCAAACATGAGTCGTTTATTTCGCTCTTATGTTCGCCTGTAGCTTTACAGTGATGGCCATCCTGATCATGTTGTCGGAGTTGTGACCATCACGCGAATCTTCACCCGTATCAGGTTTCTGGGTGATTAGCGTAATCTGAGGCCTGCCTCGCGTAGCGAATATGAAAAACGACTCGTTACAATTTGAGAGATCCTGCAGATAACACTGCGTCACCCCTTGAAACGTGAATATCAGTCATGCACCATCGGAAGTTTCCGGAACAGTTGAGCATCTTTTCCGCCGCGAGGGGGCCAAGATGGTTGCCACTCTCACAAGAATTTTCGGAATCGAACATCTCAATCTCGCGGAAGACGTCGTCCAGGAAGCGCTCGTACGCGCGTTGCAGACCTGGCCATTCTATGGAGTTCCGCAGAATCCGTCTGCCTGGATCATGCGCGCGTCGCGCAATCTGGCGTTGGATGTAGTTCGACGACGAAAGGTATTTCAGACCAAGCAGCAGGAAATTATTCGGCAGATGGAACGCGACGGCGTTACGTCGGACGAAGCAATTTTTTCAGAGGACGAAATTCGTGACGACCGTTTGCGATTGATGTTCGTGTGCTGTCACCCGGCCATTCCAGCTGAAGCGCGGGTCGCACTTGCTTTGAAAACACTGTGTGGCTTTGGTGTCGCAGAGATCGCGCACGCATTTCTGACCACAGAGGCGGCGATTGCCAAACGGCTGACCAGGGCGAAACAGAAAATCCATGAGGCGCGGATCCCGTTTGAAATTCCTGCGGGCAGAGATCTAGAGCAACGGTTGGATAGTGTGTTGCAATCAATTTACCTGCTATTCAACGAAGGCTACAAGGCATCGAGCGGGGAGAGTCTTGTTCGGGAGGAGCTTTGTGAGGAAGCAATTCGACTCGCGCAGTTACTGTTGGAGCATCCGGCTGGCAATGGGCCCAAAACGCAGGCCCTATTGGCATTGATGCTTTTGAATACCGCGCGTAATCCCACCCGGCTGGACGCAGAAGGCAATCTGCTGCGCCTGGAAGAGCAGGACCGGACGCGATGGGACAGGTCCATGATCGCACGCGGAATGTTTCACTTCGCGCAATCGGCGGCGGGGAATGAGCTCAGCGAATACCATCTCCAGGCAGGAATCGCCGCCTGTCACTGCGCAGCAAAGGACTACCAGGCGACTGATTGGCAAAAAATTCTTTCGTTTTATGATCGGTTAGTTGAATTCGATCAGTCACCGGTCGTCGCGCTCAATCGCGCCGTGGTTATCGCGAATATCCGTGGACCAAAAGCCGGACTCCAAGCTGTACGAAGCGTTCGCGGTATCAGCAAACTAAAATCGTATTACCTGCTCTATTCAGTTCTCGGTGAATTGGAAATGCGGTCGGGCAATCTGCAAACCGCAGCCGAAGAGTTTCGCAAATCGTTCGAACTGGCAGAGACGAAATCGGAGCGAGCATTCCTTTTGAAACGATTGCAGTCCTGCGTGCGTTGACTTTAGTTGGTAGGGCGGCGTGGAAGGCGATCCGGTCAATAGTCTCGCTTCAGACCCTGCGAATCCGAAAGTCTGAGTTTTTTTGGAATTAATGTCCTGAATCGGCGTGCTCATTCGTTCTTTCTTCAAATGACACATCAACAGAAAGGAAAACATGAGCCAGTCAGATAAGAGACAATCAGCAAGCATCGTTTGGTTTGAAATCCCAGCGGACAATCCGGAACGCGCCAAAACGTTCTATAGCGATTTGTTTGGCTGGAAGATCAATCCATTTCCAGGCGGGGGCGATTATTGGCACATCGATACCGGTGGCGCCGACGATACGCCCGATGGCGCACTTAAGGGCCGCAGAAACGCACAAGAACCAATAGTAAACTATGTCAGCGTGGATTCGGTCGTCGAATTCTCGAAGAAAATCGAAAAACTCGGCGGTAAAATCTGCATGGCAAAAACAGCGGTCCCGCAGATGGGCTATTTCGCTGTGTGCCAGGATACCGAGGGCAACTCGTTTGGAATTTGGCAGACCGACGCGAATGCGAAATAATTGTCCGAAGTTCTCAAAGTGGTTCGTTCTATTTCAAAACAACAAAAAAACAATCAACCAATATAGAGACTATGAATCAACAAGATCAAAACGGTTACATGCTGCTATTTCGCAGTGATGAGTGGTACGACGAGCTGTCGCACGACGAAATCCAGAAAGTCATCAGTCAGAACAATGATTGGATCGAAGGATTGATCGCGCACGGCAAGGCTAAACCTGGTCACGCGCTTCGACGTAACGGTGCGACCGTTTCCGGCGAAAACGGACGGATCGTCTCCGATGGGCCTTTCGCTGAATCCAAAGAAGTCATAGGTGGATTCTTGTTATTGGATGTCGAGACAATCACGGAAGCTATTGCCATTGCCCAAAGCAGTCCTAGCCTTGCTTATGGCACTTCAATCGAAGTGCGCCCGGTGGCTGAAGAATGTCCGCTCAATGTTCGCGCACGTGAACTGGAGCGGGAGGAACAGCTCGCGAGGGCGTGAACTTTAAAGATTCATATCAACCATCGACACAGACTATGAGCACACAGAATCAAAATGGATATATGTTGCTATTCCGCGGGACGGACCTGCGCAAAGGCCTTTCGTCGGAGGAACTTCAAAAAGTGACGGACAATTGGATGGCGTGGTTCAAGCGCTTAACTGAAGAAGGCAAAGCGGTGGCGGGAAATCCGCTCGAACGCGAAGGAAAAATTGTCTCGGGCAGGGATCGTGTCGTCTCTGATGGCCCTTTCGCTGAATCCAAGGAAGCGATTGGCGGTTACTTTCTTCTCGATGTCGCCACGATGGACGAAGCGGTCGCCATTGCCAGAGAATGCCCTGGTCTTCCGTATGGTATTCGCGTGGAAGTACGCCCCGTTGCGGGTGTGTGCCCAATTGCTGCAGATCTCCGGGCAGAAGCTCGGTTCGTGCAAGTCTGAACAATACGGCTGAAAACTCACGCAACGTTGAAAGTATAACTCGCTTTCATCACGCGGGAATTCGATGGCAACATGCACTCAACACAGTCGAACAAACTGAAAAGATGAGGTTTGACCAATGAATCGCGTAGTTCACTTTGAGATTTACACCGAAGATCCAACAACGGTGCAGCCCTTTTACCGGGATGTTTTCGGGTGGAAGTTCCAGAAGTTCGAGGGCGGGCCCATCGAATACTGGCTTATTACGACCGGCGATGACAAACAACCGGGGATTAACGGCGGACTGGCTCGTCCGCGCGAGGGCCAAAGTCCCGGCACACTGAACACGATCAGCGTTTCATCGCTCGACGAAGCAATAAAGAAGATCGAAAAGAGCGGGGGTAAGATCTGCGTGCCGAAGATGGCCATACCAAAGATCGGCTGGCTTGCCTACGCGGAAGATGCCGCTGGCAACGTCTTCGGAATCATAGAACCGGCCACGGAGCCGAAGTGATTTGTGAATCCGTTGCTATCGGTCTCGCTCGTGCGGCGCGGGGCGGAACCTGGAAGTCAGCGGCGGTTTGTTTCCGGGACCGAATGAGGAAAGATCAATCAACCTTAATATTTAAGTACCGATGAAAATTCCATTCACTGGCGGCTGCTCGTGTGGTGCGATTCGCTACGAATGCACAGCGG
>DASXMV010000138.1:0-11082 GCA_036495465.1 Candidatus Udaeobacter sp. | reverse complement strand
TTGGGGCTAATCTTTGCGTCTCCGCTCTTCGGTGGCGGTGGCATTTTGAAATCGAAGACACTGACGCCAAAGCGTTGTTTTCCGTCGTAAGTGCGGCCGTCACTTGATCCAAGCATCACTCGCTTCTTCGTGCGCTTTTCGCGGCCGAGGTAAATCATCGTATGAGTGATCGGCGGATCACGATCGATGTTGTAGGTACCACTCCAAAACAACAGATCCCCGGGTTTAAGATCATTGAGCTCGAATGAATCCTCATTGCGACTCAAAACCGCATTGAAACCGCCGGCCTTGCGCACCCAAACATATTGCTGACTCGAATCGCGCGGGACGTCTTTAAATCCGTTTTCGGTCAGCAGGTAATATATAAAACCGGAGCAATCCATGCCGCCGTTTGCCGGATCGGCAGAGCCGTAGCTATACCCAAGATTTTCCTTTGTTAAAACGAGCCCGGCGTCGAGGATCTGGCGCACTTTCGGCGGATAAGTATCGAAACCTTGAATCTGATCGGGGGAAAGAGTCACATTAGGCGCGCCTTTCGTTTCTGCACCTGCACGTGGCGAGCGTGAAGGACCGGGAGTTTCCGTCGGACTCGGGGATGCGGTCTCCTCCGGACTCGGCGTCGGTGAATTCCGTTTGTGTTTTCGTTTTCCTCCCGGAGTCGGGGTCGGAGAGGGCGTCGGTGAAATCTTCTTATGTTTCGGCGAAGCCGTGGGCGAAGGAGTGGACGTTACTTTCTTTTTCCGATGCTTACTCTTCGGAGCCGGGGTTGGAGTCGGCTCGAAAACCTTCCTGATTTTCTTGCCTAACGACTCCTCGGCCCTGACTGATATGACAATCGCGCCACAACAAATCGTGACCGCCAGAAGGATCCGCAGGATTATTTTAATCGCAGAAAACAATCAGCGGGCGAGCTCCTGAAGAATTGCTTTGTTAAGACGAATGCCGCCCTCGAAGTTTTCGAGAGGGAAATTTTCGTTAGGCGAATGCGCGCGACAATCGGGGAGCGCCAGTCCCAGTAACAGGGTTTCGATGCCCAGAATGCCGCGGAACTGCGACACAATGGGAATGCTGCCGCCTTCACGTATAAGTGCGGCGTCGCGTTTGAAGGCTTCACGCAAGGCGCGCTGCGCCGCTTTGCCGATTGCTGAATTTGGATCGGTCAGATACCACGGGCCAGTATGGCCGTCGGTGATTTCGAGTGTGACGCCCTTGGGAAGGTTCTTTCTTAAGTGTTCTCCTGCCAGTTTCAGGATTTCTTCCCCTTCCTGGTCGGGAACAAGACGGAACGTGAGTTTTGCAAACGCATGACTGGGAATCACGGTCTTTGTACCCTGTCCTTGATATCCTCCGCCGATTCCATTGATTTCCGCGGTCGGTCGAGCCCAGATGCGCTCTACTGAATTGTAACCGGCCTCGCCAAAGAGTTCTGGTACACCTGTTTCTTCGCGAATCAGTTTATCGCCATCGACTGGCAGTTTCTGCCATGCTTCCCGCTCCCATTTTTCCAGCGGCTTAACCCGATCATAGAAGCCGGCGATTGCCACACGCCCCTGGCCATCGTGAAGTGTGGCCAGCAATTGTGCCAGAGCTGTGATGGGATTTTGGACAGCGCCTCCAAAAATGCCGGAATGCAAATCGATCTTGGGGCCCGTCACCTTGATTTCGAGAGCGGTGACTCCACGTAAACCGTAGCTCAGGGTTGGGACTCCGCGTTCGATCATTCCCGTATCCGAAACCACTGCCACATCGCTTTTGAGTGCATCGCGGTTTTTGTCCAGAAATCCACCGAGATGGGCACTACCAATTTCCTCTTCACCCTCGATCACGAGATGCAGATTCACCGGCAAATCGCCATCTTGTTCGATGGTCTCCTGAATACCCAGGATATGCGCGAGAATCTGACCTTTGTTGTCCGTTGCCCCGCGCGCGAAGACATAGCCATTCTTCAAGACAGGTTCGAAAGGGGGAGAATCCCAAAGCTCCAAAGGATCGGGAGGCTGCACATCATAATGTCCGTAGATCAAAACAGTGCGGCGCCCGGGCTGATGCTTGTTGCGTGCCCAAACAATGGGATGCCCGTTGGTTGGGACGAGTTGGGTTTCCAAACCGACACTCGTGAGTTTTTTCACCAGCCAGTCTGCGCATTGCTGCAGCTTTTCCTTGTACTTGTCGTCGGTCGAAACACTTGGAAACCGAAGAAACGAATAATACTCCTCGAGGTAATTATCGCGCATGGCCACAAGCTAATCAGTTTTGAGATTTTGCCTACGATTTCTGACGAAGTTGGACGCGGATCAGATACAAAAGTGAAGCCGCCGCCAGCACAATGCCCGTCACAACAAATTCGCGAGCTGTGGCGTGCGTCAAAATCCAAATGATGGCAACGATCGCGAGCGCGGGCACGATTTTCATCCCAGGAAAATTGAAAGGCTGGGCGCCATCAGCCCGGACATCGCGCTGTACGAGAACCCAGCAACTGGCGCAGCAAAGCAGATACATCAGCAACACTGCGACGTTTGAAAGGACGGCGAGTTTCTCAAACGTGCCGCTGATTGACAACCCAAGCGCCAGCACCGCGTAAGTAATGATTGCAACATCGGGCGATCGATAACGCGGATGAACGTGCGCGAAAAACCGCGGCAACGCGCCATCGCGGCCGAAAGCAAAAATCATGCGGGGCGAACTCAGGATGTCGCTGGTGACAAATCCAAATGCCGAGACGGTTGCTCCCGCCAGAAGGATCGTGCGCCCCAGATTTCCGAGAAACTTCGCCGCCGATTCGGCCAGTGGTGAGTCGGGATGATTCGCCAGATCGGCGCCAAGCGTCCCCTGCCCCACAAGTTGGATCAAAATGTAAATGATCGTTGTAATGACAAGCGCGAGGTAAGCCGAGCGCGGAACGGTGCGCGCCGGGTTTTTTACTTCACCGCTGGGAATTAACGCCACCTCGATTCCGACGAAGGCAAAAATCAACAGAATCACGGCGTCGCCTAACGACTTGCTGCCGGGCCAGCCGCTCCAGGTAAGATTTGGCCAGTGAACGAAAAATATCCCAACGCCCACGAACAGCAGCAGCGGGAGAAGCTTTGCAACTGTGATTACAGTCACCGCACCTGCTCCCTGCCGGACTCCACTAATATTGATTAACACCAGCGAGCCATAGACGGCGATCATCACAATGATGCGCATCACCGGGCTGCCCAGAAACGGGACGACGAGCGCGATTGAATTTGCCAGAACATTCACGACGCCAGCCACCGCGCCGAGTGCGGTTAGAAAGTAAAGAATACCTGCGAGGAATCCGACGTAGCGACCAAACGCGACTTCCACGTATGCGTACAGTCCGCCGGTAAGCGATACGCGGCTGCCTGCGATTGCGAAGCACGTCACGAACAACACCATCGCGACTGCACAACAAACAAACGCGAGCGGCGCCGCCGGGCCAAGGTCCCTCGCAACCGTTGCCGGAATTACAAAAATTCCCGCGCCAATCGTCGAACTGACAATGTTGGCGGTCAGAGCAGGAATCCCGATTCCGCGGACGAGCTGATGATCGACGCGCTCCGCCTGTTGGATCGACAGCGTCGATTCATCGGCCATTGGTGCATGCTGCGTGATTCAGTTGTTCAAAGCAAGAGTGCGAGCTAAGCTTCGGGACACAAAGCGGGCTTTTGCAATGGCGGGTAATTGTGAAATGGCGTGTGCGGGGGCGTGCCTCTCCCTGGCGAAGGCGAGGCGAAAAAGTGCGCCAGCAGGTGTATCAATTAAACGTTACACGATCCAATGCTGCCCTGACTCCCATCCACAACATCCTGTGGCTCACTGGGACCAAAAACCCTCCAAATTGTGTGTTTTTTTCTTGTAACCCCCAAACCCCTGTTGTATTGACCTCGTGAGGCCCGAGGTTTGGCCTATCATGCATTTACACTCGCTCGACCTTCTGGGCTTCAAGTCGTTCGCCGACAAAACCGTCCTTAATTTTCACGAAGGTATCACTGCCATTGTTGGACCAAACGGTTGCGGAAAATCGAATGTGCTTGACGCGGTACGCTGGGTGCTCGGCGAGCAATCGGCAAAATCTTTGCGCGGCGACGAGATGGCTGACGTGATTTTTGACGGGAGCGACGTGCGCAAACCGGTGGGATTTGCCGAGGTCTCTCTCACATTCACCGATTGCGCGGAAGAACTTGGGATAGACTGGCACGACGTGCGAGTAACGCGCCGCGTCTATCGCGACGGCAACTCCGAATACCTGCTGAACAAAACACCTTGTCGACTGCGCGACATTCACAATCTCTTCGCCGACACAGGTGTTGGGCGGGCTTCATACTCGATGATGGAACAGGGCAAGATCGATATGATCCTGAGCTCGCGCCCGGAGGATCGGCGCGCAGTTTTTGAAGAAGCCGCCGGAGTCACAAAATATAAGACCCAGAAACGCGAAGCACTGCGGAAGCTGGAAGCGACCGAAGCCAATCTTTTACGCATTGGCGACATCATCAAGGAAGTAAAACGCCAAATTGGTTCGCTACAGCGGCAGGCTGGCAAAGCACGGCGTTATCAGGCCCTGCACGAGGATCTTCGGGTTCTTGATACCTGTTATTCGCGCCGGGAACTCGACCTGCTGGAAACCGGTCTGATCCATTGCCAGACCGAGATTGAGCGCCTGGGCGAATCAGAGGATACGACCCGAACTAAAATCGACGCGGGAGAAAACGGGCTGGCCAACCAGCGTCGCGCCTTGGAGGAAATTGATGGCCAGATTGCAAGCGGGCGCGGCGAACTTCAGCGTCTGGAAAGCGAAATCAATGCCCATCGAAATCAGATCCAGTTCAATCGCCAACGAGCCGAGGAATTGAACGAACTGATTGAACGCTCTCGCAAGGATATTACTGCTGCGGAGACTAAACGCCTCCAACAAGGAAAGGAAATTCAAGAAGCGAACGCGTTGATTGAGAAAATTAGCGAGACTTTGCGGACCAAGGAAGCCGAGCTAAACAAGCTTACCAGCCGGCTCGCAGAACTTCGTGCGCAGCGAAGCGCGCACGAGTCAAAACTTGACGCGCTGCAAAAAGCGACGGCGGAAATCAAGGCCCGCATCGGTGATCTGGGAGAGGAGATTTCGGGACTCAGGATTCGCCGTGAAACGACGGATGAAAATCGACGCGGTTTAGATGCCGCCATTGTTGCGATAGAGGCTGACCGCGGCCGCATTCAGGGCGAGATCGCCACTGCGCGCGCGGCGGCAGAGAATCACCAGAGCAAAGTCGATGACTGTCGAGCGGCTCTTGAAGCGCGCGACCAGAGCCGGCGACAACAGCAGGAGTTTGTCGCAAGCATGGAAAAAGACCTTGCCAACATTGAAAGGGCACAGACCGAGAAAGGATCGCGCCTTGAAATTCTTCGCCAGCTTAACGAAGAGGGGGAAGGCCTCGCCGAAGGGTCACAGGCTGTGCTCACGGGTTTGCATGATCGATCGCGAATCAAACCTGCGCTGGCGGGCGCTTTGGTTGCGAGTCTCGATGTGGATCAGCATTTCATCCCTGCGATTGAAGCGGCATTGGGGCGAAATTTACATGGGATTGTAGTAAGCGACGTACAATTGGCGCCCGAAATTATTGCTGCTCTTAAAGAAAAAAAACTCGGCCAGGCGGCGCTGGTCATTCCGGAGCTCGGCAGTGACGCGCCAAGCGATCGCGGGAAGAGCGCTCCTGAAGAATCGCTTGGCTGGGCAATCGAGAGAGTGAAGGCCCCGGAGACCCTCGCTCCGCTGGTTACACAATTACTTCACAAGGTCGCAATCTTTGAACGTCTCGACGACGCTCTGGCCGCGAAGCAAAAGTACGGCGACATAGCGGCGGCAACCCTCGATGGCGATCTAATTTCCAGAGAGGGAGTTGTGTTTGGCGGAAGTCGAGAAGCGTCGGCCGAGTCTTTGCTCGAACGCAAAGCACGCATGTCAGTCCTGGAAAGGGAATGCTCCGAGATCGGCAAACAGCGCGATGCGCTGCTCAACCGATGCGATGACGCCAAAGTGGCGTTGGAAAAAATTACTAACGAGTTGGAAGAAGCCAGAAGCCAATATCGAACCGCAGAACATCAAAAGTCTGATTGCGAGAATCGGATTCTCTTCCTCACTCGAGAACTACAGGAAAGCGAACAAAAGCAGATTCAGCTCCGTTCAGAGCAAAGTACGCTGGCGCGACAAATCCAGGCTGCGGACGAACGCATCGCAAAATTGGAGGAGGAATTAACCGGAGAACGCGCCGGGCTGGGGGCAAACGAAAGCGAGCAACAGGTGGCGCTGGCGGGACAGGGTGACATTGCGAAGTACGAAAACGACGCGATGGAACAACTGAACGAGCTGCGTCTCACCGTCGCGACGGAGAGACAGCGTTACGAACACCTTGTCGCGCAGCGTCGGCCGATGAGCGCACGTGAAACGGAGCTAGCAGACGCAATCGCGGCGCGCCGGACCGAGATTACCGACTTCGAAAAGCGGATGACGACGCAGGCAGAGGAATCACAGACCGCCCAACATGCGATCGAGCGTCAAAGCCAGGAGCGCAGGGACCTTGAGGCAACGCTCACAATGCTTACCGGGAAACGAAGCGAGCAAGCAGCAGGGCTGAACGAAGCGGAGTCGAACCTACGCACAATTCGAAACTCGTTGAATGATTTGCGTGATTCGCGTTCCAAGGAACAAGTGCGGCATGCAGAACTGCAATTGAAGGTCGATAATCTCAATGAGCGCGTAGCCCGCCGGTATCAAATTAATTTGCGAGAATTCAGCCCGGATCAGGCCTTGTATGAAAAAACTCTGCGCGCGCAGCTTAGAAAACGGTCTGTGGCCGATGTCGCAAATGGCGATGAAGCCACGATGGATTCAGCACTGCGTTCGGAGAACGCTATCGAAGTGACCGATGTGGGCCTCGACAAGTTGATCGCCGACCTTCGAACGCAACTGGACAACATGGGTCCGGTGAACCTGGATGCCGTGCATGAGTACGACGAACTCGAAGAGCGATACAAGTTTCTCGAAGCTCAAAACAATGACCTTACAAATTCACGTCGCGAGTTGCTCGACGTGATTGCGCAGATCAACTCGACTACTAGAAAGTTGTTCAGCGAAACCTTTGCCCAGGTCCGGATTAACTTCCGCGAGATGTTCGCAGAGCTATTCGGCGGCGGACGCGCGGACCTTTCCCTGCTCGACGAAGACGATCCTCTCAACTGCGGAATCGAGATCACGGCCAAGCCGCCGGGTAAACAGCTGCAAAGCGTTTCACTCTTAAGCGGAGGAGAGCGGTCAATGGTTGCGGTGGCGTTGCTTTTTGCAATTTACATGGTGCGCCCCAGTCCGTTCTGCATTCTCGACGAAGTGGACGCAGCGATGGATGAGGGCAACATCAATCGATTCATCGGCATGCTGGATCGGTTCGTGGAGCAGAGCCAGTTCGTTATCATCACTCACAATAAGCGCACCATTGCCAAAGCCGATGTGTTGTACGGCGTCACAATGGAAGAGCGAGGCGTGAGTAAGCTGGTGGGGATTAAATTGAGCTCGCCACAGCAGGTCTCCACCGAAACATTTATCAGCGCAGAACAGAAGCCAAGACAGCAGGGCCTCGCGCTCGCCATGCGATAGTTTTCCTTCTGGGGAACCGCGGATTGCTGGCCTGAAACTGTCGGCGGCTCGTCCTCCTGCGACAACACATTGCAGCCGATAAAATTTTTTTGCGCGGGTGGGCCGATCTCGCGTAAAATTGCGGGATGCTTCAGACGGCGCAGCGCCAATCAAAAGGGAAAAAGCCAAAGCCCGCGCCGCCGCACGAGCGCTACCTCGAAGCGTTTCGCTGGATGCTGCTGACGCGCACCCTCGAGGAAAAACTCGTAAGTCTGTACCGGGGCGGCTTAATCACGGGGGGCGTCTATATCGGCAAAGGCCAGGAAGCGGTCAGCGTAGCATGCGGGTTGTTTTTGGAAAAAGGCGATATCTTTGCGCCGTTGATCCGTGACCAGGCAGGACGGTCGGCTTTCGGCGAACCGCTGTTGGACGTTATGCGCACGTATCTGGGCTCGCGCCTCGGCCCAATGCGTGGACGCGACGGTAACATCCACCGCGGCCGGCCAAAGGATAACCAGCTTGCAATGGTCAGTCATCTGGGCGCGATGGTTCCAGTCACCGTCGGCGCGCTGATCGCCAAACGATTTAAGGGAGAAAAAGGCTTCATCGGCATGACGTGCATCGGCGAAGGCGGCATGCAGGCCGGTGCGTTTCATGAAGGAATGAACATTGCTGCGGTAGAGCAAGTGCCACTGGTCATTGTCGCGACGAACAATCATTACGCGTATTCCACCTCAAACGATCGTGAGTTCGCGTGTGCTGACCTTGTCGATCGCGCGATTGGTTATGGTTTTGAAGGCTACAGTCTTGATGGAACAGATCTCGGTGCGTGCCTCGAGGTGATCGGTGGGGCAGTCAAACGGGCACGCGCCGGACGTCCGCCGCAGCTGGTTGTGGCCTCTGTTCTGCGCCTTTCCGGACACGGCGAACACGATGATGCCAGCTATGTGACGGAGGAAATCAAGCGCGAACCATTTGCGCGCGATTGTGTAAAGCTCGCCGAGCAAACAATCGCCGATTTAAATCTGGCTGACGCCAAGACGCTCGCCGAGTGGCACAAAGAAGCCACTGCGAAAGTCGATGAAGCAATTGCCACTGCCCAAAAAGAGGCAGCACCCGAAGCCGACAAGGAAGATTGGTGCGCATTGTCGAGGCGTGACCTTGCCGATGAAGTGGAAAACGATTGAAAAGGCATGAGTATCTGTCGCGATTCGTTAAATCTTTACCCGCCCCAGGCGAATGGCACGGGTTTTTCATTTGATCATTTAACGGTTCACTTTTTTAACGTGGCGAAGTCATGAGCATCACGTATCTCGAAGCGATTCGGGAAGCGCAGGCCAAACTGCTGCGTGATGACGAACGCGTTTTCATTTACGGGCAGGACGTCGGCGGCTCGTTTGGCGGCGCTTTTAAAGCCACAAAAGGTCTCGCCAAAGAATTTCCGGGCCGCGTGCTGAATACGCCGATCAGCGAAGATGCGATCGTCGGAACAGCCATTGGAGCTGCGATAGAAGGAATGCGACCGATTGTCGAGATGCAGTTTGCTGATTTTTCCAGCATTGCGCTCAACCAAATTCTAAACAACGCCGGGACACATTTTTGGCGAACGAACGTGCCTGTGCCGATTACAGTCCGTCTCCCTTCAGGCGGCACGAAAGGCAGCGGACCATTCCATAGCCAATCGATGGAATCGCTTTATGCGCATTACCCCGGAGTCATTGTCATGACGCCTGCGACAGTGGAAGACGCTTACACCATGCTCATTGAAGCGGTGGCCATCGATGACCCAGTCGTCTACTGCGAGCACAAATATCTGTATTACCATCTCAAAGCGGACAAACTGCCGACTGAAGGGTTGCCGACGGGAAAGGCACGTATCGCGCGCGAAGGACGCGACCTGACAATTGTGAGTTATAGCGCAATGGTACACGAAGCGCTCGCGGTCGCAGAACAATTGGCCGGAGAAGGTTTTGAAATTGAAGTTGTCGATCTTCGCTCAGTTAAACCGCTTGATACGAACACCGTCCTCGCATCAGTGGCACGTACAGGCCGCTTGCTCTGTGTAGGAGAATCGTTTCCGTGGGGAGGCGTGACTGCTGAAGTGATTGCGCGGGTTACCGGCGAAGGTTTTCATCTACTGGACGCAGCACCGCAGCGCATCAACGCGAAAGACACACCCATCCCGTATCATCCGAATCTTTGGTCGGCCCACCGACCTAACGCCAAAGAGATTGCGCGAAAAGCCCGCGCTTTGCTTCGAGAATAAAATTTTATGCCGCAAGTCCCGATTATCATGCCACAGCTGGGCGAATCGATCGCCGAAGCGACAATCGTCGATATCAAAGTGAAGGCGGGCGATGAAGTTCTGGACGACCAGGAAATCATGGACGTCGAAACCAACAAGGCTGTAATGGGCGTGACGACGCCATGCAAAGGCAAGATCGCGAAAATCGCAGCGCAACTGAAAGAGACCTACCCTGTCGGCGCGGTCCTTGGCTACGTCGAAGCGAGTGAAGAAAATGCTGCGAGATTTGCAAAACAAACGCCGCCACTGCCGCAGCGTGAAGTCGCAGAGGAAATTCCCGCGCGTGCCGACCAGGAGATCGCTCCCGCCCGGGAAAAGAAAATCTCGCGCGACGGAGACGGGGCACGCACCGGAGGATTACCCGTTCCGGTCGCGGCGAAAGGCGCAACTTTCATGTCCCCGCGTGTTCGCGCACGGATGGCCGAGCTACAACTGACTACAGCCGATCTCGCGGGCATCATGGGCACCGGTTCAGGTAATCGCGTCACGATCAAGGATCTCGAAAATTTTCTTCAGAAGATCGAGCATCAGACAGCATTTGAGGCCTCTGCTATTCGTACTGGAGTGGCGGACGCGATGCGAAGAAGTTGGACGCGTCCGCTTTCAACGATCGGTTCTTCTTTAAATCTTGATCCTCTGCTGCAAGATCGACAGTCTCGCGATCCCAAACCTGGTCCCGGTCTCTATGTGTTGCGCGCGCTCGCGCTTGCGCTTGCGGAAACGCCAACTGCAGCGGCGAAGTTAATCGGCAATCGCGTGGTACAATCAGATTCTGTTGATGTCGGCATCGCAGTTGAAGCCGAGGATGGAATCATGGTGCCGGTAATTCGGGCAGCCAATAAGACGTCCCTTGCGGATCTCACGGCGAAATACAAGGAACTGGTCGATCTCGCGCGACAGCGGCGCATCTCGCCCGATATGCAAGCTGGTGGCGTCGCGACCGTTTCAAACTTCGGAACTTTTGGAATGGAATGGGGCACACCGATCCCACTGCCGGATCAGACGTTGTTACTCGGTCTGGGAGCTGGAAGAAAAGTCCCTTCGTGGGACGAAGAAGAGAGACAATTTGTTCCCAGGACCGAGGCGCAGATCACGCTAAGCTTTGATCATCGCAGCATCGACGGCGGCGGCGCGGGTCGTTTGCTCAAAC
>DASXMV010000137.1:0-11027 GCA_036495465.1 Candidatus Udaeobacter sp. | reverse complement strand
TTCGATTGTGCGCGCGCCAAACGAGGTCGCGATCAATTTGTAAACGATAAACGCGTATTGCGACGTGACCACATCGTCACCCGGATTAATGAAGGCGTGACCGAGAAACTCGAGAACTTCGTTTGAACCATTGCCGAGAATGATATTCTCCGGGGCGACGCCGAGTTTCGCTGCGATTGCCCTGCACAGACTAAATCCGCCGCCATCCGGATACAGGTGACCTTTTTGCAGTGCTGCACACATCGCCTCGATTGCCTTGGGAGACGGTCCCAGTGGGTTCTCGTTCGAAGCCAGCTTGACGATTGTATCGGGATCGAGACCCAGTTCTCGGGCCGTTTCCTCGATCGGCTTTCCGGGTTGATATACGGTGATCTCGCGCAGCTGCGGGTTCGCCAGCTCCCAAATCGAAATCATGGAATAATGGAGTAGTGGAGTAATGATGTAATGACAACTCCATTAAGGTTGTCTCGCCAGCGTTACATCGGTTAGATTGCCGGGAATGGCTGAAGGCGAAATCATCTATCTGGACAACAACGCTACCACCCAGCTTGATCCCGCTGTAATCGAAGAAATGCTGCCATTTTTGACGAAGCATTACGGCAATCCTTCAAGCGGATACGCTTTTGCAGTGACGGCCAGGCAAGCCATTAACCTTGCGCGCGAACGGCTCGCTGCGTTGCTCGGCTGTGAACCGACGGAAATTATTTTCACAAGCGGCGGCACAGAATCCAATAATGCCGCGATCAATTCTGCTCTCCAGTCAGGCGGCCGCGGCGAACATGTCATTACGACCGCAGTCGAACACAGTGCGGTGCTACGCCCCTGCCAGGATCTCGAGAAACGAGAATGCGCGGTCACATTTCTGGGCGTAGACAGGCATGGCAACCTCGATCTTGGCGAATTAGAAGCCGCAATTCAGCCGGAAACGGCGCTCGTTTCGATGATGTGGGCAAATAACGAGACCGGCGTTGTGTTTCCCATCGAGAGAATCGCCGAAATCTGTCGCGAAAAGGGCGTGACCTTTCATACGGACGCCGTACAAGCAACGGGGAAAGTCCCAATGCGCGTACAGGATACAGCGATTAGTTTTCTTTCTCTTTCCGCGCACAAATTTCATGGTCCAAAAGGCGTCGGGGCGCTTTATGGCAGGCGGCAAGCCCGCTTCACGCCATTGATTGCCGGAGGCGGTCAGGAAAATGGGCGGCGCGGGGGAACCGAAAACGTGGCGTCGATTGTTGGTCTTGGGAAAGCTGCTGAGCTGGCTCTGAAATACCTCACGGAAGGCAGATGCGATGTTCAATCCCTGCGCGATCGATTCGAGAAATCGATGTTCGAAAGAGTTAGCGGAGTATCAGTGAATGGCGCGAGTGCAACGCGACTTTCAAACACGTCGAGTCTTTCGTTCGAAGGGATAGAATCCCCGGCAGCGCTTCTCCTGCTGGATCGGCAGGGCGTTTGCTGCTCGGCTGGTTCCGCCTGTCGGACCGGTTCGCAGGAAGCTTCACACGTATTGCGGGCGATGAATCCAGGTGCAGATGACGCTCGACGCAGTCTGCGGTTTTCGTTTGGCCGGTTCAACACTGACGCGCAAATCGACCGAGCCATCGAAATCGTCCCAATGGTCATCGACAAACTACGTCAAAGAGCTGTGCCCATGCCGACAGCAGCAGCGCTGTAAGCAGTTCAATATTGGTGCGGCCGCGGTTGTTCAAATCGGCACAGGCGTTGCCTACAGAAATCAACTGGACAGCTATTGTTTTGGAACCGCTAAATACGAAGCGACGCGAAAAGGCAGAATCATCATCTGCCCGCGGTTAATTCTCTTTCGGCGTTAGCGAAGCCACAATTTGTTCGAAGCAAGGATCGCCACGAAGCGGGTCCCACCATGGCATTAGTTTCAATTGGCCATAGGTAAGGGAACTGGTATAGCGAACCGCGCTGGCAAGTTGCTCACACGCGAGAGCACGTTCGCCACTCCAACCCGCGATCATCGCAAAATAGACGAGCATGATGCGTCCATTGATCGCGTCTTTTTTTACTGGAAGAAGCTCGATTGCTCGTCGTCCCTCATGCAATGCTTCTTCTTTCCGTCCAAGGGCAGCATCGATCAACCCGAGCACAACTAAGGGTGGACCGTAGTTTGGTTGAGCCTGGACGATTTTCTCCTGCTCCGCGCGTGCAACATCGAAAGCAGACTGCGCTTTTTTGTCATCTTTACTCATCCGAGCGATAACACCTTCCAGGAACGCCCGACTGAACTGGATCGGCCCGTCACCAAAAGCATTTTCGCCCAGCACCGCCAATGCGTTGGAAGCCATCGCGGCATCGCGTTCCGCCAGTGCACATATCAGCCAGCTGTCAGCCACGCTTCGCAATTCGCCAGGATCTTTCATCCGTATTTCATCGATCACCTCATGCAGAGGGCGGGCGTCGGCTTTCCAGTCCAGGTCGACGACTGCACGCATGGCTCGAGTGGGAGCATCGTTCGGCTGAATGGCCAGGGCGCGATCTAGCACCGATTTTTCTTCAGCGTACCGGGCGAGATCGCCATAACTCAGTGCCAGCTGTTGGAGCGTATCCAGATTGCGCGGGTCCAGGTCAAGCGCGCGCGCCAGGCTTTGTATGGACTCCTCCCACCGCCCTTGCCTCCTTTGTATGTAACCGGTGAGCTCCAGCATCTGCGAATCATTCGGCAGGCTCTGACCGGCAATGTCCAATTCAGCCAGGGCGCCATTGTAATCGAGATATCCCCAGTAAAGATTCTGCGCACGCGCAAGATGCGTTTCACCCGCATCGGGATACAGGCTAGAAGCTGCTCCGACGGCGGACTCGAGCAGGGCAAGTCGCGCCGAAGTGTGGTCGTAACCATAGAAATAAAGCAGACCATGAGCTACGGCGAGCTGGCAATACGCATGGAAAAAAGATGCGTCATGCGCGACAGCCTGATTCAGCAAGTCAGCCGCGCGTAGCAAATCCTCTTTCGTGTTAGCGGTAAAACTTACCGTTAGAAGAAGATTTTTTGCGCGAGTGTAGAGATCGAAAGCAGTGAGATCGCCAGTGGGTGGTTGCTCGATGGACCGTTTTTCCGCAGGTGAGATTTTTGCGCGTAGCTGACTGACAATCGCCTGGGCGATTTCACTTTGAACTGCAAAGAGATCGGCCACATCTCGATCGTACGTTTGTGCCCATGAATGCGTATCAGTACGCGTGTCGATCAATTGCGCGTTAACGCGGAGTCGGTTGCCAATGCGCTGGACGTTACCCTCTAGAAGATGGGCGACTCCTAATTGCTGGCCGATCTCACGCGAATTCCGCGGGCTTCCGCTTTTATAAAGGTTCGCGGATGTCCGACTGATGACCTTCAGATCTGCGATCCTCGCGAGGTCGGAGATTATTTCATCCTGGACGCCCGCAGCGAAAAAGGAGTTTTGCTTATCATCGCTGAGATTATCAAACGGCAAAACTGCGACACTCTTATCAGGGATTGGCGTCGACAAAGAGGGAACTGCACGCGCCGGGACAGCGGAATTTGGCGCCGCGACGGCGCCGGGCCGGGTGCGATAGTCCAGGAAAAAGAAAATGCCCAGCGCAGCGAGGGCAATTATTGAAATTACGGCCGCTAAAAGCCAGCGCGTCCTTACACCCGACTGATGCGGCGCGGTTGTTGCACCGGCTTCAGTTCGGTCAGATGACGATCCCAAAGCGTTTGCGGTTTCCACGTCGGCTGTGGAAGCGGACTGGAACGAGTGTTCGCTTACCTTGGCAACAAATCGATACCCTCGACCCGGGATGGTGACGATATAGTTATGAGAACCAGGCTTTTCACCGAAAACCTGTCGAAGTTTCGAGATGGCCTGCGCCAGATTGTTTTCCTCACCGATCGAATCGGGCCACACCGCCTCCATAATTCGTTCCTTATCGAGAACGGCGTCATGGTGTTCGACCATGTAAAGCAGTGTTTCGAACACTCTCGAGGTCAGTGGAACTGGTGTCCCATCCAGTCGGCGTAAGAGCCGTTTTGAAGTGTCGAGCTGGAACTCGCCAAAATCGTAGATGTGAACGGAGCCCGTTTGCATCGCGGTTTCAGAACAATTCAGAAAAATTCAGCCGCAGCCTAAAGACTTTCATAAGCGCGCCGAGCATTCTCCACCACGCGCAGATTCGGCTCAGATCCCAACCCGCGCATACCGAAACAACCGACAAAACAGTAAATCAAAAAGCAAAAGGAAGAACAAGAAATGAAAAAACTCTCTAAAGAAAACGCAATGAAAGGCATAACCTTACCAATCGTCGTCGCCGTGTTGGCATGGTTCGGATTTTGCGCCGCGCCGAGTGCTCCCGGAATTGTTCCGGCACCGGGTGGAGGCTACCCCGGCGGCAATACAGCAGAGGGTCAAAACTCTCTTTTGAGCCTTACCGATGGCCTGGACAACACGGGAACCGGGCTGTTTTCGCTGCTGAGCCTCACAATTGGAAACTTTAATACTGCCGACGGCGCCGGTACGCTGCTGTCCAATACTGCAGATCAAAATACGGCCATCGGCGCCGGGGCGCTTTTAAGCAACACTACGGGCGAGGATAACACGGCCACCGGAGCATTTGCGCTTTTAAGCAATACCACTGCCAGCGGCAACACCGCCATCGGGTCCAATGCGCTGCTTAACAACACGACCGGCGGAACCCTAAACATCACGAACAATTTCGCTGTTGGTCCTAATGTCGCAGTCGGTCAGCAAGCCCTCGAGAATAACACCATTGCCAGCGGCAACACCGCGGTGGGCTATCAAGCGCTCGGTAGTAATACCACTGGAATTCAAGACACGGATCTGGGTATCAGCACTGCTGTCGGCTTTCAATCACTCGCTCATGCCAGTGGTCCGGACGCAGGCGCCAACGATGGATTTGGGTATCAAACGCTTTTTAATCTCACCAGCGGCGGGAGTGACGTGGCCATCGGTGAAAGCGCGCTGCTTAACCTTACTACCGGCGACGCTAACACAGCTGTGGGTGCTGGAGCTGGGAGCAATCTCACCAGTGGCAATTCTAACATTTTCATTGGGCAAACCGCTGGCTCCAACGTTACAACTGCGAGCGACACCATCTGCATAGGAGCGGCAGGTAACAATGCCGGCGGCAACTGTTTTATCGACCACATTTTCAATGGCACGTCCTCCGGAGGGGTTGCGGTCTTTGTGAATGCAAACGGCAAACTCGGAACATCTACCTCTTCTCAACGCTTCAAAGAGAATATCAAACCGATGGGTAGCGCCAGTGAAGCGATCCTGGCGCTCAAGCCAGTCACCTTCCATTATAAAAAGGAATTGGATTCCGAGAGAATCCCGCAGTTCGGCCTGGTAGCTGAGGATGTGGAAAAGGTGAGTCCCGATTTAATCGTGCGCGACAAGGACGGGAAGCCCTACAGCGTGCGCTACGAACAGGTGAATGCGATGCTTCTAAACGAGTTCCTCAAAGAACATCGCAAAGTCGAGGAACAACGGGCAGTGATTGCTGAATTGAAGTCGACGGTCGGCCAACAATCCACAGCGATACAATCTGTGCTCGCGCGCATCGAAGAAGAAGAGGCCCAAATTCGAGTGCTTAATGAGCACTTCGAGCCCAACAGGCCTGGATTTGCGCAGACCAACCTATCGATTCCATGACCTTGGCCCGACTCAACACGAAATCAGAGATTGAGCTGCTCAAACAAACCAAACAAAAACCGAAATTATTATTTGAAAGAATACTGAACATGAAATTTTCCAGATTAATTCTCGTTTCGATCCTCGTGATGGGCGTTGGACTTTTGCCCGACACAAAAGCGGTGGATCCCCCTCCGGACGGCGGTTACGCCGGAGGCAACACAGCAGAAGGACAGAATGCCCTTCTTAGCCTGGCAGACGGCACATATAACACGGCGATTGGGTTGTTTTCACTTCTGAGCGTCACCGATGCCAATTTCAACACGGGCATCGGTGCTGGTGCGCTCCTTGCCAACACCGCAGACGAGAATACAGCTACTGGTGCGGGCGCACTTTTGAGCAACACCACTGGGACGAGTAATACAGCCATCGGAACGTTTGCTCTTTTCAGCAATACCGAAGGTAACAACAACACGGCCAGCGGTGTTTCAGCACTCCAAAGCAACACGATTGGTAGTTCCAACACGGCCAATGGAACGCTTGCCCTATTCAGCAACACCGAAGGTAATAACAACACAGCCACCGGTTCTTCCACGCTGGAAAGCAATATAACCGGCGACGCCAACACGGCCACCGGCGTTGGAGCACTCGAAAGCAACACCATAGGCGATCTAAACACGGCGACTGGCGAGGTCGCCCTGACTTTCAACACCACCGGTAGTAATAACACTGCGAACGGCGTTGCAGCGCTTCTTAACAATGTTGATGGTAACTCCAACACCGGCATTGGGCTTAGCGCGCTGCACGAGAATACCAGCGGCAACTCCAATACTGCTGCGGGCGACCATGCGCTGTTCGGCAACATCGGTGGCGATGGCAACACAGCGAACGGGGATTCTGCGCTCAATAGCAACACGGAAGGCAACTTTAATACCGCCGTCGGCGAGAATGCACTTCTCAATACCACCACCGGCAACACCAATACAGCGTTGGGCCTTAATGCCGGCAGCAATCTCACTACGGGCGATAACAATATCGACATCGGCGCTAATGTGAATGGGGTGGCCGGTGAGAATAATACCATCCGCATCGGCAATACGGACATTACCAGCACCTTTATCAGAGGAGTCAGCGGACAAACAATTCCGAGTGGCACAGCGGTGCTGGTGGCTGCAAATGGTCAATTAGGCACTGCCACGTCCTCAAAGCGTTTTAAAGAAGCCATCAAACCCATGGATAATGCTAGTGAAGCGCTCTTTTCGCTGAAGCCGGTTACATTCCGCTATAAGAAAGAGATTGATCCGGCAGGCTCATCGCAATTCGGACTCGTCGCTGAAGATGTGGAAAAGATAAACCCCGACCTGGTGGTTCGGGACGAAAAAGGTCGAGTTAACACCGTCCGCTACGATCAGGTGAACGCGATGTTGCTCAACGAGTTTCTTAAAGAGCACCGCAAAGTTCGGGAACAAGAAGCAACGATCGGTCAGTTGAAATCAGAAGTTACAAAAGAAGAAAACTCCATTGCGCAGCAGCGAGAGTATTTTGAAGCGATGATTAATCAGTTGAGGAAGAAAATGGAAACTGTCGTTGCGCCTGGCAAAGAGCAGGACGCAAAAATCCAAGACGTCAGCGACCGAGCCCAGTTAACCAAACCCGAGCCACAACTGGCGAGCAGCGATTAGCACTGCTAATTGCAGCTACGCTTACCGCCGCCAACGACGACAGACCTGCCAGTCCTCACGGAGACGCGTTCGATAATTTCTTTCGCGGGACAATATTGTGCGGCATTGTTCTTCTTGTAATGGAGACACCGCGAGATCCTACCGCTTCGCGTTACGAACACGCGGCGAAAGGCCTGCGCCGGAGTGATCTTCACCGCGATCCGATCAAGCAATTTGGAAACTGGTTTACCGCGGCAATTGAAGCCGGCATTCGCGATGTCAACGCGATGAGCCTGGCCACAGCTGGAGCTGACGGCAGGCCATCCGTGCGGATTGTACTTCTAAAAGGTTTCGACCAGGATGGGTTTGTCTTTTTTACCAATTACGAAAGCGAAAAGGGGAAACAGCTCGACGCCAACCCATACGCGGCGCTGGCATTTTACTGGATTGAACTTGACCAACAGATTCGGATCAGCGGAAAAGCAGAAAAAACTTCGCGCGAAGAATCGCAAACCTATTTCCATTCGCGTCCCATCGGCAGCCAGCTGAGCGCATGGGCATCACGCCAGAGCCACGCGGTTGACGGGCGCCGCGTGCTGGATGCGCGTATGGCAGAAATGACCGAGCGCTTCGGTGACAAGAATATTCCGTTACCGCCGCACTGGGGCGGATTTCGAGTGGAACCGGACATGATCGAATTTTGGCAGGGTCGCCCAAATCGCCTGCACGATCGCTTTCGTTACACTCGCGCCACCGATGGCAACTGGCTAATCGAGCGCCTGGCGCCGTGATGGAGGAAAAACCGAACCAGATCGAGATCGTCCAGGGCGATATCGCGAGACTTAACGTCGATGCGATAGTAAACGCGGCGAACACGACGCTTCTCGGCGGTGGAGGAGTCGATGGCGCAATTCATCGAGCCGCTGGACCCGAGTTGCTTGCCGAATGCCGGACTCTCGGTGGTTGCCGGCCCGGTGAAGCGAAAATTACTCGTGGATACCAACTAGCCGCGAACTATGTCATCCACACAGTTGGCCCCGTTTGGAGAGGCGGGAAACAGCATGAACCTGAAACCCTCGCGAGTTGTTATCGGAATTCATTGCAGGTCGCGAGTGAACATGAAATCAAGACGATTGGCTTCCCGGCGATCAGTTGCGGCGCGTACGGCTATCCGGTTGTGGAGGCGGCGCAGATCGCTTTAAAAACCACGCGGGATTTCCTGGCGATTGATGATAGAATCAACAAAGTAACTTTTGTTCTTTGGGATAAAGATACTTACAATACATATCACCAATTGCTGTAGTTCGACGGATTCTGAACGACGGAGCGCCGGCTTTGCCAGCACCACCTTTTGCGAACCGAAATAACTACAGAGAGACGCAACGTGGCACTCAATTTCGATTTTCTTTTGTATGACTAATCCGAACGAAAACAATCTTACGAGGGACGAACCGCTGTCGCCGCAGGTTGAGCCGGGCGAGGAACCAATTAGCTCCGGTGGGCGTGAGCAGTTTCGTCAGGCAACAAATAAATTCTCCACGGCTGTAAGCCAGACATGGGATGACACGAAGGAGAAAGCCATTCGTGCGCGAGAGCGTACGGAATACTTTGTCCGCGAAAATCCCGTGCCGACCATCCTTGGTGCGCTGGGGCTTGGAATCGCGATTGGTTTGGCGATCCGTTTCGCGTCTGACAGCGAGCGAAAGCAGGAAATCGAAGTGAAGTCGCCGCTGGGTAATCTCAATTGGAGTGTTCTTTCGTTGCCTTTTCTTTGGCCATTGTTCAAGTCGGCCAGGGAAAAATATGAAAGTTCCGCCGAAGTGGTGAACGAAGCGGTAAAGGATGGCGTGAAACGATTGAAGAAGATCGATGTCGACCGCTATGCAAAGCCGGTCCGCAAACGCTGGAAAGCCTGGATGCGTTGAGCGTCGATTTCATTCAAGCTCGAGAAAGCTATTGATAAGATCGGCGACCGGATTCGGAAACTGGGCCATGAAAGCGTGGCCACCGCCATTGAATTGAGCCAGCCAGGCGCCAGGGATGGCGTTGACCAACCTTAATGCGTTGGACGGCGGAATGACGATGTCCGCCAGGCCGGTGGCAACTAGCACAGGCATATTTGTCTCTGCCAGTCGGGTACCAATCCCAATACGGTGCCAGGTGTCCATCGCCGCGACCTGACGATCGACGAGACTCGGAGATAACCTCGCGCGTGCAGCTGCAACAGTATCACCGAATTCGCGATAAATGGATTCGGCAACATTGCTCGGAAAAAGTAATGAGAGCAATCGACGCGCCTGGTCGTGGGGGGTGCCAGACATGTCGATGAGTTGTGACCATATGGTGGGCGTGGCGAGATCTGCGTCGGCTCCTCCGAAATCAGTTGAGAGCAAGACGAGCTTACTCAGGCGATCAGGGTGCTGAACGGCAAGCGTCTGAGCGATAAAGCCGCCCATTGACCATCCGAGCACGTTCACGCATTCGATGCCCAGCGCTCCGACTACTTGCAGCACATCATCCGCCAGCCTGTCGATATCGAATGATCGCCCGTCGTCCCTGGAACGACCGATTCCGCGATTATCGATGAGGATTAGGGCGTTAGAAGATGCGAGCCGGTGGATAAACGCGGGATCCCAATCTGCACTAGAGGCTGCGAAACCATTAATGACGACGAGCGGTCGGCCATTCCCAATTCGACGACAAGCGATCTGTGCTCCATCGACCTGGACTTCCACGACGGACTCATTGGCCATCGCGGACGTTAGAAAGTCGCCCAACGATGGTCAAGGTAACCACGTTCGGGAACGCCAGGCCTGATCGTGTTTTAGAAGTCCCTGCAACTGCCTCCGTAAAGTCAGGACCGAAACCTTCGTCAAACTCGATCCGTTCAGCGTTTGAAGGAACGCGTCTTCTCGCGGAAAGTGACGGTCTTCCCATGGCAACATCGAGTTCATCTTTGAGCCCCGCCTGGCAGCGCAACCCGATCTTCGAATTTTTCGCGTCACTTAAGCTGGCCGTCGTGCTGCTTGCTGTGATCATCGTGGCCGCAATCGCCGGGACGCTCTATGAGTCCAGCTTTGATGCGAACGTTGCGCGCGCCTATGTTTACGGAGCTCCCTGGTTCAATCTTTGGCTTGTTTTGCTGGGAGCAAACCTTGCCTGTTCCGCCCTTTCTCGCTGGCCCTGGCGCAAACATCATGTCGCGTTTCTCATCACCCATTTGGGTATCATCACGCTGCTGATCGGATCGTTGATCGGTAGAATTTGGGGAATCGAAGGAACAATTACGCTTTTTAAAGGCGAACCCCCAACGAATCGACTGGTGGTCAACGAACACCAGCTGCGCGTCCATGACGTGGATGGAATCGTGAAAGGTTACCCCGCCGAGTTTTTGCATCATCCGCCGACACCCAAGCAGCCACGCGACCTTGGGTCACTCGCTGGTGGCGCGCGTTTGAGCATTGTCGATTACACGCCTGCGATCGAAGGGAAGCTCAATCCACAGCCGCTGAAGGATGGCGGCGCGCCGGCACTTCATTTCGCCGTTGCTACTGCGATGATGAATCAACATCTGGACGGCTGGCTGCTCGCCGACGATTCGCAAAACGGGAATTTTTCGATGGGCCTGGCCAACATTGAACTCAAGCGCGGCACTGCGCCGGAGACAGGTCAAGCGGATTCGCTAAATGGGCCGCCATCGAGTGTGAGTGCAAGCACGACCAGGAAC
>DASXMV010000136.1:0-20659 GCA_036495465.1 Candidatus Udaeobacter sp. | reverse complement strand
AAATTCCCTTGGCTTAGAATCGTGATTGGCAAAATCTGGCGATATTCGATTCAGAAGATCGAGAGCCTCAGGGAATCTTCGTTGGAGCATCCGGAGTTGAACCCGACCGTACGTAACCATCCCCTCGGGATCGACGCCTGGGGGCATGTTCGTCAGTTCCTTCTCCATCATGCTCAGGTCTCCTTTCCAATCGAACGCAAGCATTGCCTTTGCTGCGCGCGCGTTAAGGGAACCCGGGGCGGCCTCAATCGCACGATCAAAAACCTTGTCTGCGGTTTCGAAGTCCTTGTTGGCGCGATAATTGTCAGCAAGATTTACAAGAATAAACGAATCCTTTGGGCTGAGGGATGCCGCCTTCTCAAAGTTGGCGGTAGACTGCGCCCACTTTCCCTGGCGACGTTCAATGGATGCAATTGCCATGTAAACCTCCGCTGAGTTTGGCAGACTTTTTTTCGCAATCGCAAACTCCCGCAGCGCGCGTTGATAATCGCGCTCGCCATAGTAATAATAAAATCCCAGTGCGAGATGCGCCTCCGGCAGGTCCGGCTGCAAACGAATCGCTTCCTCGGCTGCGGCCCGCGCCTTCTCCTTTCGAGCGGGAGTTGGATCGAAGGTGTGATAGATCCAGTCGTCGATCCATGCCAATGCCGCGAACGCGCCGGCGAATTTCGGGTCGAGCGCGGTCGCTCGCTCAAACTGCTGCTCAGCCTCTTCTGTGTCGGTGCGGAGTTTGTCCGGACGCGTGAATAAATCGTGTCCCCGCACGAAAGCGAGATAAGCGTCCGGGTTCTGTGTGGGCTTTTTCTCGATTTGCGCCTTCTCCATTGGAGATAGTTTCGCCTGTAATTCGCGCACGATTTGCTGGGCCAAATCAGTTTGAATGGCAAACACATCGGTCAAATCCCGATCGTAATCTTCCGCCCACATATGCTCGTCGTTCTCTGCGTTGATCAATTGCACGTTCACACGCACTCGATTTCCATCGCGACGAACGCTGCCTTCCAGAATCGCGCCAACACCAAGTGCCTTTCCTATCTCACGAACACTCGACGTTTTTCCCCGGTATGGCATCACCGAGGTGCGTGAAATCACTTTCAGATCGCCAACCTTCGACAGATTCGTGAGCACGTCATCTTGAACGCCGTCCGCAAAATAGGCGTTTTCTTTGTCGTCGCTCAGGTTTTCAAAGGGCAGCACCGCAATTGACTTGTCGCATTTGTGCGCCGAAACCCGAGGCAAAAGAAAAAAGCCGGCACCAGCGGAAATGATCACCCCGGTTACAACGAGCATGGCTATGTTTCGGCGGCGACGGGAACCGGGGACTGCCAGGTTTGGCGTGGCTCGAACCCCTTGAGCGGTGATGTCGTACGCCCACGCCAGGATCAATGCAATTGGAAAGCCCATTAATAGCAGCACTATCACCAGGCGCAGCAGCCAGTTCGCTAAATCCCACGCCGGAAACGCGGCCGAAGCCAATTGTATGATACCGCCAGCGGCAATGATGTATGCCGCCGCCACCTTGTACACCTTGCGCCGCTTCACTTCGTCGAAGAAGCCGGTCATGGCTACAGATTTGTCAGTCGAGACCATAAACCAACGGCGTCAATATTGACACGCCAAGCGGCATCGGCGTTCACTTTATCCCAGTGGCAAGGACAGTTTGAAATTGCGGGTTTTGCTTTTCCCGCGACACAACGCTCACTTCAATTTGCCGAAAACCGCTCTTTTCCAGAAACTGATGTAATTGCACCTCGCTAAATCCGAGCCAGTGATCGGCATACAATTCTCGGGCTCGTTCGAACCGATGGCTCAAGAGATCGAGGATAACCAATCGCGCGCCACGTTTCAAAATCCCGTGGGCCGCAGCGACTGCACGCTGGGGATGAATGGCGTGATGTAATGCCTGGCTTAAGATCGCGAGATCAATACTCTGATTGGCGATTGGTGGATTTTCGATATCGCCAAGCCGGTATTCGAGGTTTTTGAGTCCGTGCTTCTTCGCCAACTGCGCCCCGAATTCGACCATCTTCGGCGAATTATCGATCGCGATAACCTTGCGCGCGTTCTTTGCCAGTAACTGGGAAAGCGTGCCCTCGCCCGCGCCGAGATCCGCAACTGTCAGCGGAGGAAGCAGAGTAATCAGTGTGTGTGCCAATGCTTCCCACGAGCGCCCCGGAACGTAACTTCGACCAAACTTGCCCGCGAGTTCATCGAAATATCTGCGCGCCTTGTCCTGGCGTTTGTGCAAAGCGAGCTTTAGGCTGGTTCGATCTCGTGATGTTTCCGGCAGCTCGCGCGCCAGCAAACGGGTAATCTCTTCAACACGCTCTCGCTGCGAATTGCGCCCCTGGTGGTTCGGCCCGTAATAGACATTTTTCCCAACCCGGCGATCGGAGACCACACCGGCCCGTTTTAATTGCGCCAGATGACTGGAAATGCGCGATTGGCCCATTCCAAGAATCTGCTGCAACTCGGCCACGGAGAGTTCTTCCTGCTCCAAAAGAAGCAACAGCCGCACCCGGGTTGGATCGGCCAGCAGTCGCAATAAATTTATGGTTGACGCCATCGCAGTAGACAACGATATATCGACGCATCATGATTGGTCAATATGTCCGATGAATTGTTAGAGCATTGAGGCACTCAATCGTCTCAATGTTCCTCTCAGTTTCGGTCGTGACCGCTTTAACGTTTCAACTCATCAACGCTTAACGCTATTCAACCATGCCACGTCGCTACATTTTCTCTTCCGAATCGGTCACGGAAGGTCATCCCGACAAAGTTTGTGACACGATTTCTGACACCGTCCTCGATGCCTGTCTCGCGCAAGACCGCCACAGTCGGGTGGCGTGTGAGACATACGCGAAGAGCAACATCGTGATCGTAGGTGGTGAAATTACGACGAAGGCGAAACTCGATTATGTGCAGATCGTTCGCGATACCGTGCGCGACATCGGTTACGTGAATGACGATGACGTTTTTCACGCGGACAAAATTTTCGTCTCCAACATCATTACCAAGCAGTCCCCCGACATTGCGCAGGGCGTGGATGCGCGCGCAGCCGACGGAAAGGAAACTGCCGAACAAGGTGCGGGCGATCAGGGCTTGATGTTTGGCTACGCATGCGACGAGACGCCGGAATTAATGCCTGCGCCGATCATGTTCGCGCATCGCCTGGGTCGCGAGCTCACTCGCATTCGCAAAAGTGGGAAAGTGCGCTGGCTGCGGCCGGACGCCAAATCTCAGGTATCCGTGATTTACGAAAGTGGAAAGCCGATCGGGATTTCGTGCGTTGTCGTTTCAACCCAGCACACCCGGGATGTAAAGCACTCGGAAATTCGCAGCTTTGTCATCGAGGAAGTCATTAAGAAAGTTTTGCCTGGCGAAATGTTACGTAGCGACACGCACTTCCTGGTCAATCCGACCGGTAATTTCGTAATTGGCGGCCCGCAAGGCGACACCGGACTTACTGGTCGTAAAATTATTGTCGATTCCTACGGTGGAATGGGCCGCCACGGCGGGGGTGCGTTTTCAGGAAAAGATCCAAGCAAAGTGGATCGCAGCGCCGCTTATATGGCGCGGTGGGTGGCAAAAAACGTGGTCGCCGCGAAGCTGGCGCAGAAATGCGAAGTGCAATTCGCATATGCAATCGGACACCCAAAACCGCTCAGTGTTCATGTCGACACGTTTGGCACAAACAACGTGGACGAAGCTGCAATCGAACGGGCCGTGCTGGCAATTTTTAACTTCAAACCTGCTGAGATCATTCAACAACTCGACTTGCTGCGGCCGATCTACTCAAGAACGACCAACTATGGTCATTTTGGGAAGATCGATGATCCGGAGATCACATGGGAAAAACCAGACAAGGCAGATGAGCTGCGCGCCGCGGCCCAATAATAGACTTACAACCTAAAATTATGGATACGACGACAATCGAAGGCACAAAGACAGACTACAAGGTTAAGGACATCAATCTTGCAGACTTTGGTGACAAGGAAATTTCCATCGCGGAAAAGGAAATGCCGGGCTTGATGGCGATCCGCGAAAAGTACGCGCCACAAAAACCGCTTGCAGATGTGCGCATCACGGGATCGCTGCACATGACGATCCAGACCGCTGTGTTGATCGAAACGCTGACCGATCTCGGGGCAAACGTGCGTTGGGCTAGCTGCAATATTTTCTCAACGCAAGATCACGCTGCCGCAGCGATTGCGAAACGCGGCATATCCGTGTTCGCGTGGAAAGGCGAATCACTTGAGGATTACTGGCATTGTACGTATCGCGCCATTTCGCACCCGGAAGGCAAGGGCCCACAGCTGATCGTCGATGACGGCGGAGACGCCACGTTGCTCATTCACAAAGGATACGAACTCGAAGAAGGCAGCGATTGGTGCAGGACGAAGTCGGAAAACAGGGAGGAACAGGTCATCAAGGATTTGCTGCTCGAGATTCATCGTGAGAATCCGTATCGCTGGCACGAGATCGTGAAGGATTGGCGGGGGGTTTCTGAAGAGACCACAACCGGTGTGCATCGGCTCTACAAAATGCATCAGGAAAACCGGCTCCTCGTTCCTGCAATCAATGTCAACGATTCGGTCACCAAATCGAAATTCGATAATCTTTACGGCTGCCGGCATTCGCTGGTCGACGGCTTGAATCGCGCGATGGACGTGATGCTCGCCGGAAAGGTCGCCGTGGTTTGCGGTTATGGCGATGTCGGCAAAGGGTGCGCGCAATCATTGCGCGGCCAGGGCGCCCGTGTTGTCGTCACCGAGGTTGATCCAATCAATGCACTGCAAGCAGCGATGGAAGGGTACGAAGTGACAACGATCGAAGAGACACTCGGCCTTGGTGAGGTCTATGTCACTGCGAGCGGCAATATTGACGTGATCACACTCGATCATATGCAGAGAATGAAAGACCAGGCGATCGTCGCCAACATCGGTCACTTCGATAACGAGATTCAGGTCGATGCACTCAATGCAGCCAAAGGCGTCAAGAAAACGAACATCAAACCGCAAGTGGATAAATACACTTTTCCGGACGGTCATGAGCTTTTCCTTCTCGCAGAAGGCCGGCTGGTAAACCTCGGATGCGCTACTGGCCACCCCAGTTTCGTCATGTCGAATTCATTTTCCAATCAGGTCCTGGCCCAACTCGATCTTTGGAAAAATCGCGACACCTACAAAGTTGGCGTTTACGTCTTACCAAAAAAACTCGACGAAGAAGTGGCACGTCTGCACCTGGAAAAAATCGGCGTGAAGCTCACGAAGCTCTCCGAAAAACAAGCCGATTACCTTGGCGTTCCAGTCGACGGTCCGTATAAATCAGAGAATTATCGCTATTGATTTCGCCGGATAGCGATTTGGACGCACTGCGACGACCACGGAGTTGTAATTCTCTTCGAACGTAAGCGGCTTGTTCGATTCGATTCCTCTTCATCTGGTTCGTTCCACGCCTGTAACTGCGACGTAGCTACAGGGTGATTGCACCCCATATCGCCATTTTCCCAAAATATGGACGCGTTGGTGTTTGTCTGCCGCCTCGGTCAGGATTTGCGTTTCATGTCTCGGCGCTGCAAGCCATGCCGTTGAGCGCGTACCGTGAAAATCGAACATGATTTGTGGTGTGCATGGCTCGCCAACAAACAGTGAAACCCAGCCGGATTGATCGAAACGCGAACCGATCGCAGCGGCCTTCGGTTGCGTCGCCGGTTTTTTTATCTGCGCACAACCGGCCATTGTGGCCACAGCGGCTCCCGCCGTAATCAAATTCATTAAAAACTTCTTCATGTCGAAAAATCGGAGCAGCGCGGGAAACTTCGCAGATAATGGAAGAACAGGAGACGCAGAGCGTAAAGGAGAAACACCAGGCGCAGCAGAAAGCCGGTCGGATGCGAAAGAAATAAGTTAGTGGCGGCCAGTGACGATTTTGCGCGCCAGATAAGGTGAGAAATATCCCGCATAACGCCTCTGCAATTCCGGTCGCCGCCAGTCCTTGCCTGTCAAAATTTTACGGCAATTGGAGGCGCCACATCTGCATTCAACCGAGTAGTCATCGTCATCCGTCACGGCCCAATCATGGGTGAGTTCTTCGCCGGCATGGATGTCGCGCATTGCGACGAACGTGATCTCACCACGCATCCCGAGATTCGCGTCGCACGAATGATTCGAATACAACATCGATAGTTCACGCTCTTCCTCGGTTACCGGCGTAATGAACAAATCATCGTCGATCTGAATTTCCACTGGCCCGAGCCGTGGCGTAATCTCCTCCCGAAGGGTTTTTCGATCAACGACGCGTCCGCCTTTCACCGCAACGATTTCGTTTTTGGCGATATCAGCAGCCGCAAACAAACCGCGCCCGTGGATCTGGCTCTCGTGCACTTCGGTTTTCGGCGAGAGATAGGAAATTCGCATCACGATTTGGTTACAGATTAGTTGCAGAGCGGCTTGTGCCAAGCGCATGTGCCCGGCGGTTGACACAACCGCCCCCACAACGTTGCGTTCATGCTCCAGCCAATGAGATCTCGCCAGGCCGCCGTCATTTTCATCCTTGTCACAGTGACCCTCGATGTTTTGGCGATGGGTTTAATCATCCCCGTTTTGCCCAAGCTAATTCTCGATTTCCTGGGTGGCGCGATGACTGATGCGGCAAAATGGAGTGCCCGGTTCGCTGTGGTTTTTGCACTCATGCAATTTTTCTTCTCACCTTTGCTCGGCGTTTTATCGGACCGATTTGGGAGGCGCCCAGTGATCCTGCTCTCGAATCTCGGTCTCGGATTGGATTATATCGTGATGGCGATGGCGCCGTCGCTGAACTGGCTTTTTCTCGGGCGAATCATTTCCGGAATCACCACATCAAGCATTCCAACCGCCATGGCTTACATCGCCGACGTCACGCCGAAGGAAAAACGAGCTGGAGCGTTCGGCCTGATTGGCGTGGCATTCGGCATCGGATTCACATTTGGGCCCGCCATTGGTGGATTGGCCGGCGACGTCAATCCGCGCCTGGCGTTTTGGATTGCAGCCGCTCTTAGCCTGGCGAATTGGCTATGGGGCTATTTTTTCGTCCCGGAATCATTGAAGGAAAATCAGCGAAAGAAATTCGAACTGCGGCGCGCAAATCCAGTGGGCTCGCTTACGCTCTTGCGTTCCCATCATGAACTTTGGCGGCTGACCACAATCCAATTCCTGGCTTATCTCGCGCACAATGTGTTCAGCGTTTGGGCGCTGTACGCAATTTACCGTTACAGCTGGAGCCAGGGAATGATAGGACTGTCGCTCATGATTGTAGGAATCGTCACGGCCGTGATTTCTGGCGGGCTGACTGGCAGAATGGTGAAACGCTTCGGCGAAAGACGGACACTTTATATCGGCCAATTTTTTGGATCGACCGGAATGTTGGTTGCCGGTCTGGCCAAAACGGGGGCGTGGTTGCTGGCTTCAATTCCAATCATTTCGCTTTGGAATATTTCCATGCCGGCCGCGCAAAGCATGATGACTCATCGCGTCAGCGAGCGAGAACAAGGCGAATTGCAAGGCGCACTGCAAAGCATGCGTTCAATCACGTTCATTGTCGGTCCGTGGTTGTTCCTCCGAATTTTTGGATGGTTCATCGATCCGAAAAATCCCGTGCATCTACCCGGGGCGCCGTATTATCTCGCAGCCGCTCTTCTTTTTACCGCGATGGTGATGTCGACGCGCATCAAACAAACATCGCCTGGATCAGAAGCGGGTCCGCCGCCTGGCGTCCCGTTCGCGCCGCCAGAGATCACGGCCACTGGCGCTGCGCCGATTAACGAAACAGAAGAAAACATTTGAGCATCCGGGGTGGCTGCGCGATGAAGCAGATATGAAATCGTGCGTGCGGAGCGTAATCGTCTCGGTTGCGTTCTGCTCATGGTTGGCGATTTCGAATCATTGCGTGTTCGCGGCGCTGGCAACGAGAACAGATTCGGTCCAGGTCCAATGCCCGTTTCATTCAAAGCCTGCCAAACAAGAAAAACAATCGAATGGAGCGCAGTGCTGCAAAATTTTGCGCGCGGTTGCCCCAGTTGTGACGAAGGGCTGGCCTCGCGATGACACAAAATTCTCTCGTGCGAACCAGTACTGCATTGAGCTCATCCTGCTCGCTGCCGATTCACACACAACGCCAGTGCCTCTCTTGCTCGACACTGGTCCACCTATCTCACATTCGTTCGCTGAATTGGTCTTGCAGGAGAGCCTTCTCGCTCACGCTCCACCGTCCCGGGCCTAACGAGCTGCGATTTCGCGATTCGCAGCCGTTTCACTGAAGCGACAGGCGTGCCGCCTCCATTTCCAGGCTCGTCCCGTACGGCGCGGCTGCCGCTACAGAAGACGTACGATCGAAATGCAGAAACGGATTTTTATTCTTATTGGTGCAGCGATGCTGGCGATTGCAACCAGCAGAGGGGAAGAGGCAATCGCCGCCGATCGCCCCGGTCAAAAGCAGGACCAAAAACAGAAGTACACCTGTCCTATGCACCATGAAGTGGTGACAGAGCATCCTGGAACGTGTCCCAAATGCGGGATGAAACTTGTGCCGAAAGATCTGAAAAAACATTCAACTCCGGTGGATCGCCAGCAGGCGCGCAATGCTCAACATCCAATGTCTGGCGGGACTCACATGGACCATGACTCGTATTCGTCTCATGAAATGCATCAGCCCGCGCCTCTAGATGGCTCCGGCGCGATGAGCGAACACCAGCATGGGATGAGCTCAATGCAGATGGAAATGCGTTCCTCCATTGATCTTGCCGATCCCATGAGCCGTGAAGGGTCGGGCACCAGTTGGCTGCCAGATTCGTCCCCGATGTACGGAAAAATGTTCATGTTCGGTGAGGACATGGTGATGCTACATGGCGCTATTTTTCCTCGATACACGAACGTGAGCACAAGACGCGGCGACGATCGAATCGACGCTCCCAACTGGTTCATGGGAATGTATTCGCATCCGCTCGGAGACAGCACTCAGATCGGCGCGCGTTTGATGATGAGCCTCGATCCGTTAACCGAAGGTGGACGCGGTTATCCGCTTTTATTTCAAACCGGCGAATCATGGCACGATCAACCGTTGCACGACCGCCAGCATCCCCACGATCTTTTTGACGAACTCTCGCTGAGTCTCTCCCACAAGTTCGATTACGATTTTAGCGCGTACGTCTATTTCGGTTATCCCGGCGAACCAGCACTGGGACCACCCTCTTTCATGCATCGCCCATCAGCGATGGACGATCCTGATGCGCCGATCGGACATCACTGGCAGGATTCGACGCACATCACATTCGGTGTGGCCACGGCTGGTTTCGTCTGGCGCAACATCAAGATCGAGGGCAGCATTTTCACGGGACGCGAACCGGATGAAGAGCGTTACGATTTCGACGAGCCCCGGTTCGATTCTTACAGCGGCCGCATTTCCTGGAACCCGACTAAAAATCTGGCGCTGCAAGTCTCGCAGGGCTACATCAAAAGTCCGGAAGCGCCCGAGCCCCAGGTAAACGTCCATCGCACGACCGCGTCGGCCATCTATAACCTGGCGCTCGGTCGGGACAGCAACTGGTCGAACAGCTTTGTGTGGGGTCAAAACAACACCACCGGTGAAGGCAAAACGCAGTCCTTTCTGATCGAATCAAACTATCAGCGCGGGCGTGACACCGTCTATTTTCGCTGGGAACGTGTGCAGAAATCCGGCCACGAACTGGTTCTCGATCCACCGGACGAATCCCAGTTATTCCCCGTTGGCGGGTACACTCTCGGGTATGTGCGCGATTTAACGCACGGTAGCGGCCTCGATATCGGAGTCGGAACCCAATTTACGATCAACGATCGACCCGATCATCTTGATCGCTATTACGGCGACGATCTTGGTTATGCCTTCGAGTTTTTCCTTCGTGTCCGTCCTTCGTTACACGCTCACGGCGGCCATGAACACCTTGATCACGTGGCTGGAATGGAAAAATAACCACCTTCCCGGATTCTCGCTTCGCCAAGCGGCGGCCAGATATGTTAACAGCTGGACATGAAAAAACTGTTGCTCGGTATCGCGTCGCTTGTGGCTGGAGCGGGTTCGCTTTTAGCCAATGGCGGCGCATGGCAGACCGGTGTCCCGGGAACCGGTAGCGCAAGCGCCTCGAATCAAAATCACAAAAGCGACGTTACTATTGAGGATGAAGCGCTAAACATTGATCTGCATCCCGAGTACGCAGCGGTGGAGGTGCATTATCGGATGCACAACAGCGGTCCGAAGACACAACAGGATTTCTTTTTTCCGGTCGAACGCTGGGGAAAAAACCCGGACGCGGATACGAACACAAAGACCGCCGACATTCGTCAGTACGAAATCACCGTCGACGGAAAGAAATTGTCATCCGCAAACATATCGGGACCGAAAGAGCAGACTAACGAGAGGACATCGGGGCAACTTTGGCAGGAAGATATTTCTACGATTAAGTCATGGAAAAAGTCGGTCGTTCCCTTTGACCGGAATCAAACGCGAGAGGTCGCGATTCGTTACAATGTGCAGTACGCCGAAAACGACGAATCAGTTTCGGACGACTCACATATAAGTGACGCGACATTCGCGTATTCACTTTCGCCCGCTGCAACATGGAAAGGGCCGATTGGCAAAGGCAAGATCGAGGTCAACATCATGCATCCTGAGCCCGAAGACGTTTCTATTGAAAAGCCAAAGGAGCGCTTCCGAAAAATCAACGATACCCATTACGAATGGACGTTTGAAAACCTCAAACCAACGCTGGCGGATGACATTCGGATCGTCGCGCATTCCAAGTACGATTCGTATCCGACCGGTTACTCAGAAGACGAGCTTAACCGCCGTGCTTCCTACATCCTTAGGGACAATCAATATTTTCTCGATCACACCGACTACGACGCGACGGCTAGCTCAACCCTGACTCCACAAGGAAAGCGCAACTATGACGTCGTTAACATAAAAGCGAATCCACAGCGGGAGCTGCAGACTCCCTGGGCGGAAGGCGCCGATGGCGATGGCATTGGCGAAAGTATCACTCTCGACGTGAAACGCCCGCTTCCGCTCTACGGCATCCTGATCCGGCCGGGATATTACGAATATGACCGCGATGACGTATGGTGGAAGAATAATCGGGTCGCGCAGCTCGAAATCACGCTCAATGACGAACATACATTTACGGAGAATATTCCGGACGAGCGATTCGAGAATCCGTACCTGATTCGAGTGCGCGATTACACCAAGCCGGTGAACAAAGTTAAGTTCGTGATCAAAGGTGTACATCGCGGCACACAATTTCGTGACACATGCATTTCGCTCGTTGAATTGCGTGCACCACTTGCTAAAAAACCGGAAATTCAGCCAGCGCGATGAATCTGCGAGCGGCTGCGCTTTGCACAGCGGCGCTGCTGATCGGCCTGAGTGCGGCAGCGAACGCGCTGCCGATCTATATCGAGGACAATCACGCCGGCACGTTTTATTGGTTGGCTCAACACATCGATCTTGATCAACCGCATACTCTCATCCTTTTCGATGCACACAGCGATGCATCCGGAATTTTCGATTCCGATAAGATTCGTGAGAGAATACGGAATGTAGCGTCCACTCGCGATCGAGAAGCACTTCTCGATCACTGGCGCCATACGGGCGGTGTACAATGCTTCAACTGGATCGAGCCGCTGATGCCCGCGCCGATCGCAAAAGTAATCTGGGTCCCGGCAGAGAAACTTTCCGCCCCTGAAGTCGGCAAACGCTCGCAAACTGCTGCAGCGCTCCTGGATGGACACATCGAAGCGGCGCCGCGGAAATCTGGTTCATTGCGCGGGTCGTATGTTGTCTCTGATTTCGATGCTCTAGAGAAGCATTTCAATTCAACCCAACCGTTGGTTGTTACGATTGATCTGGATTATTTCGCAGGACTTTCAGCAGCAAAACAAGAAGCAGCTTTTGGCCGCATCTGGAATTTCGTGACCGAGCGACCAAATCTTCGCGCCGTCACCTTTGCGATTTCGCGTCCCTACCTGCGAGACGAAGACGAAGCGTACCGGCTGCTTAAACTGGCGCTGATTTCCGCGCTTTCGTTGCCCACCACGCAAATCCAGTTCGAGCCGTATCAGACGGTCGCTAACGATCACTCAAACCTTTCGAAGAAGTTGATACTGACAGGAGAAAGACCGCCGTCGTTCGATATCGCGCATGCACCAGCTGATCTCCAAGCGCGAATCTTGTCCGAGCGTCACCGCATCGTGGTGCAACACGACCCAGAGCGTTGGCAGCGACTTTTGGACGGCTGGAGTGATGACGCTCCCAAAATGCATCTTCAAGTCAAAGGGCGACAGGCGTCCACAGATGACGTCTGGCGCATATCGGCAGACGAGCCTGCGGAGATCGAACTCGTTACCGAGCCATGGATGGCGAAACCGGAGAAGATAGAATGGTTCGCGCTGATTCCGAAATATCAGCGCTGCAATGTGACGGATTTGTCGACCAATCAGGTTGGCTTTGTCGCCAACGCAGCACCGTGTCCTGGTTGGACCGAACTTCCGATCAATCACCATGATTTTGTGCTGCCTATTGCCCAAATCGATAATTTGTTCGATCGACGATTGCATTGCGGTTCGCTCCGTTTACGGGCCCGCGCTCTGGTTGATGGAAAAATTCGTGAGACACCCATTTTGGAATTGCGGAGATTCATCGGCAGCGGTTTTCGCGCGGCGATCAGTGAACAGTTCGGTTTGCCTTATCTTTTTGGTAGTGGCGAATTATCAGAGGATTCGGATACCGGCCCAGAAACAAATCTGGGTGCCGATTGCGCCAACTTCATTGTGTATGCTCTTCGCAGACAAGGATGGCGGGTCCCGTGGTCCGATCCGAAACGATTAGGCGATGCTCTTGAGCGTATCGCGCGAGCGGCGAAACCGGGCGCAGCAAAGATAAGTGCAGCCGATTTACAGCGCGGCGTAATCGTACATCTCGGGACACACGTTGCTGCGGTAATGGAGGATCACGAACCTGTCGGCATCCTCGATGAAAACGACGTGGTCGCACACCAACTGGGAAGAACTCCGGAAATGCTCACGCTCGGCCAGCTCCTGAAAGAGCGGCGGAAAAATTGTTTCGATTTGTTTCGCGTACCGCCAGAAAAACCTGCAGCGACAATTGTTTTTGGCGGCGACGTGATGCTCGGGCGAAGTTACGCAGCGAAGATCGAGAATGGAGCGGATCCATTTTCCAGTATTGCAACAATTCTAAGTGGGGCGTCGTTCGCCGCCGCAAACTTGGAATGCACAGTCTCGAATCTCGGGAACGCGCAGAAGCGCTACGCATTTCGCGCTCCTGAGATCTCCGCAGAATTGCTCCATCGCGCGGGATTTCGCGCGATGGGACTCGCAAATAATCACGCGCTCGATTTTGGACCCGCAGCCCTAAAAGACTGTGCAAACCGTTTGTTCCGGGAACAAATTCTGCCGGTCGGAGTCGTGAAATCCGGCAGCAACACATGGACGCCGGGTTTCTTCCCGGTGGTTGATGGAAAACAAATCGCTCTTTTGGCGATCAACGATGTTGGCCCTTCTGATGATCCTCAACTCCCTGGAGCCACGGATCGCCTTGGATTGAGCGCTGCAATTACAAGCGCCCGGCAACACGCGAATTTCGTCGCTTGCCTGGTTCACTGGGGAATTGAAAACAGCGAGAAGATCACCGATACCCAACGCGAGCTCGCCCGCTGGCTGATCGATCACGGCGTTGACCTGGTAGTTGGATCGCACCCGCATTGTGTGCAACCGCTCGACTTTTATCATGGCTGCCCAATCGCGTATTCACTCGGCAACCTCGTGTTCGACGGCGCACCTACGGTTAGGTCGTGGAATCGGGGGGCCTTACTCGAGGTGAGCTTAAACGCAAACGCGCAAGCTTCAGCCGCTCGCCTGGTCCCACTCATTCTTGAAAACGGTTGTCCTCGTGTGGACGTAGCGACGGAGATGGACTCGTCCAGCAATCCCGATGGCTGGAAACTCGTCGCACCTTGAATGCTTGTCATCACGCGCGACCTGCGTGAAAATTAACGCCCCGTGGCTCTGCGACTGCCAAAACAAGATTACCAGGATATCGAGCGAATCATCGAGCTGGATTTTGTACGCGCCACGGAATCCGCTGCGCTGAACTCTCTCCGCTGGCTCGGACGTGGCGACAAAGAGGCAGCAGATGCGGCCGCCTGCGACGCCATGCGCGGCATGTTCGATCTCATGAACATCTGCGGGGAAGTCGTCATCGGGGAAGGAATCAAGGACGACGCGCCCGGAATTTTCAAAGGAGAGCACCTGGGCACCTGGGTACCGGGTTCGCCCGAGTTTCACATTGCCATCGATCCAATCGACGGCACAACCAATATCTCCAAAGGCGCGCCGAACTCGATTAGTTGCATCGCGGCTGCGAGCCCGGAGGAAGGAGTAAAAGTGGCGCTGAGGGACGTGCCCTCCTTCTACATGTCCAAGCTCGCTTACGGACCGCGCGTGATTGATTACATGAAAAAACGCGGCGATTCGCTTCACGTCGAGATGCCAATTCCCGAGATGCTGGCAATTGTTGCGCGCGCGGTGGACAAACGCGTCCAGGACGTGGCGGTGATGATGCTCGATAGACCACGTCACAAAGAAATCGTCGAACAAATTCGCGGAGCCGGCGCGTCGTTGCGCATGATCGGAGACGGCGACATCGCCGCAGCCATTGCGCCGTCACTGCCCGAGTCCGATGTCGATCTTTACATGGGCATCGGCGGTTCACCTGAAGCGGTCCTCGCTGCGGCTGGAATCAAATGTCTCGGTGGGGATATGCAATGCAAAATGTGGCCGCGTGATGAAAAGGAACGAAAGAGTTTGATCGACGATGGCTACCAGAAAGATCTCGACCGCGTCTTCTCGGCAGATGACCTCGCTAATGGTCAAAACATCCTCTTTTGCGCGACGGGGATCAGTGATAGCGCATTGTTACGCGGTGTGCGCGCACATGGCGGCGTCACGGCCGTTACGCATTCAATCCTTATGCGCGCCAAAAGCAAAACCGTGCGTTTCATTCGGGCGAGGCACGATTTGCACACAAAAACGATCCGTCTCCGCTCGGACAATCGCGAGCATTTGATTTGAACCTGGCCGCCCGGTTTGACTGGTCAGGCCGATTTGGGAATAATGCCGAATTTGGCTAGTTCGGCAATCGTTCTTTCCATCGGCAGGCCCACAACGTTCGTGAATGAGCCTTCGATTTTTGCGATAATTTCGGCGCCGCTTCCCTGTGCGGCATAAGCGCCGGCCTTGTCCAATGGCTCCACTTTTGCGAGATAACGCTCAATATCCGCATCGGTCAGACGGTGAAAACGGACGTGCGAGTTTTCATGAAAAACTGCCGATCTCCCCGCTCCCTGCTGGTAAATTGCAACGGCAGAACAAACCTCATGAGTTCGCCCGTTCAGACGCTGAAGAATTCGGGCTGCGTCATCCCTATCCGCCGGCTTACCGATAATTTGATTCTCCAGCGAAACCAGTGTGTCCGCTGCGAGCACGACAGCATCGGGCCGCATTTGCGCAATCGACGTTCCTTTTCGAATGGCATTCCAAAGCGTGAGCTCGCGCAATGTAAGTGTCCTGCTGAATTTTTCTTCAACGCTCGGCGAGGCGATTTCAAATTCGAATCCACCCTCGTTGAGCAATGCAGCGCGTCTCGGCGAACTGGATGCCAGCACTAGTGAAGGCATGGCATCTTAACTGTAGAGACAGCAGCGCCGGCTGCAAACGCCAGGACCCTCCCGCGAACGTTTCAAGAGCTACGCGTTACGGCAAAATGGAATCAGCCCGATAAATAACGCCATTCTTGATGACCATATCGATATCGGAAGCATGCGCGATGTCATCCAGCGGGTTCGAATTGAGAACAACGAGATCCGCAAAGTAACCGGGCGCTATCTGGCCAATACGTCTACCGGTTTCACCGCCAAAAAGTTTCGCTGCGTTTACCGTGGTAGATTGAAGAATCTGCATCGGCGCAAGGCCAGCCTCTTTCATCAGCTGAAATTCACGAAAGAGCGCGGGGCCATGTATCGTTCCGATGTTCCCTGCGTCGGTTCCTGCCGCGATCGTAACTCCCGCATCTTCCAGCCTTTTCAAATTCGGCAGCGCAACATCGTAGGTTTTCTTGATGCGACTCAATACGTCATCCGGTTTTGCAAGAGCGTCCTTGATTCGTTGCGGCAATTTGTCCTGTGGAATTTTTGTAACGTCGAGTGAAGCGATCACCTCGGGATTGCCCCACTTTTGTTCCTCCGGCGTAAGATTTAATTGATGAGAAAACGTACGGCCGTAACGCTCGAACACCACGAGCGTTGGACATAAAATTGTGTGTCGATCTTGCAGGAGCTTCACAAAAGCGTCATCGATGGGCTTGTCGGTCACGCTGTGAACGAGCACATCAGCCCCTTCTTGAACTGCCGCGCGCGCCGTTTCCAATTCGGTCGCATGCACAGCCACCCGGATTTTGTGCGCATGACTTTCTTCAATCGTCGCGCGCACGATCGGCCGGAAACTTTCGACCGGGTGATCCTTATCGACGATGTACCAAATCTTCACCAGATCCGGCTTTTGCTCCGCCAGTTTCCTCACAAACGCTCGCGCTTGATCGGGCGTGTCGATCTTTACAATCGGAGGATCCCCGAGATCGAGTTTCTCGCGCGAAACACTCGAGATCAATGGGCCCGCCACCGCCACGTGCGGGGCTTTCTTCGTCGCATTTGCGATCTTGCGGACCTCGAAATTCCAGAATGGTCCGCCTACATCGACAACACTGGTGATTCCGCATCGCAGGTAGCGCTCGAAAACGTCGTTCACGTGACTTTTCACCCACGCGACCTCGTCCTTGTAAGGACGAACAGCGTTAAGATCCGCGCCGTCGGGCCGCGTGAACAGATCACCCGATTGAAAGAAGTGAATGTGCGTGTCGGTGTAACCCGGCAAAATGAATTTGCCCACGCATTCGATCTGTTTTCCAAGCGTGGCCGCGTCCTGTCTGCCCATCGCCACCCGCTCAATTTTGTCTCCATCGATCACAACCGTCGCGTTCGGTAGCACCTTGCCGTCAGCGGGATTGATAACCGTACCGCCAATGAGCGAAAACTTTTCCGCGTGACTACTCGACACAGCAACCAATGCGAGTGTGATCGCTATAACCGCTTTACATTTCACAATTAGAGATTCCTCGACTCCGCTCGGAATGACAAAAGTTATTCCTTTGATTCTGGCACGGCTTTCTCAGCCGCTTGGAAACCGACCTTCGAATGAGTGCCGTCGCAAAACGGTTTTTCAGTCGACGCGCCGCAACGGCAAAGCGCCATTCGTTTCTCCGCGGGATACTTGTTTCCGTGCCCGTCGACTAATTCGACTTCGCCCGTGACGATGTAAGGGCCATTCTTGATGGTTTCGATTGTTACTTGAGCCATGGAACACTTTAAATGTCTTGGGATTGTCATGTCGAGTCCCGCCATCGCGGGAAGACATCTCTGGATGTTTCCGATTTAAGAGCTAGAGATTCTTCGCCTTTGCTCGGAATGATAAAAACAACACAAGGTATGAAGATTCTTGCCGCAATTAGCCTCCTTCTCGCGACTTCAGTGTTTGCCCAAAACGCCAAACACCCATTCACATTCGACGACATGATGAAACTCAAACGCGTCGGCGCGCTAGTGCCGTCGCCAGAGGGCAAATGGGTCGTGTTCGACTGCATTGATGTGGATCTTAAAGCGAACACCCGGATTTCCCATTTGTGGATCGTCCCCGCGAATGGAGGCGAATCGCGTCGATTGAATCCAACCCAAAATCACGAGGAGCGGCCCCGGTTTTCACCGGACGGCAAACGCTTGATCTGGACCTCGAAAGCGACCGATCCAACGCAAATCTGGATGTGCGATTTCAATCCGGAAACCGGAACGCTCGTCGGCCAACCGCATCAGGTGACAAACCTCTCGACCGGCGCCGACGGTGCAATCTGGTCGCCCGACGGCAAGAACATTGTCTTCGTTTCGTCAGTCTATTCGGAATGCAAAGACGATGCGTGCAACGAGCAACGCGAGGAAGAAGTGAAGAAGAGTAAAGTGAAAGCGAAAATTTTCTCGCGGCTGTTGTATCGACACTGGAATGCGTTCACTGAATTCAAGTGGAGTCATCTTTTTGTGCAGGGTGTAGAGGCGGGTGTCTCACCCGCAGCGGCTGGGACAGCCGCCCCTACACCGCGCGATCTCACCCCGGGCGATCACGACGTGCCGCCGTTCAATCTCGGAGGCCAGGATATGTACGCAATCTCGCCTGACAGCCAGGAGGTCGCGTATACGAGTAATATCGACGAGGTCGAAGCGACCAGCACAAACAATGAAATTTTTGTCGTGTCCATCGAAGGCGGAGCGGCAAAGAAAATTTCCACGAGCACCGGCTCTGACACCACACCCCTCTATTCGCCGGACGGAAAACATATCGCCTGGCGTTCCCAAGCCCGCGCAGGCTTCGAAGCCGATAAATGGCGGTTGTTTGTGCAGGATCGGCAATCGGGCGAAACGCGCGATCTGACGGATAAATTTGATCGATCTGTCGGCAGCTTTACCTGGATGCAATTTTCGAACGGACTTACCGTTATTTCTTTCACTGCAGAAGATCACGGTCAGTCGCCGCTTTTCTTTGCATTCCCTGCCGACGAGAACACGCTTCCCCATCAGCTAGGAGAGCCGCCACTGAACCTGCACGCTGACGACCTCGCTTTCGCTAGTCACAACCTTTTCTTCACCCGCATGTCCGCCATTGCACCAAACGAAATCTACAAACTTGAAATGCCTGAAAATCCCGAGCTTGGAACGTACTCTGGCGAACCTTGGCATCCTGTCACCCATATGAACGACGGCCTCTTGTCGCAAATCGACATGCAGCCGTTGGAATCGTTCACATTTAAAGGCGCAAACAACGAGGAGGTTCAGGGCTTCATGGTGAAGCCGCCGGGATTCGATCCGAATAAGAAATATCCGCTGAAATTTTTGCTTCATGGCGGACCACAAGGCGCCTGGGGAAACGAATGGACATATCGGTGGAACGCCGAGTTATTCGCGGCAACCGGAAGCTACGTGGTGGTGATGATCAATTTCCACGGATCGACCGGTTACGGGCAGAAGTTTACCGATTCGATCAGCGGCGACTGGGGTGGCAAACCGTATGTCGATGTGATGAAGGGACTCGATTACGTAGAAAAGACCTATCCGTTCATCGACAAGAATCGCGAAGCGGCGCTCGGTGCGAGCTACGGCGGTTACATGGCAAACTGGTTGTTAGGACACACGGACCGTTTCAAATGCATTGTTTCGCACGACGGCATGTTTAATGCCGAATCCGCGTACGGTACTACAGAAGAGATCTGGTTTGCGAACTGGGAATTCGGGGGTCCGCCATGGAAAAAACGAGATGTTTATCGGAAATGGTCACCGCACGAGTACGCAGCGAATTTCAAAACGCCGACGCTCGTCGTGCACGGTCAAAACGATTATCGGCTCGACGTTTCACAGGGGTTCGATCTGTTCACCACGCTGCAAATCCTAAAAGTTCCATCCAAAATGTTGTATTTCCCGGACGAAGGCCATTGGGTGCTCAAGCCGCAGAATAGTCAGCTCTGGTATAAAACGGTGAACGACTGGGTGGACCAGTGGTGTAAGAAGTGAAGGAGTTACAGTCCGCGTCCCTGTCACTTGACTTTTTGCGCAGGTTGCGCATTAAGAACGCCGTTGAACGTCTATGGATAATTTCTTGTTGGGTGTTCTGCGCGTCGCTCTCTCTCTTGGTCTGGTCTTGCTAGTCGCGGGATGCGCCGACAACAATTCAGCTAACACCCAATATTTGGGTGGTGTTTACAGCGGCGAGCAGGCGGGACCGCCTCGCGACACCGTCTCGTATTGGGATGGAGACAATGTCAGTGGAAGCCCGTCCATTAAGATTAGTCTCGGCGAACAGCGTGCCTATTTTTACAAAGGTGGCGTATTGGTTGGCGTTTCACAGCTTTCAACCGGACGTGAAGGCAAGAACACGTCGCCCGGCAAGTATCGAGTCATCGGAAAAGATTTGAATCACGCTTCCAGTCTCTACGGAGATTATGTGGATAACGCCGGCAATGTAGTGATGCCCAACATCGAACTGGGCAAGGATCCGAAGCCGCCCGGCGCTCATTACAAAGGCGCGTCCATGCCCTACTACATGCAAATCTCTCCCGGCTTCGGCCTGCACGCCGGTTATCTACCCGGCTATCCGGCATCGCACGGGTGTATCCGGATGCCAGAGTTTATGGCCGAAGATTTCTTTAAATCGGTCTCTGTCGGAACACCGGTGACGATCACAAATTAGATTCCAGACATTTTTAAGCGGCGACGTTGTCGTCTCTGTCGGAAAGCTGCCGGGCTGGGCCGGACGCCTCATTATCTAGGCTTGCAGATTTTTTTGGGTAACGTCATTCTGATAATTCCGCTGCCAGAAATATGATCGTCATCACGCAACCAAACGCTACGGAAGAGCAGGTCCAGCGGATCATCACGCGGGTGCGTGAATTTGGACTGGAAGCGCAGATTAGCCGCGGCGCTTCT
>DASXMV010000135.1:0-4708 GCA_036495465.1 Candidatus Udaeobacter sp. | reverse complement strand
GTTAACATGAAAACAATGGAACTTCTTCCACCGACCGAAATGATGTATCGCGCGTTGGTGGATCGCGATTCGAGTTTTGAAGGCATTTTTTTTGTGGGAGTGCGCACCACGGGAATTTTTTGCCGGCCAACCTGCATGGCGAAAAAACCGGCGCGCGAGAATGTCGATTTCTTCGCGACACAGAGCGAAGCGCTGGAGGGCGGTTATCGTCCCTGCCTGCGCTGCCACCCGATGGATCCGAATCAACGCCCGCCCAGATTGATCGAGCGTCTTCGCACTGAAGTTGAGCGTGCCCCAGGTGGACGGCTCACGGATAAGGAACTCTCCGCGCTGGCGATCGATCCCTCGACTGCGCGACGTCAATTCAAACGTCACTACGGCATGACGTTTCAGGCTTATCATCGCGCGCGACGCATGGGTCTCGCTTTGAGCGAAGTGCGACAGGGCGGTCGAGTCGACCAGGTGCGAAACGGCAGCGGGTTTGAATCGGAGAGCGGGTTTCGAGAAGCATTTACGAAAGTCTTTGGCGAACCCCCTTCAGACGCGAAAACGCGGGAAGCTCTCTTTGCAGAGAGAATCGATACGCCGCTTGGACCGATGATCGCAGTTGCCGACGACGAAGGTCTGCGGCTGCTTGAGTTTATCGATCGCCGGGCAACTGAGCGTGAGTTGTCGATCCTACGAAAACGGTTACGAACAAATGTAGTGCCTGGAGAACATCGGCACCTCAAACCGGTCCGTTCGCAATTGGCTGATTACTTCTCCGGGACAAACCTCACATTCGATATCCCGCTGGCACCTGTAGGCTCTCTATTTCAACTGAGCGCCTGGAAAATTTTGCAGTCGATTCCGCTCGGGGAAACTCGCTCGTATTCCTGGATGGCGAAGCGTTTGGGAGATGAAAATGCTCGCCGGGCTGTCGGCCGAGCCAACGGCACCAATATGATTTGCATCATCATTCCGTGCCACCGCGTGATCCGCGCTGACGGCACGCTTTGCGGATACGGCGGCGGTTTGTGGCGCAAGAAATGGTTATTAGATCATGAGCGCCGTTATTCGGCGCAGTGATCGGCGGGGGCTAATCGGTAGCCAGTTCATGCTAGCCTTGATCAAGGCATGGTCAGCGTGAATCAGTGACTGCTGGTTGCTCCCGACCACGAGATGTCAGTTCCCAAACTCATTGCTGGTGTTGCCTTCAACATCGCATTTTACGCGCTTCTGCTCTTCGTACCGGCCGGCACACTACACTGGTGGCGGGCATGGGTGTTTCTGGCTGTTACGCTGGTTGTGATGGCCGTGGCCATCGTCAGCATTTTACCCGATAGCGCTGACCTCTTCTCCCAACGCGCCAAGGGGATCATTCAAAAAGGACAGCCTGTTTGGGACAGGATTCTCGTGATTCTTCTCGTCATCTCTTATGTCGGCCAGATCGTCTTTATTCCGGTGGACGCGTTCCGACTCCATCTCATGCCAAGACCGAATGTGCTCGTTTCACTTTTCGGGCTGGCGCTTTATGTCGCAGGTTGGTGGATCATGACTCTCGCGATGAAAGCCAACCCGTTTGCCGTGCCAGTCGTAAGATTTCAGGAAGAACGGCGACAGCGAGTTGTTGACTCTGACATATACGCGATCGTACGGCATCCCATGTATGCCGGGTTTATCCCGATGGCGATCGGTCCTGCGCTCTGGCTGGGATCTTATATCGCGGCGTTGATTGCAATTGTTCCCATTGGGCTACTGGCGGTGCGAAGCGTTCTCGAGGAGCGATTTTTGAAGCGAGAGTTGAAAGGTTACGAAGCCTACACGCAGAAAGTCCGCAACCGACTAATCCCTTTTGTCTGGTAGAGATGCGCTGCGACCTACGCATTTCATAAAAAGCACCGCAGGATTTCTCAATACATACGGAGCAGGCTTGTAGCGCCATCATCCGCGCCGATGATTCGACGACATCGGTTTGGTGAAAATTATTTCGCCACACGCAAAAGTTTTGAATCCAAAGCCGGGACGGACTGCATCTCAGAGAAAACAAACGATCATCGTTATGCTCCAGGATTTCAGATTTGCTTTGCGACAACTGCTCAAGACACCGGGATTCACCATAGTGGCCGTGCTGACACTTGCGATGGCGATCGGCGTTAACTCGGCCATTTTTGCGCTAATCAATGGAGTCGTGCTGAAGCCGGTTGTACCACTTCGGCCCAATGAAGTCGTGAATGTGTTCACGGCTCGACAGAATGCGACCCACGACTATCGCCAGTTCTCGTACAATGAATACCGCGAGCTGCGCGAGAACGGCGGGGACGTGTTTGCCGATGTCGCCGTGATCGAGTTCGCCGTCGCAGGCATCGGGCGGGATCACGAGATGCGGCGCAGCTTCGCATTTCTGACTTCGGACAATTATTTCCCTATGATGGGCGTGCAGCCGTTTCGCGGACGGTTTTTCAGCGCCGAGGAATGTAAACCAAATGCCAATATGGCTGTCGTCGTCACAAGCTACGGTTTCTGGAAACGCAACGGCGGCCGCAATGATTTTGTGGGCAGCACGCTGCACATCAACGGGCAGCCTTATACCGTAATCGGCATCGCGCCGGATGGATTCAGTGGCGCCAGTGCATTGGTCGCGCCCGACATCTGGATACCGATCGGTGTTCGTTCGCAGCTCGGTTCAGCTTTCGGCGATTCTGAAGCCACGCATGACCTGCTGAACCCGAAGACTTACACATTCAATCTCACGGCGCGACTGCGTCCTGGACTGACGATGGAGGCGGCCAGAGCGCGTTTGCCGGTTTTAGCCCAACGATTTAATGCGATCCAACCAGACGGCAGTGAAGGCGCGCGCGAATTGCAAATTCAAACGCCTTCGCGATTCAGCCTGAGCACCCAACCGGAGGACGACGGCCCAGTCACGTTGATCGCAACATTGCTCATGGCCATGGCCGGTGCGGTCTTGCTGATCGCGTGTTTAAATCTGGCAAACATGCTGTTGGCGCGCGGCACATCGCGCTCCAGGGAAATCGCGGTACGTCTGGCTGTTGGCGCGTCACGCTGGCAAATTGTCAGGCAACTTTTGTGCGAAGGATTTCTGCTTGCCGTATGCGGTGGCGCCATCGGGTTGGTCTTCAGCGCCTGGTGCAACGATCTTTTACTCCAACAAATGCGCAATCTGCTTGCGTCCGTGAATTTTTCTTTCGTCGTCAAATTGCGTCCAGACGCGGTGGTGCTTACAGCGACATTCTTATTTTGCCTCATCGCAACAATGCTGTTCAGCCTTGGCCCGGCACTGAAAGCAACAAAAGCCGATCTCGTGAACGACCTCAAAGAACAGGTAGGCGAGCCGGCGCGAATCGGCCGGTTGAGTCGTTTCTTTGCGCCGCGTCACATTTCGGTAATGGCCCAAATTGCCCTTTCGCTGATGTTACTTTTCGCAGCAGGATTATTTTTTCGCGGCGCACTCAAAGCAGCTGGACTTAATCCGGGGTTCGTCGCGTCCGGCGATCTTATTACTGAGTTCGATTTCACTTTGATCAAGAAGACCCCGGTTGATTCGCGTCGGTTGATGTTTGAGATGTTGCAACGCGTGCAAAAATTGCCCGGAGTTTCGGCCTCGGCGATCGGCACGATGCTGCCGTACTCCGATTTCACCACCGCGCGCCGCGTTCTGCGAACAAAAGACACCATGCCCAACGATCCGAAGGCTCCAGACCCGAGTGTTAACGCGCTGTTTACCGCGATCACGCCCGGTTACTCCCAGGCGCTAGGCATCAAATTGCTGCAGGGCCGCGATTTTACTCAGGAAGAATCTGAAAACAAAGAGACCCGCCGGGTAGCGATCATTGACGAGGAAATGTCAAAAAAGCTTTTTCCAAATGAGAACCCAATAGGTCAACATATTCGATACACACAACCTCCGAAGGACGGTTCTCCTAATGATATGGAAATTGTAGGTGTCGTGAGCAGCCACCGGCACGATATTCAGAACGATTCCGTCAGGTGCCGTTTGTTTGTCCCGCTGTCGCAAGGATACAGCGGCCAGACCTATCTGCATGTGCGCCTCAACACGCAAGATCGGCGTGCAGTCACTGCGTTCATGCCAACGTTGCGACAAACCCTGCGAGAACTCGACCCCGATCTGCCGCTCCTGCAGATGGTCCCGTATGCGGATTTAATGGAAAGGTCTCCGAATCTTTGGATCGTCAAAATCGGCGCGACGCTTTTCTGCGTTTTTGGCGCAATCGCGCTGCTACTGGCAGTCGTCGGTGTTTACGGCGTGAAAGCGTACGCGGTGGCGTGTCGGACGCGCGAAATCGGAATCCGTATGGCGTTGGGCGCACATCGGCGCGATGTATTCGCTCTCATTATGCGGCAGGCCGCAATGCAAACGGCTCTTGCTGTCGGCGTCGGGCTTGTTCTTTCGTTGGGTGCAGGCCGCGTCTTGTCTAAGATTTTATATCAAGTAAGTCCGACCGATCCATTGGCGCTCATCAGCGCAATCCTGATGCTCACCATCGCGGCGCTTCTTGCGTGTTTCTTCCCGGCAAGCCGCGCCACCCGGGTAAATCCAATGACGGCGTTGCGAACCGAATGAATTAACAGAGACCTATGCAGGCAATTGCGTTTCTCACATTGAAAAACGAGCCTGAGGTCAGACAAAATTCTGGGTCGACGACGTCTGTAAATATGATGACTGCCTCAGGAGACGGAGCAGAGC
>DASXMV010000134.1:0-9986 GCA_036495465.1 Candidatus Udaeobacter sp. | reverse complement strand
CGCAGGCCTTGGAGTTAGATCCCCGCAATTTTTCAATACTCCAGCAACTCGCTCTTACGTACCAAGCATTGCACCGTTACAGGGAAATGGCCGCCACGCTGGATCGCGCTCTGGCCATGGCCCCGAAAGACATTCTAAGTCGAGTGCGAAGGGCTTGGGTTGATATGGAATGGCGAGGTGATACCAAACCGCTGCATGATACCATTGACGCAATTCTTGCTGAAGAGCCAAATGCGGCTCCAGTCTTGGTTAACGACTGGTTGTTCCTTGCTTTGCGCGAGCGCGATCCGGTCGCGGCGAAGCGCGCATTGGCGGGCATGCCGGCTGACGGTTGTTACGATGACAACATCCCCTTCCCGAACGGATGGTGTGAAGGACTTGCGGCACACTTCCGCGGGGACGAAAAGGCAGCTCGCGTTGCATTCAACGGCGCGCGAAAGGAACTCGAGCGGATCGTGCGTGACCAGCCTAACTACGCTGCGGCTTTATGCGCCTTGGGCGTAGTTGATGCAGCGTTGGGAAACAAGGAAGATGCCATCCGTGAGGGCGAGCGTGCCGTGGAATTGATGCCGATCGCGAAGAGTGCCATTGATGGCGGGATGCTGATGCAATACCTAGCCGTCATTTATGCTTGGACTGGTGAAAAAGACCGCGCGTTGGACAGGTTGTCCGAGGCGGCGAAGCTACCGGGAAGCCACGTTACTTATGGAAATTTGCGCCTTAATCCGCTTTGGGATCCGTTACGAACGGATCCTCGCTTTGGAAAAATCGTCACCTCGCTGGCGCCTAAGTAACATTTCGAGCGAACGACTGTAAGAGTCGAAAGCATTCCTTCGTTTTGCTTCCACAGGAAGGCTAACAACCTGGTGTCATTTTAACGGGAGGGCAGAGACCTGAGGTTCAGTCTGAGGGTTTACCCCTTCCATTTGTTGGGACAGTTTTTCCCTCGTTAAAGGGCATCACTGGGTCGTTTAAGCGGAGGGAAAATCCTACAAATCTTTCAGGTATCTCGCCCACTTGACCCGCTTCAGCACAAATGCCACTATACACTTTTTTTGATTTTTCTAGTTGACACTTATTCACCACGCCTGTAACCGTGCCAACTTATGAAAAAGCTCCAAGCTGAAATCAACATGCGCTTGGTCGCGGCAATGCTGGTCATTATGGCTGTAATCGGTCTTAGTGCCCTTGCAATGCACGCGCCCACTCAGAACCCAAACTCGCAGGCTCGTTCCCTGAAGAGCATTCAAACCGATAAAGCCACCCTGTTTTATGCAGATCAAAAAGTACAGCGATGTTACTTTGTCGAGATGGCTCTGCCCGGGACCAGCGAGAGCAAAGCAGCGACTGAGAACCTGAAGTTGGTTGCAGCGACACTCTAGACCGCCTGTTTGACTAACAATTTCGGCTAGACCCGAAGCCTTTCGGGTCTAGCCGCGTTGTGTACTAACCTCGCATTATCAGTGGGCTTCTAGGCCCTGACTCAAAGATGGGTAGCTCGCATTAACGTCCGCGGGGAACTCTGCTGTCCTTGCGTTGGCTGGTCGCAGGACGGAAAATCAATCGCCGACCTTCGAAGATGCCATTAGGATTGGCGCGATGCCTTCAAAGCGCATTTACGCCTCCTGGTTCACCGCGCATTTCTTTCTTCTCGCGGCGGTTTGTGCTGCGGGGATTTTCTCGCTTGTTGCGCAAGGCTCAACCATTTTGCCGTCAACACTTGAAGGTTGCGCGCACAAGGCTGAACTGGTTGCGGCGTTTATCCTAGGGAAAGAAGCCGGCGCATCCAGTCCGGTGCGGCAAGGAATTGCCACCTATCTGCATGCCGCAGGTATCCAGACTGGATACACGTTTTTTGCTCCGAATATTCCGGGTTATCACAAGCTGACCCTGGAACTCTATTACCCAGATGGGACGGTAGAATATGATTCGCCGCACGTTAGCGGCAAAGCAGCGGCGCTGCGCCTCGCTAGTTTGTTAGACCGATTGGCAGACGAACGCTATGAACCGGTACGGGAAGTAGTGGTCAAGATGCTCGTGCTCTCTGTCTGGCGGGAGCGTCCTGAAGTGAAAAAAGTTCGAGCCATTTTTGGCACGGTCAGCTCGCCCGATATCACTGACTTTGAGCATGGAAGAGGTGAATCGTTCCAGCCCATGTTTAGCTATGACTTCAGCGTGCGTGAGGGAGATACGCATGACGACGCTCATATCCCGTGAGCCCAACGATGATCCGAACGCTCGTCGTAATCGAAAAGGACGATGCCTTTAACACTACTCCTACCAAATCGTTGGTAGCAAAAATGCCATGATTCCGTCGCGCGGCGCGCCAGGGATGCAGAAACGTATAATAGAGTTTCTATTTCCGGAAGAAACTGACAAGTGGCTTGCAGTCTTGCGCATCGGGCTGGGATTTCTCGTGACCATTTACACGCTGTTCTTATGGAGTGACTGGCACTATTTGTTCGCCAGCACTGGCAAAGGCCTTTTGAGCCGCCAGCTAGGAGAAGCCATGGCTTCCTTCGACAGTCCGGTGATTCCAAAGCTTGGCTGGCTTGTTACCCTTGGCGGTTATGCTCATATCGGCGAAGACGCGGTGCTTTCTATTAGTTGGGCCTGCCTGCTCAGCATGGGATTACTCCTGTTACTTGGCATCTTCTGTCGCCAGGCTGCAGTCATTGCATGGTTTCTTCACCTTTGCGCAGCTGAGAGCGGTGGGTTGTTTGCGTACGGTGCCGACAATTTCATAACCACAGGTCTTTTTTATTTGATGTTGTCGCCGCTACCAGACCGATACTCACTCGATCATAGGTTTCTCAAAATAAGACTCAAAGACGCGTCACTTTTCGGTTTCTGGCGACGGGTTTTACAGGTTCACATGTGTTTTGTCTACTTTGTTGGTGGTCTGGCAAAATGCCTGGGCAGCGGCTGGTGGAATGGCTCCAATCTGTGGCTATCGCTGACCCGGCCACCTTTCAATCTGATTTCCCCGGATGTTCTTGTTCGGTTCAAATATGCGCTGCCGATTATTGGAATTTCGATCTGTCTGATCGAACTGGGTTACCCATTCTTCATTTGGATAAAGAAGACGCGCCTGATTTGGTTGATTTGCATTTTGGCAATGCATGCCGTCATCGGGCTGGCGATGGGGTTGTACCTCTTCGCGTTAGTGATGATTGTTTTCAACCTTGCCGCCTTCGGTTTCGGAATGAGCAAAGGGCCAACCGTCGCTACCGATGCCCCAAAAGTCGACAGCGGGGAACAGCATCCAAACGTTTCCGGATTGCGCCGCGGCGCTTCTCCGTTTCACGGTTGAATTCAACCGACGCGGAAGCGCACATCGCGGACCGTCCTGCCGCCGAAACGCTGCTTTAATTTCCGCAAGATTTCGGCCTTGGAAATTTGTTCGAGCTCGTAGTGCAAGGCAGGCTGGAGCACACGAACGTAAAGAACACCTTCGCGCAATGCGACGGGCGCGGAATGCATACCGATAAATTCCCCGACGATTTTCCCCCATGCATCCATCACCTCTGTTTCGCGCAAACGTTCCCGCAACCCGAGGCGTTGCATCAACTTTGGAACTAACTCAGATGGAGATTGCCATCGGTCTGGCCGCGGTTTTCGGTCCCGAAGACCTCGCCATTCGGCGATAACGGCGGCGCGGAGAGAAGGATTCATGGTGAAACGTGCAACGCGATTTGTGGTTCGCAGGACTATCTAAGCCTTATCGTTTTAGTGCATTATGCAGCGGCGGCTCAATACTTCCGCCGCATGTGACTTGGTAGAATATTCAGTTCGGTGCGGTACTTGGCTACAGTTCGCCGTGCGATTGGGATGCCACGCTCAGTCAGGATCTCAACTATTTCATTGTCGCTTAGCGGTGCGTTTCCACTTTCGCGCTTGACCAGGTCAAGGATAGCTTCTTTGACGCTGGTATTGCTCAACGATTCGCCTGTAGCAGTTTGATAGCCGGACGTAAAAAAATATTTCATCTCAAAAACGCCCTGAGGGGTTGCCATATATTTTCCCGAGACGGCACGACTGACGGTGGTCTCGTGTACGCCGACCGCAGCGGCGACTTCTCCCATCGTCATTGGCTTCAGATGCGACGGTCCATGCTCGAAAAAATCCAGCTGCCTCGCAAGGATCTGCTGCGCGATATTGGAAATCGTTTGCTGGCGTTGATGGATCGAGCGGATAAGGAATTTCCCACTTCGGATCTTGTCGCGAATGTAGTTTTTGACTTCACTGCCCTGAGTGTTGCCTGACGCGATGATATCCTTGTACAGATTGCTGATTCGCAGATGCGGAATCTGTTCGCTGTTGAGTACGATCTGATATTCGCCGTCGACCTTTTCCACGGTTACGTCTGGCAGAACATAGTTTTGCGGCGACGAAGCGAAGACCTGTCCGGGGCGCGGATTGAGCCTTCCAATGTTGAGGGCTGCCTTTTGCATGTCTTCCACGCTGATTCCCATCCGGCGCGCGATTTCGGGAAAGCGCCGTTTGCCTAAATCGCTCATGTGTTCGGAGACGATTTTGTATTCAAGGCTGTTTTCCCTTCCGTCTCGCTTTAGTTGAATGAGCAAACATTCGCGCAAATCCCGCGCGCCGACGCCTGGCGGATAAAAATTCTGGATCGATGCCAGGATTTTTTCGAAGTCTTCCGCCGGCATTCCCGAATTGAGCGCCATTTCTTCAGGCGTGCTTTGCAGAAATCCATTGTCATCGATGTTACCAATGATTAACTCCGCAGTTTTGCGGTCGGTCTCACTGAGGGCGCTCTGGTTCAATTGTCCCAGCAAATTTTCCTGAAGCGTTTCCTGTACGGCAATGGAATCGAAAAGAAACTGACGTTTATCTTTCGCTTCGCGTGATCTGGCAAAGCTGTCTGTACCAGAGCTGGCCGATTGCGCCATATAATCGCGCCATTCCTCATCCAAACTCGCGAGCTTCTCGAATTCGTTCTTGAAATTGTCATCATATGTAGGCTCGATTTCGTCATCTATGTCCGGACCTGACTCGGTGGCGAGTTCTTCCAGAACGGGGTTTGTCTCCATTTCCTGCTGAACAAGGTTCCGCAGCTCGAGTAAAGGCGTCTGCAGGACGAGAAGACTCTGTTGCAGCTGGGGCGAGAGAACCTGCTGCAAAGCAAGGCTCTGCCGGGGAAGCAGTCTGGTCTGCATTCCTTCTCCGGGCATACGCCGAGTTTACGGGCGTCGCAGACGGCGAGCAAGCAGTTCAGCGGAGCCGGTTTCGAAATATACCCGTATCAGTCGCCGCGAGACTGAGTTATCGGCCGTCCGTCTACCATGATCCACTCAATGTCGCCGTCGAATGCGACGATCTGACCGAATAGATCGTGACGTTCGTCGCATGGGACGGCTACAAGGTCAGCTCGAAATCCGGGCCGAACCTGCCCGAGCTTGTTTTGCTGGCGTAAAGCAAGTGCGGCATTCACAGTTACCATCTTCAAGATCTGCTCAGGTGAGCTCTTCGGTTCATTACGGTGGAACGCCCGCATTTCCGCAAACAAGCTCAGACTCTCATTGCTGGCCAGGCTGTCGGTGCCTAAGCAAATATTAAATCCGATCCCCTTGAGCCGCGAGAATGGAAACCGGCTATGGCCAAAATACTGGTGACTTCGCGGCGAATGCACCACATGAAACCTTATTTCCGTTTTCTCCAGCAACCCGAAGTCGCTTTCACTCAATTCGTTCAAGTGCGCGACGAGCCAATTGTTATTACTTCGAAGAGGCATTGAGGAAGCCGTGGCTCGCATGAAATGCATCAACGGCGTGTCATGCCCGCAGTCATCCATCGATCGTCCAATACTTTTCATGAACTCGTAAAGTGGACCTGCCCCGTTGCGAAACATTTCCATCTCTTCTCGCGATTCGGCGAGATGCGTTGTCCGCAAGAAATTTGGATCGGCTCGCTCGCAGCGTTGATACAAGCTTTTGGACGCCGTATACAATGCGTGCGGCGCCAGGCCGCGGTTTCCGACGGACTTCAGTGATTCGAGAGCTGAATCGACAAGTTGGTTTGACCCATTCGCTGAGCGCACATCGATCAATTCAGCGAACCAGCATGTCCGAATCGGTGTATTCGAGAGATCTCGGATTAATTGTGGGAATGCAGTCATGTTGGCGATGGTTGTCGTGCCAAATGTTTTGGCCTCTTCGAACCCTTTATGGATCGAGGCGACGTAATCGTGTGCCGCAAGTTTCGATTTTTCCGCGTTAATCGCGCGTATCCAATCTGCGAAAGACTGTTGGCGGGGAATTTTCCCGCGCAGGCAGGTGTAGTCGAGATGGCAATGCGCATTGATCAGACCAGGCAGCAGCGCGCGCTCCCCAAGATCGATCACCGGTCCGAAGTTGCGAGCTTTAATCTCGTCGAATTTTCCAACGTCGACGATTTCTTTTTCGGAAATTGCTACGGCGCCATTCCCAATAGGCGGTCCATCCATAGTTACGACGGCGCGTGCGCGAACGATCATTCAGCTTTTACCACTTCTCGGCATGCCGCCACCAAAAGATTGCACGCCTCCTGGCAAAGCAGCGGTACTGCAGCCGGGATCGTATTGTTCGCCCTGGCTTTAGGTAATTGAGATGCCCCCGGTTCACACGATGCTTGGACTTGATCCCATGTCGGATCGAACTTTTGAGTTGGCAGCTTTGTTGACGCGATTGCTCCACGTTCATCGCGTTTCCACAAGATCGCACGCAAACAACCGCCATTGGACCGGCAAAAGTCTCCGACCAGATCGTTAATCTGCGCAGCCGAAATTCTGGCAGCTGCCCGATACATCCCGGATTGTCGCTCCAAGGTTTCTCGCAGTGGGATAGCGCGCAGGCGGCCAGTCTGCCAGGCGATCAAAACGGCCAGCCTGCCGGGATAAAAATGGTCAAGCGCGCGGTCTAATTCCTCGGGCGTTGCAAGCTTCATCCGCCAGCCATGCCGCAAATTTGGCGCTGTTTTGAGCGGCCGATAATTTCCGGCATCGTCATACTTCGCGATCTCAATGGCGTCTTCCGGTTTTCGAAAAACTTCCAAACCATCTTTCGCCGTATCATCGCGATGGCACAGAACAGCGCTGTTGTCGGTCTGGCGGACCAGTATTTCGCCGAGATAGAAAGGAAACGCTCCGAGGGTTCGCTCGACGGAAGTTTGCATTGATAAGCTGCGGCCGCCAGGGCGCGCCGCGCTAGTGCAAACAATGGGCAATTAAGCCGCCAGCCCGCTCCAGAAACTCGCGATCTTCATCACCGAAGGCATTCAGTTTGTCACTCTCAACGTCCATGATTCCTAAAATGCGTCGGTGCTCATTCCTCATTGGGACGACAATCTCCGAGCGGGTGGTATGAAACGCGGGCAAATGGCGCGGGTCCTTATTCACGTCACCGACGATGATTGGTTTTCCCGATTCTAGCGCAGCGCCGCACAGGCCCTGTGTCGTGGGAAAGCGGGGATAGGCAGGCGGCTCGTTACCTGTGCCAGCGAGAATCACGAATTCATTTTTGACAATTTTGTAAACCGCTAACCAGCGGTAATCGCGCGCGCCACGAATCATCTCCACCAGTTGCTTCACTCGTTTTCGGGTGCAACCGCCCGCCAGCGCAAATGCCCCAATCTCCTGAAGCTTTTTGCAAGTGGTTTCCTTCATTCGCGGGACAGCAATCTTGCGCAAAAACAAACCAAGCGCGAGCACGATTTCAACTCTTCGTGTTCAACGCTTGTTCAACGATGATTTCAGCAAAACCGGCATCGGTGCCAATTGAGGGAGCATAAAATAGTAAGCGGCCATCTATGGAGTACGGATTGCGCCGGAAAATCTCGCCACGCGGTGTAGTTGTGGGCGCTGAGAACGTCTGGCCGCGGTCAATCCCCGCGGCTGTGGTAAGCCCGATCAATCGTGGTATGTCTTCGTAGCTATGGAGGCCGTCTGAGATAAAAAAAGGAACGACCACCACGTTGTGAGTTTCAGTGAGCTTCCGCCAGTCGGACACCGATGGGGGTTCTTCCAGGTAAACGTTGAGCACGGTCGCATATTTTCCGAGTGCCCGGATCTTTTCGGCTTCGCGCTTTGCCGCCACGGCACTGTTCTCGTTTAAATCCGTCCCGTGCGCGACAATCAGCAAGCTGGTCTGAGCAGGATCGGCGCCGGGCGCGACTTCATGTGCGCGCTTGAGCAGTAATTCGGTCATCCCTGAATGATTCCCAACTGGCTGGCAGTATTTCCATATCTGCCCGCTTGGCCGTTCTGTGGTGATCCCATCCAGTTCCAATTCACGGGGGATCACCGTCTGGGTGAAGTAGCCTTCGCTGATAAAATTTGGCACCACATAGACTTCCCGGATCGATGCTGGATCGAACAAAAATAATGCATCTCGCAGGCTCGGTTCCTCTTTCCAGAATGCGTACTGCACATCTGCGAAAATCTTTCGGTGCCGAATCTGCGCAGCGTGCGCTAGAGTCGGCGCGCTTGAATCTGGGTTCACGGTCGAGCCGTGAGCGACGATGAGGAGTGCTGCGTTTGATTTGCCGATCACCGGAAAACGCTCCACGGGCAACGCCCAACGTTCAAGATTCAATTTAAAGCAGGTTGGCCGTTGAGCGTCGGGCGTTCGACGTTTAAACTGAAATCATGCGTTTCAGGACGTACAAAAACACTGATCTGTCGGTCAGCGAAGTGGGCTTTGGTTTGTGGACGATTTCCACTGGTTGGTGGGGAAATTTTACCGAAGACGAAGCGGTTGCGCTCATGCACAAGGCTTTGGATCTCGGTATTACATTATTCGATGCGGCTGACACATATGGAAATGGATTAAGCGAGGAATTGATTGCGAAGGCGTTTCCAAACCAGCGGGACGATATCGTGATCGCAACCAAGATCGGCTACGACTTTGTGCATCACGGCGAAGCGCGCGGCCGGGGTCAGCGCGAGATTCCGCAGGATTTTTCACCGGAAGCGGTGACGCGGGCAACGGAAGCAGCGCTCAAGCGCCTTAAGACCGACCGGATCGATCTTCTTCAACTGCATAACATACGGATGGAACAGGTTTATGATGATCCACTCTGGGCGGCGCTGGAGAAATTGAAGGCCTCGGGCAAGGTTCGCTTCTATGGCATAGCACTTGGTCCGGCGATCGGCTGGCGTTACGAAGGGGTGAACTGTATCCGCGAACGTGACATCACCAGTGTGCAGCACATCTACAACATGCTTGAGCAGTATCCGGGGCGCGCCATGCACGATGCAGCCACTGACGACGGCAAAGATACGATGTTTCTAATCCGCGTTCCGCATTCATCTGGAATGCTGGAAGGAAAATACACAGCGGAGACGACATTTCCGCCAGGAGATCATCGAAGCCATCGCCCGCGCAGTTGGTTGCTGAATGGAGTTCAAAAGGTAGAACAATTGCGGTTTCTTGAAAATTCCGAGCGCACGCTCGGGCAGGCAGCGTTGCATTGGTTACTCGCCGACGATCGCGTGGCTTCCACATTGCCGAACATCTACAACGAAGAACAACTCGTTGAATTTGCAAAAGCGCCCGATTCCTCGCCGCTTACAACCGACGATATGGCAACGGTCGAGGCCCTCTATTCCGAAAATTTCGGAATAGAAGAAGCGCCGCCGAAGTTTAAGGGAACAATGGAGCTGGTGGGAGCAGCGACATAGAAGGTAAAGCCGCGATGGGTAGCGGCGAGTGAGCTGGGAAGCGAGCGAGTTTCAATGGAGCTGTCGAAAGAAACAGCGGCGGCCCGACTGTAGCCGTGGGTGTTAATCCGATTCGTCGCCTTCTTCTACCGGCTCGGCTCGACGAACCTCTGGTTGTTCGCGAGTGCGACGCTGTTTTTGGCTAACAACCTTTTCCCCCTTGTAAATCTCTTTGAAGATGTCGGCAATCATAGGGGCAGCAGCAGAACCGCCATGGACTTTGCTGCCTACGTCTCCTTCGTAAACGGCCGCGAACGCGTATCGC
>DASXMV010000133.1:0-17149 GCA_036495465.1 Candidatus Udaeobacter sp. | reverse complement strand
TTTCCATGTTTTTCAGAGCGGCGTTTAGAAGCGGATCCGGGCTTTCCTGACCGGATTTAGCTGATTTGTTTTGTGGCTTTGCGAGACCAACTGAGGGATTCGCAAGCAAAACTAAGGCGACCAGCTGTACTATCCCGATTGCGTTACCATGTGGAATGCTTTTCATAGAAATCGCCCTCTGTTTCAAAAGATCGAGAAAATCGATTGCGCCCCTTTTCGGGTGCGTCCTGAGTTGTGCCGTGCCTAACTGCAGGAAGGTCAGCAAGCAAGCCAGCGGAGGGGATGACTGGGGGAGTTCTCAGATCGGCAGATTAGGAAATTCGGGCGTGCATTGTCGATGGCCTGCCTCGTTCAAGCTCGCTTTATGAATTAGCCGGCGATCTCTCCTCTTTTGGATTTGCGCGGCGCTTATTTCTGCTGCGGCAGCCGTGTTTCATTTGAAAAGCGGACGGCGCGTACGCCGCTACAAATCAAAAGCCTCTCGTTGCAGCTGTAGCCGGGGTCGGCGACCCCGGCTATAAGCCGTCATTCCAGAATAGTTTTACGGGTTATTAAGGACCACTTTTGCCGCCGGCTTACTGACTTCGAGCCGAGCACTCACTTTCTCGATTTGCGCAGCCTGGTCTTTCACAGTCGCCGTTAGCGCTCCGAATTCCTTCCTCAACTCTTGCACCGTGTTGTGTTCTTTGAGGAACTCGTTGAGTAGCATCGCGTTCACCTGTTCATAGCGTACGCTGTACGGTTTTCCCTCCTTGTCGCGCACTACCAGGTCTGGGTTCACCTTCGCCACCTCTTCAGCCACCAGGCCAAACTGCGATATGCCTGTCGGATCAATCTCTTTTTTGTAGCGGAAGGTAACCGGCTTGAGAGCCAAGAGCACTTCACTGGCCTGCGCCATTGGCTTGATATCTTCCTTAAATCGTCGAGAAGAGGTGGTGGTGCCGAGTCTGCCGTTTGTATTTACGAAAACGGCGACTCCGCCGGAAGAAGTATCACCAAAGATATTGCCGATATAGCAACTGTTGTCCACGTCATTACCAGGGGCGCCGATACAAATAACGTTACTGGCCGTGGTGACGCCGCTGCCGGCTCCGATGCCTAACGCCGTGTTATTGCTGCCGGTGGTGCTGCCACCGAGCGCACCATTACCGACAGCCGTGTTGTTATTGCCGGTTGAGTTGCTAAACAGCGCATTGAGCCCGTCGGCCGTGTTGGCGTTTCCGGTGGTATTGCTAATGAGTGTGGCGGCACCTGAGGACGTGTTGAGGGCACCGGTGGTGTTGCTTTGGAGCCCTTGTTGGCCCATAGCAGTGTTACCGTTACCAGTGGTGTTGTGCAAGAGCGCTTCAGCGCCGGTGGCGGTGTTGGAGCCCCCCGTGGTGTTAGAAAAGAGAGCGAACGTTCCAGTAGCCGTGTTCACGGTACCGCTGGTGTTGCTAAAAAGCGCGCCTGCGCCAATGGCCGTACCTTGAGCCGCGGTGTTGCTAAAAAGCGCACCGGCACCGAGCCCGGTGCAAAAACTGCCGTCAGTGACGCTTAGGAGCGAATATATCCCCATAGCCGTGTTGTACGAGCCCGTGCTAAGGCTCAAAAGGGCGTTGCTTCCTTCCGCCGTATTGCCCCCCGGATATCCCCCGTCAGGCGGCGGGCTGACCGCCAGTGCGATTGAGGAAAGAGCAAGGAAGCCAACTGGCAACAGGCTCTTTGTGATTATGTTGTTTCGAACTTTCATATTTTGATTTCCTTTTATTGCTTCTCGTTGTTGTAGCGTTCTCTACATTTCGTTACTGCGAAATCGTGCTCAATTCATTCGTGGATGGTTCGTAACCATTTCCGGCCCAGCTTTGCTTACTTCGATTTGATCGCTCACCTTTTGGATTTTTGAATCCTGCTCTTTGGAGTGCGCAACCAGAGCCTCCGTCTCTTTCTTTAGCTCTGAGATCGTTGCCTCCTGTTCCTGAATCTTGCGGTGTGCCTTCAGAAACTCGTTAAGCAACATCGCATTCACCTGGTCGTAACGTACGGTGTACGGTTTTCCTTTTTGATCTCGCACCACCAGGTCTGGATTCACTCTTTCGACCTGTTCAGCTATAAGGCCAAACTGCGATGTGCCTGCAGGATCGATCTCCCTCTTGTAATGAAAAGTGACTGGTTTCAGCGCAAAAAGCGCTTCGCTGGCTTTGTCCATCGGTTTGATGTCATCTTTAAAGCGCCGAGAGGAGGTAGCCGTGCCAAGTCTGCCGTTTGAATTAACGAAAACTGCAGTTCCCCCGGAAGAAGTCGCGCCAAAGATCTGGCCAATATAACAAGCGTTGTCGATGTTATTACCATCGGCCCCGATACAGATAACATTACTGGCCGAGGTGACGTTTACGCCGGCACCGTCGCCTAAGCCGACATTGTGGCTGCCGCTGCTGCTGCCACCGAGCGCGTTAAGGCCGATGGCCGTGTTATTGCTGCCGTGAGTGTTGTTCTGGAGCGCGTTGAGACCGATCGCCGTGTTGGCGCCGCCATCTACGTTGTTGAAGAGGCAAGACTCGCCGATGGCCGTGTTACTGCCGCCAGTAGTGTTGAAAAGGAGAGCTTGACGACCGCTGGCGGTGTTGTCGTTGCCGGAGGTATTGTTTAAGAGCGCTTGGTTGCCGATGGCCGTGTTCGCGCCGCCTTCTGTGTTGCTAAACAGCGCAAAACCTCCATTCGCCGTGTTTTCGGAACCTGTGGTGTTGCTGAATAGCGCCGCAGCTCCGGTAGCGGTATTTTCCGCGGCGGTGTTGGTAAGGAGCGCCCCGGCACCAACACCCGTGCAAAAACTGCCGTCAGTCAGGCTTAGGAGGGAAAATATTCCGATTGCCGTGTTATATGTGCCGGTTGTCCGACTCAAAAGGGCGTTGGTTCCCTCGGCAGTGTTGCCTCCGGGATAGCCGCCGTCTGGCGCCGGGCTGACCGCTTGCGTTCTCTGCGGAAGCGCAAGGACGAATAAGACGACAGATAGGGCAATTGTTGTTTTAGGTTTAATAGATATGTGCATGATCTTCATAAACTTCCTTTGAATTCTCGGGGTTGGGTGGTGCTGAGTGCGCGATCTCTTCACCAGCTAAAGCGGAAATCGCCGTGAAAACCCGCCACGACTGCGGAACTTTTCCGGCACTGCCGTATTGTAAGAAACTCCTCGACCGTATTAGAATCTGTGCCGCGAAGCAGTACTCTATGATCCCACCTCCGCTTCCGCAGCAAGAGGTCACCCGACTACTCGGGGACTGGAGATGCGGCGATGAGCGAGCGCTGGAGAAGCTGATCCGGTTGATGCAACCGGAATTGCGCCGACTGGCTCATCATTACATGAGCCGGGAACGTGTCGGTCACACCCTGCAAACTACCGCGCTGCTGGACGAAGCGTACCTGTTATTGGCCGATCCTGCAAAGCCGTCCTGGGAGGATCGCACCCACTTTTTCGCTGCTGCCGCGCAACTGATGCGAAGGATTATGGTAGACCACGCGCGCGAACGACATGCAATCAAACGCGGCGGCGATGCGGTAAAAGTCACCCTGGACGAAACGGCATTAATAACGAATAAGCGCTCGGAGGAACTGCTCGCTCTCGATGAAGCGCTGGAGAGACTGGGCACTCAGGATCTACGCAAAAGTCAGATTGTCGAGCTGCGCTATTTCGGAGGCCTAAACGTGGAAGAAGTAGCTAAATTTCTAAAGCTATCTCGACGGACGGTGGAGCGTGAGTGGAACATGGCCAAGGCCTGGCTTTACCGAGCCCTTAGCGGCCAGGAACCAAATGAAACCTGAGCGTTGGCAAAGAATCAACGATCTCTTCCAGTCGGCCAGCGACTGCAAGCCCGACCAACTGGCGGTCTTTCTTGAGGAAGCTTGCCGGGGCGACGAAGGATTGCGCCATGAGGTGGAGTCGCTGGTTGTTGCCTATGAGCGAACAGAAAACTTTATCGAGACACCGGCGTTCGAAGTAGCTCCTCAACTTCTGATCGGTGAAAACGGCGGCACATTGATTGGGAAATCGATTGGTCATTATCGAATCGAATCCCTGATCGGCGTCGGCGGAATGGGCGAGGTCTATCTGGCGCGAGACGAGCGACTCGGCCGCAAAGTCTCTCTCAAGCTTCTGCCAAAGGAGCTGGCGGCAGACAGGACTCAGGTCACCCGGTTCAAAACCGAGGCGTGCGCCGCGTCAGCATTAAATCACCCTAACATTCTGACGGTTTATGAGATCGGGTTGGAGAGAGACCGACAATTCATTGCCACCGAGTTCATTGAAGGTGTTACTCTCCGCGCTTGGCTGTCACGCGGAAAGGTCAGCCTGCGCGACGCTCTCGAAATTGCCATACAAGTAGCCTCCGGCCTGACTGCTGCACACGAAGCGGGCGTTGTGCATCGCGACATCAAACCCGAGAACATCATGCTGCGACCGGATGGATACGTAAAGGTGCTCGACTTCGGAATTGCAAAACTCAACGAGCAACAGACCACAGCCGCTCGTAGTGACGAAAAAATAGATGTACACCAAACGCGAATTGGATTGGTGCTGGGTACCGGGCGTTACATGTCTCCGGAACAAGCACGCGGCCATGAAGCAGACGCGCGTTCGGATATTTGGAGTCTGGGTGTGGTGATTTACGAGATGGTCGGGGGAGTGCCGGCCTTCCAAGGCGAAACGCCAAAGGACTGTATCGCCTCCATCCTGACGGCGGAGCCGCGGTCCTTATCCGGCATCTTGTCCTCCAGTCGGACGGACCTGTCCTCCGCCGAGCCGGATATTCCGTTCGAACTCGAGTCAATTCTGAAAAAGGCTTTGTGCAAAAACAGGGATGCCAGGTACCAAACGAGCAAGGAAATGCTCGCCGACCTCCGTAGCCTCAAAGCAGAATTGGATGCGAAAGAGTTACCTCGGGGCGCGCATGTCACCAGCAAAATCAAACGGTATAAACAAGGCAGCTTACTAGCGGTGGCGACTGTGATTCTCGGAGTCTGGGCGTTTTTCATATTTCATACGCTGCAAACAAGTCGGACATCCACGGCCACAGCCCAACAGTCAGGTTCGAATCCGGCGCCGCCGGACAAAAGCATTGCTGTGCTTCCGTTTGAAAACCTGAGCAGCGATCCGAATAACGCGTTTTTTGCTGATGGTGTGCAGGATGAAATCCTGACGGACCTGGCCAGAATCGCCGATCTGAAGGTGATCGGGCGCACATCCGTAATGCAATATCAGAGCGGAGTGGCGCGCAATATGAGTCGGATTGGTCAGCAACTCGGGGTGGCACATTTGGTGGAAGGAACTGTTCAGCGCTCCGGCAATCGCGTGCGCGTCAACACGCAACTGGTCGACGCTCGCACCGACCGCCGTATATGGGCACAAATCTACGAGCGCGATCTTGCAGACGTATTTGCGATTGAAAGCGAAATCGCAACAGCGATTGCCGCCGAGCTCGACGCGAAACTCTCGCCGAATGAAAAGAGTGACATCGAACGCCCGGTAACCGGTAATATTCCCGCGTTCGACCTCTATACGCGCGCGAATAATCTTCTTCTAATCGAAAGCTTCAGCGATGATTTGCCGGGACATCTACAGCAGGCAGCCGAACTCCTGAACCGGGCCGTGGCGGAGGACCCGACATTTTTCGAGGCCTATTGTCAACTGAGCGACGCTCACGATGGCCTCTACTTCTATGGTTACGATCATACTCCCGCGCGCCTTGCCTCGGCAGAACTGGCGATCCAGAGGGCGTTTCGGTTACGGCCAGACGCAGGGGAAGCACACCTCGCACGTGCACAAAATCTTTACTGGGGATATCTCGATTATGATGACGCTTTGACCGAACTGGAAGTTGCTCGCCAAAGTCTGCCTAATGATGCGCGGGTGTTCCTGCTGTTGGGCTACATTCACAGGCGCCAGGGGCACTGGGAAGAGTCAGCGCGAGATTTCGATCGGGCCGTGGACCTAGATCCGCGCAATCTCGATACGCTGCTGCAAATCGCCACCAACTGCGATCTTTTCCGACGTTACGCCGAAGAAAAACTGATATTGGATCGTGCATTGGCCATCGAACCGAACCACGCTGAGATCAAAGCGGTCCGCGCGAATGTGGATCTGGATTGCCAAGCCAATACCCAGCCCTTGCACCAAACGATCGATAAGATCCGCGCGGAAAATCCGGCCAGCGTGCGGGGCGTCGCCAATAATTGGCTCATCTGCGCGTTAGCGGAGCGCAACGCCACTGCCGCACAAGAGGCCTTGATCGCGCTGGGCGACACACCTTTACGAGACGGAACTGTTCATTTGAACCGTTCGTTTGTCGAAGGCCTTATTGCGCGCATGACGAAAGATGAAGCGAAAGCCCGCGCCGCTTTTACCGTGGCCCTCGTGGACCAGGAGAAGGTCGTGCAGGCCCAACCAAATTATGCCCCGCCACGTTGTGCGCTTGGTTTGATCTACGCCGCTCTTGGGCGGAAAAATGAAGCACTCCGTGAAGGCCGCCGCGCTGTCGAGCTTCTTCCAGTGGAAAAAGACGCAATTTGGGGCCCGGCAATGCATCGGTATCTGGCGAAGATCGCCGCCTGGGTTGGCGAAAACGATCTGGCTTGTGAACAGCTGGCAATTGCCACCCAAGTCCCGAGTGGCGTCAGCTATGGCCAACTCAAACTCATGCCGTGGTGGGATCCGCTCCGCGGCGATCCGCGTTTTGAAAAAATCGTCGATGCGCTAGCTCCAAAGGCTAGCGATAAATAGCGCGGCGCTGCCGCGCAGATTAGAAAAAACCGTGCATCAATAATCGTGGCCGTTAAGATCGGGCCATGGACTGCCGCCGAATCGCGATAACAACGATATCGACCTTATTTTCAGTTTCTATTTACGCAGCCAATCCGTTTCTGGCTTCCAAAGACGACAAGCCAGTCTCTGCCAAATTTCGCGGCACCGAGTGGGGGGATGAAATTCAGCAGGACGAAATTCCGCTCACGGCGCAAGTCGTTACAACGCGCGTTGCCGGGATGTCGTGGGGGGCGATTTTTAAGATCGAATTCAACGATCTCAACTCCAGTGCACCGCAGAAGCGTGAGATTCGGCCGAATTATTTCATCGTAACAGATGACCGGATCCTCCTGTTAAACGAAGAAGACAATGATGCCGCGATTAAGAAAATTTCAGCGTTAGATAAGCCCCCAGAATTTGAGCCGGCTGACGTTTACGGAATCACGACTGGTAACTTCAATCATGAAGATGGGTTGTGGAAGGCAACAATCACTTTGAAAGGCGATCTCTGCATTTACGATTCGAGCCATCCATCCGGCCATTTCAAGAAGGTCGTTTGGAAGAAAGGCGTGGGATTAGTTGAGTACGCGAGCGGTTCCGGCGCGCATGCGGACGGTTTCCGGCTAAAGCGGCAGAAGTGACCGGTTGTCTTCGGGCATTTTGCAGGAAGAAAACGACAACTTCCTTACAAGAAACGTGCGCGCTAAGCATATGTTCTGGTAAGCAGAACAACATGGAGTTGCTCGGCACATTAAAGAAGCATTTCGGCTACGACCAATTCCGGCCGCTGCAACGCGAGATCATCACCGATTCGCTGGCGGGCCGCGATGTGTTTGTGCTGATGCCTACTGGCGGTGGAAAATCCCTCTGTTTCCAATTGCCTGCTCTGATACGCAATGGTTTGACCATTGTTGTCTCGCCGCTGATTTCGCTCATGAAAGATCAGGTGGACTCGCTGCAAACCAGCGGGATCGCCGCGACTTACCTGAATTCGACGCTGGACCAGAAAGAAGCAATTGCACGCTGGCGCGGGCTGCATCGCGGTGAGTACCGGATGCTTTACGTCGCGCCTGAGCGGTTGATGCTCGATACGTTTTTGGAACGCGCGTTGAACTGGAACATTGCACAGTTCGCCATCGATGAGGCACATTGCATCAGCGAATGGGGCCACGATTTCCGGCCGGAATATCGCGAGCTTAAAAAATTGCGAACGCATTTTCCGGAAGTGCCAATGATGGCGCTTACCGCGACGGCCACTGAACGAGTGCGGACCGATATCGTAAAGCAACTAAAGCTGCTGGAACCGCGGTGTTATGTCGCCAGCTTCAACCGCCCGAATCTCATTTACCGCGTTGTTCCAAAAACGACGCCGTACGAACAACTGCTTGAGTTCATTCGCAGCCGGTCTAATGACAGCGGCATCGTTTACTGCGCAAGCCGAAAGAGCGCCGAGTCAGTGGCACGGCATCTCAGTGAAGACGGCGTAAGCGCGAATCCGTATCACGGAGGTCTAACGAGTTCAGAGCGCACGAAAAACCAGGAAGCGTTTTTGCGCGACGATGTGCGCATAGTCACTGCGACGATCGCGTTTGGAATGGGAATCAATAAGCCAAACGTGCGCTTTGTCGTGCATTACGATCTCCCGAAGAATTTGGAGAGCTATTATCAGGAGACTGGGCGCGCAGGCCGGGATGGGTTACCCAGCGACTGCATGCTGCTATTTAGTGCAAACGATGTCGCCAAGCAGCTCCATTTCATCGAGGAAAAAAGCGAAAGCGAAGCGCGAATTGCCCGGGCACAGCTGCAACAAATGGTTCATTACGCTGAAACCCGCGCGTGCCGCCGCGTAACCTTGCTCGAATATTTTGGCGAAAAATGGGAAAGGCCATCCTGCCAGGGCTGCGACAATTGCCTGACCCCGCGCGAGACTTTCGATGGCACAATTCCGGCGCAAAAATTGCTCTCGTGTGTCCATCGCATCCACGTCAAGAGCGGATTCGGGTTTGGACTGAATCATGTTGTGGATGTTTTGCGTGGCGCAGATACCGAGGCAATCCGACAGCGTGGCCACAACGAATTATCCACATACGGAATCGGCCGCGAATTGAAACGAGAAGCCTGGCAGGCGATCGGGCGGGAGTTACTGCGCCTGGGCTTCCTTGAGTGCGCGCCTGGAAAGTTCGCTACCTTAAGTCTTACGGCTACTGGCCGCGACTCCTTGCGCCACCGCACATCGATCACGCTCACAAAGCAGGTTGAAGTTGTCTCGCAGTCGCGGGATCAAAAAGGTCGCGCGGGCGCGATCGAATGCGATGAAGTGTTGTTCGAGCGGTTACGCAGCCTGCGGCGCAAAGTGGCGGATGAACGCAATGTGCCGGCGTACGTCATCTTCTCTGATGTCTCGCTGCGTCACATGGCAAAAAACTACCCGACGACCGCGACCGATTTTCGACAAATTCCCGGCGTAGGCGAGCAAAAACTGAAAGACTTCGCCGACGCGTTCCTGGACGAAATCAAAATCTATCTTGCCGCTAATCCGCGCCGGACATTTTCCAGCGAGAGCGTCCGTCGGCGCCCATCGCATCGTTCACGCCTGAATGACAGCCAGAGAGAAACGCTCCGGCTGTTTCGCAGCGGCCAATCGGTGAACGACATTTCTCGCGCACGCGGTCTGGTGCGGAGTACTATTTACGATCATCTTGAAGCCGCAATTGCGTCAGGCGAATCCCTGGAACCCGATCGGTTTTTCACCGCCTTGCAACGCCAGCAAATCGCGGCCGCGTTTCGCAAAGTTCCGGACAACAAACTCGTAGATGTAAGAGCCCTGCTGGACGGCAAGTACGACTACGGTGAACTGCGCATCTTCCGCATGCTTAGCGGGCGCTGACGATCAATGTTGCTTGTGATCGCCTTCGACTTTCATGTAGGTAAACGATTTCAACACTTCGTTAAGGGCCGTGAAATTTTTTCGATAGCCCGCCTCATCTCGTGCCGAGAAAACAATGTAGGCGACCGCTTTTGGCAATTGGATGTAAGCGACGCGTTCCCATTGGGAATACGATTTGGTCGCCGGGTATTCGTTGATGAAATACGGATGGCCATCACCTGTTTTCCCGGAGTCGACTTTTTCCTTGGGTTTGCCATGCATCTTTTCCATTCGCTGAATCGCCGTGGCGACAAACTTTCCAACGTCCTCGTAATCGGTACTGGCGATCTTGGCGTACATGATTGCATTCGCATGCGCCCAAGTCGATCCTTTGGGATAAAGAACACATGGCAACCCCTGTTCGGCTCCCGCTTTGTTATCGAGGACCCACCCGGGCGGCGCGTCGATCTTGAACGCAGCCTTGGGACCGTAAACAATTCCTCCCGGAAAGGTTTCTTGGGCCAAACCGCAGGCGCAAAGAATAACTAAGACAATACAAACAGGAAAAATCGTTTTCATATTCTGGAAATAGTTTGAGACGCTCCACGCATGAAATCGAACCTTTTTCTCTCGACAATTAATCAATCTTTTGGCGAGAAGTTTAGCGGACCCATGCAATTCCTGCTTAACTTACCGCCGCCAGTTTCGTTCTTAATCGTCTCGGTGATTACGACCTTCTTCGCGCTCGCGGGTCTTTACCTTGTACGAAAGAAGTATTCGGCCGAAGTCCTTAAGGAGAATCACGAAGTAGCAGCGATCATCTTCAACGCCTTCGGCCTGTTTTACGGTGTGCTGCTCGCGTTTGTGGTCTTTGTCACATGGAGCGGATACGACGACGCCACAAAGAACCTGCAACTGGAATCCAATGAGGTTGCCGACATTTTTCATCTTACAACAGAGTTCCCGAACCAGGCGGGTGAAACGATGCGACAGACACTGCTGGAATATGTCAGTTCGGTTTACAACGATGAACTGAAAAGAATGTCAGAAGGCGAGATAAGTCTTCATTCCAACGAAGCGATGCTAAAGCTTATAACAACATTTTATCAGTTAGACGAGAAGGCAGTTCCCAACAGAGAGATCTATGCCGAAGCATTGAAGCGGTTGAATAATCTCGCTGAGTACCGGCGACTCAGAATATTCGCGGGGAACGACACTGTGCCATCAGTTGTCTGGTTAGTCCTGCTTGTTGGTAGCGTGATCAGTATTTCGTACACCTATTTCTTCGGGATGAAGAACATCAGGGCGCAATATTTAATTGCAGCGTCGCTTACGGTAACAATTACGATGATTCTATTTTTGATCTACGTGCTTGACCATCCGTTCACTGGAACGAGCAGGGTCAGTTCCGAGCCTTTGAAACAAGTAATGCAAATATTGAAAAACGATCAACCGCAGCGTTTGTCGATTCCTTAGCGCCGCTTTTTTCTAGGCAATCCCTTGCGCTTCGTTTTTGCGAACTCGCGCAGCTGTCCTTTACTCATCGACTTGTACATCCCGCGTGAAGCCCCCTTGAGCGACGACTTCGAGCGTTTCCCGCGCTTGGCGGCAAGCGCGGCACCAGCGGCCATTTGTTGTTTTTTTGATCTTGCAGGCATACAAAGTGGTTTCGTTTCTCAATTACGAATCGGATTCCCTTCGATCGCACCGAACTTTCGCCAGAAAAAGTACGCAGGCACGCCAGTCAAGACGATAAGAATCCCGATTCCCGACGTTGCGGGCGCAAGAACACCAAGATCGATGGTCAACAAGCCAGCGACGAAAACTGAGATAATCGGGACGATCGGATAACCCCATGTGCGATACGGGCGTTCTGCCTCGGGTTTGGTGCGTCGCAAAATCACCACGGCAACGACCATTAAAATGTAAAAAAGCAAATCCGCTGAAACGATGTATTCAAGGAGCTGATTGTAAACGTTTCCATAAACGACCTGATGCGTCGTGGGATCCTGCCTCACCGTGCGCGGCAGAGTCAGGAGCACGGTCCAGAAGCCTTGCGCTACCAACGCAGCCGCGGGAACATGAAAGCGATTCGTGGTTCCGACTTTTTCGAAGAACAGACGGTCGCGCGCCATTGCGTAATAAACGCGAGCTCCTGCAAGGATCAGTCCATTGTTACAGCCGAATGTGGAAATCATAATCGCTGCTGCCATGCACATCGCACCGGTCCGACCGAAAATCGTATTCATCATGGCCACAGCGACTCGATTGTGAGGCGCGTGCTCGATTTCCGAGAATGGCAACACCGCCACGTAGGCAAGATTGGCCAGCAAATACAGGATCACAACGATGCCGCAGCCCACTACAAGTGCGCGCACAAGATTTTTTCCCGGGTCGCGTATTTCGCTGCCGATAAACGTCACATTTGTCCACGCGGTTTGCGCGAACAGCGGGCCGACCATTGATTTTCCAAACAGCAACGCTAGAGCCAGGCCGCCCACCAGGGTGAAGCCAGGTTGAGCGATTTGCGGGGTCCACCCATTCGCCCATGAATCCCACCATGCCGAGTTCAACGCAGCAGAGTTGGCATACCAGCCTAACGACAGGCCGATCACAATCACGGCGGCGAGCGCAGCTGTTTTTGCGAACGTGAACGTATTCTGCACGATTTTGCCGATTTCAAGTCCTCCCGTGTTGCTCCACGTCAGCAATGCGATCAAGCCAATCGCGACTAATTGCTCGGTAGAAAGACTGATCGCGTAGCCGCCGATTGAAATTGGCGTCACCAAATAATTGTCCGGCGAAACCCCGGCGATAAACACGCCCAGAAACTTTGCGAATGCAATCGCCACTGCGGCGATGGTCCCCGTTTGAATAACCAGAAACAGCGTCCAGCCGTACAAGAACCCAATCGATTTTCCGTATGCTTCGCGCAAAAAGATGTAAACACCGCCGGCACGCGGCATCATTGTCGCCAGCTCCGAGCAACAAAGCGCGCCGGTGATCGTTAACAAACCCGCAATTGCCCAAGCGAGAAGCAACCAGCCTGGTGCGCCGCTCAGCCGGGACGATTCGGCCGATGTGATGAAGATACCCGAGCCGATCATCGAGCCCATCACGATCATCGTGGCATCGACTGGTCCGAGTACGCGAACGAGACCGGGTTCCCGCCGATTGTCGCTCTTCTTCGTCACAACAAAGGCTGCGGCGCGCCGATCCTGACGCCTTCCTGTTCCAGTCGCTTTCGCAATTCACGCGCGAACTCAACTGCGCCGGGTGTGTCGCCGTGAACGCAAATTGTGTCGCCGCGCACCTCGACGTCGCGGCCTTCAACAGAGCGTACCTTGCCTTCGCGCAACATCCGCAACACGCGCTCAGCCGCTTCTTTTGGATCATGAAGCAACGCATCCGGCCGCGTGCGGGGAACCAGCCAGCCGTCATTCAGGTAATTGCGATCGGCAAAAATTTCGCGCGCAATTTGCAGTCCATGTGCCTCGCCGCCACGGGCAAGTTCGCTCTTGTCCGGCGCAAATAGAATTAACTTTGGATCGACTGATTCGATGGCTCGCGCGATCGCATCAGCCAGTTGAATATCGCGGACCGCCATGTTGTAGAGGGCTCCATGCGGTTTGACGTGGTTGGGTCGCGCGTCGAGGGCAGAGGCGATCGCTTGGAAAACTCCTAGCTGATAAGCCGCGGCGTCGAACACTTCTTGATTACTTATCTTTAGTTCCTTGCGTCCGAAATTTTCGCGATCGAAAAAGCTTGGATGTGCTCCGACCGCGACTCCATGATTTTTCGCTCCAGCGATAGCAGCGTGCATCGTATCTGAATCGCCAGCATGAAATCCGGTCGCGACATTCGCCGAGCTGATGAGCTCGAACAATTCCTCATCGTGGCCTGAGTCTTCGCCGAGATCGGCATTGAGATCGACCGTTAGCTTCATGAAGTATGTAAACTGAGCCCGACGCGAAACAGCTCCAGTTGGCGTTCCCGCTCAACTAAAAAGCGATGCGCATCGACTAATGAAACTTCGGAAAAACGAACGTGATCGCCTGCGCGAACTTGCGCCGCAATCCCAAGGTCAACAGTGATCACGTGGGCTATTTTCGGATAGCCGCCAATGGTTTGGCAATCTCCCAAAAGCAAAATCGGCCGGCCGCTCGGAGGAACCTGGATTGTACCCGGTACCACCGCTTCGGAGATCAGGTCGCTGTCATCGAGTCGCTTGAGTTCTGGACCTTCAAAGCGCACTCCCATTCGGTCTGAGTCCGGTGAAACAGTGAATGCTTCACTCGTTAGGCATTGCTGCGACGAAACATCAAAACGTTTCCAGTCTATCCCGCGGACGAAACGCAAAGTTGGCTCACGTTTAGCCGGACTCACCCAATCGTGTGGCGCAGTCCATGAAGAAATATCTGCAGCCGGGGCCGGTGACCCCGGTCGCAAACCCAGGCGCAGTTCGTCGCCATCACGCAAAATGCTCCCTTCAAATCCGCCGAATTGCGCACGCAAATCCGTAGACCGACTTCCGAGAACAACGGCCACGTCAATTCCACCGGAAACCGCCAACCAACAACGGCAACCAATTTGAGGCCGCCCAAATTTCAATTCTACGCCGGCTTGCACATGCGCTGCGTGCCCTGCCGGTAATCCTGTCGATCCAAGGCGCACATCAAAAGCGCCACCGCACCATGCCACCACACGTTCGTCCTCAAAACGTAATTGCAAACCGCCAAGGGTAATCTCAATTCCAGCCGCCTGCTGATCGTTACCAACCAAGAGATTGGCCACGCGCAATCCGAAGGGGTCGAGCGCCCCGCCTAACGAAACACCAATCTCGCGAAAACCTGTGCGTCCACGGTCCTGAACGCTGGAAAGAAATCCCGCGCGCTCAACAATCAGGCTCATGAGTGCCGGTTAACGTTCGAACGATTCAAATTCATCGCGTGTGATTTTGCGGAAGCGCACACGCTCGCCGGCGCGCAAAAGTACGGGCGGATTTCCCACGGGATCGAATAGGCGCAACGGCGTGCGACCAATGAGGTTCCAACCGCCGGGCGAACGGAGCGGATAAATCCCTGTTTGCGCGCCGCCGATCCCCACCGAACCGGGTGGAATTTCTTTCCGCGGCACATCTCGACGCGGAGTCGCCAGTTTTCTCGGCAGACCAGTCAGAAATGGAAATCCTGGAACAAATCCGATGCACGCGACGCGATACTCAGTACTACTGTGAAGGTCGATGACTTCGGCTGGCGAGAGTCCTGAAGTCTCCGCGACATGATCGAGATCGAAAGCAAATTCCGAATCGTAAGAGACAGGAATTTCAACAGTTCGTGACGCCGATCTCCTCTTTCGACTGGAGTCAGCGACCTCGGGGACGGAAGCGCGAATGCGCGCCGCCAACCAATCGAACACTGTATCCTGTGTTTTAGCCGCTTTGGCGACGACCATCGGATCAAAAAAAACTGTGACGCTTGTGTAAGCGGTCGCGAGTTCAATCACTCCGGGAACGGCAGCGTCTTGAATCTGCCGAAAAGTGCGTAGCACCTTGTCCATCGTCTTTTCAGGCGCATTATCAAATCGTTCACATACACGGACGATCAGCGCGCTATCTCCGAGGGGGACAATTTCCATTGGTGCTATTCGGCGCGCTCGCCCCGCTTCGCCTCGATCTCGATATTGACCGTGACTGTCTGGCTGATTCCAGAAACTGACTCGGCCGCCGGCGCAAACATCAGGTTGAAATCGCGCCGTGTGATTGGATCAACTGTTACGGCCCAGCGCGTCCGGCTCGTTTCGCTAAGTGAAGTTAGCAACTTGACGTGAAGCGTGATCGGCTTGGTGACGCCGTGTATGGTTAGATCGCCAAGAATATCGCCGCTTTGCGCTCCGGTCTGCTTTACGCTCCTGCTCTTGAATGTCATGTACGGAAACTTTTCGACGTTAAAAAATTCGGCGCTGCGCAGATGATCGTCTCGCTTTTTGATCCGTGTATCGATGCTAGGCACGTCGATCTGCGCCGTAACGGATGAATTTTCCGGGTGCTCCCGGTCGACGTCGATCTTGCCATTGAACTTCATGAACTTCCCTTGTGTAGTGCCAAGGAATTGGTGCACACTGAAACCAATCGTCGATCCCGACGGATCGAATTTGTACGTCTCGTTCGCTAATGCAGGGCCCAGGCCGGTGATTAAGAGTGCAGCGATAAGATTGCGTTGTTTCATTTGGAAGTGTCCCGGTTTTTCGCCTCCATCGCCAGTGTTTTCAAGAGCGGCGTACGAGAAAGAGGCAACCGGCCAAATAAATTTCCCAGAGCAAACGCGGGATCAGCCTTTAATTTCTTTTCGTCATGCACGCCCGCAATTCGCGCAAGTTCGGTCTCGAAGTGTGAGACCGCGCGCGATGTCGGATCCTTGGCGTCGAGATAACCAAAAGCTCTACGCAATAACGCGAAAAGTTCTGGCTCGCGATGATCTCGCTCCGTGCAAATCTCAATAAGCTCCACAAAATACGCAGCCGTTTGAGTACGCAGATAGCTGCTGCGAATCCCGGCAAACGGATTTTTCAGCACAACTTCAGTGAGCGTATGGAGGTCCGATTTCCTGCCCCGCACGATGGAAATTTCAGCTTCAAAAAACAAATCCAACTTTCCAGCAAACGGACTTTTGGGGCGCCGCGCGCCCTTGGCAATTGTTTGGATACAGCCTAACGCCTCCGTGCACCAGGAAATGATGAGCGTGGTATCGCTGAACTTACGCTTGCGAAGAAGGATCGCCTCTGTGCTTTCCATCAAAATATTCTTACGCAAAACTGTGCTCTGCGCTCGCTCGAAACAATAGTCCTGTAGGGCGTCTGTGTCAGACGCCGCCTTGGCGTTTCACAGAAACGCCCTACAAAAAAATATGCATCCCGCTCCATCCGATTATGGCACGTGCTCTGCCATGCAGCGAAAAGCACCTCGTGCGAAACGTGAAGAGCCGTGGTCTCTTTTGTGATGCCGACAAGGCCCACCGAAACAGCGCAGGTACCTGAAGACGTCAGCGGACGGCCGCGTCGTGTACCGATCGGTGGTGTGACTTGGCGCCATACATTTCGGGCGTTAAGGCATCGCAATTATCGGTTGTTTTTTTGGGGGCAGCTCGTCTCGCTCGTTGGCACGTGGATGCAGCAAACCGCGATGAGCTGGTTCGTCTATGAGATTACAAATTCAAAGTTGCTGCTCGGTATTGTCGCCGCCATGGGATCTGCTCCAATGATGTTGTCGTCAATCTGGGGCGGCTCCCTCGCCGACCGGTACCCGAAGCGCTCGATCCTCGTCGCCACCCAGACAGCCCAAATGATTTGTGCGTTCTTTCTCGCGGCCGGTGTTTGGACGGGTTTTGCCACGCCTTCATTCATCATCGTCATCGCCGCTTTAAACGGAGTTGCCATGGGCTTCGATATGCCGGCGCGCCAGGCGTTCACAGTCGAAATGACGAGCCGCGAAGATTTGCTAAACGCAATCTCAC